>DASWAR010000177.1:0-18118 GCA_036391015.1 Terriglobales bacterium
GCTTTCCTCCGTTCTTGTGGTCCGGGTTACCACATCGGCGTGTGGAGCTTGTGGTTTTGACTTTGACCGGTTGCGATCAGGCCCCTTTGAGGGGCCAGCAACCGGAAAAGCCTCCGGCTCTGCCGGAGGATCGTTACTGGCACCGGGGTCTGAACTTACCCTCGACTTCTATGAAGCACCACGGCGCGCCAGCACCGTCACAACCGACGCTCCAATGGTCATAAGTGGGGTGTCGATTCGGTGCCTCGGAGTTAGCCTGTTCCTCCAAGCGGATGAGCGTCTTCAGAACCTCCCGGGCGGGCTTGTCGTCCGCCTGGAATGGAACCTTCGCCAAACCCCAGGGAATCCCGGCCACCATTGCCTGGCAGCAACTGATGTTCAATCCCGTCTGGTGGCTGAGTTGGTCGGCCATCAGCTTTGCATGATCGGCGATGGGGCGTGAAGCTGACGGGATACTCACGTGACGGTCGAGCAAGGGCTGCACGTCTTCCAATTGACCCGCCGAATTGCGAGTTCTTGAGGGGACAAGGGCATAGTCGCTGTCGGTTGCGTCAAGTCGGTACGCGTAAGGCATTTCCTTATTGGCCGCCTCGATGAGTTGGCGCAGCAGGCCGGGGACGTCGCTCGGCGGCGCGTTTCCAGCCGCCAAAAATCGCACCTGAACGACATGGCGTTTCATAACCTGATAGTGAATGTTGCCGTGCTGCGCGCTGTACTCGGGGTCAGCAACGGCTACGTCTTCCGTATCGCCGGGGAAAGCCCATTTTGGAGCCTCGACATTCACGCCGATTCCGTAGCGGTCCGCCAAGGTGCGCCCGACGGCGAGCACAGGGTCCCATGAGTTGGCAGTCAGAGTAACTTCGTCGCCGGATTTGGCAACTGAGGCGCAATCGGACCGTTGCGCTGCTGCGAGCGTAGAGCACAACAGTAGACCGCAAGCGAGCAGGCGCATTGCCATGTATAGAGTCCTCGGACAACGACCGTGACCACCTCAATCGTAGGCCAAATCTGTAACTATTGTGAAATCGCCTAATCGCAAGTTACACCGCAGGATCAGCGTTTCAGGAATCGCAATAATTGTGACCGGCACCCGCCGCGTGGCTACGGTTTGCGAAATCGCAGCAGGTGTCCGGGAAGAATCTCCGCGTTGGCATCGTCCGGAGGAAAATGGCCGGTCCAGTTGATCGCTTTCCGGTACACCAGCCGGGTATGCGCGCCCAGCCCCCTCCAGCCGCTGCCGGTTTCCTCGCGCACTTGGAACGCAACGCTGCACGCTGCGGACTCGGGCTTGTCTTTTTCATCCTGATCGGAAGTCTCTTCGCGCCGCTCCTTCCATTCGAACAGCGACGCCTCCAGCCCCTCACTGACGGCTTCGGTGGGGAGCAGGCACAGGATCCAGTCGTGACCCGCGTCCATCGCGTAGACCCCTGGGGACACGCCGGGGACGCCTTCCTTGACCACCGCACCGTGATTGCGGACGAGCTTGACGGTGTCGTCGGTGGAGGCATGATCGATCACCAGAACTTCGTCGCAGGCGCGCAGCGACTCCAGCGCGCGGCCGATGCGCTCGGCGTCATTGTGGGTATGGACGAGGGCGGTAATTTTGGCCATCGCGGCTTGTCAGGTGTGATGCGAGACCCTGTACTAAGGTAACTCTCCCCGACAAATTGTGCCCTGCCGGACCTGCTTCCATCATACAATCGCAGCATTGCGGGGGCGTTGATTTGCTCTGGAAGCTCACGATTCCGGCTCGCGTGCCGATCTTGTACCTGATTCTCGGGGTGCTGATCCTGGTCAGCGTCGTGCCCATGTATTTCTACGCCGGGCAGGTGATGTCCATTAATCGCGTTCGTCTGAAGACCAACGAAATGTACCTTCAGAACACGATTACCCAGTCGGTGGGTGAGGACATCGAACACCGGCAACGCAGCCTGGAAACCATGCTCGGCAACCTGGCGTCGGCGATCGTGATTGCCAGCGGCGGCGACCTGCACGGCGAGCATGTCAGCGCGCCCGAGTTGCGCGCTCTGCTGGAGAAGTTCGTTTCTTCCTCTCCCGACGTCGGCTACGCCACCGTGCTGAATGCCGATGCCAAGGGCATTTCCGCCGGACGCCTCACGCCCGACGATTTCGTCCGCAAAGAACTGGAGCGGGCCTTCATTGCCGGCAGCCAGGGCCGCTCCTATACCGGGCAGGCGCTGACCATCGAAACCGGCCGGGATCGCCGCATCGTGATGTTGTTCAGCACTCCGATCTCGGCGGGCGGGCGGTTTATCGGGCTGCTCGGCGCTGCCATCGATCTGAATTTCTTGCGCTCGCGGTTGCAGGAGGTCGCCAAATTCGGGGGCCTGCTGACCTACGTCGTGGACCGGCAGGGAAGGCTGATCACCGCCGCCACTTCCAACTATGCCACCGGGCAGGACATGACGAAGTTTGAGATCGTCAAGAACTTCGTTGAATCCGGCGGCAAGGCGGTGGTTGCGACCAAGGAGTTTACCTCCTTCGGGCCCGACGGGCAGAAGACCGCCATGCTCGGTACCTTCAGCCCGGTGCCGTCGCTGGAATGGGCGGTGATCGCGCAGAAGCCGCAGTCCGACGCCTACCGCGACGTCATTGACATGCAGTCGCAAGGGATCACGTACGCGATCTACGCCGTGGTGCTGGCGGGAATTGTCGGCGTCTTCGCGGCGCGCCGCATCACCGGACCGCTTGTCATCCTGACCAATTCCAGCCGGGCGATCGCACGCGGCGACTTCTCGCAACGCGTGCAACTCACCAGCCGCACCGAATTCGGCGAATTAGCCCAAACCTTCAACCACATGACCCAGGACTTGGAGCGCTTCGTCGCCGACCTGAAGCGCGCCGCCGAGGAAAACCGCGCGCTGTTCATGGGCTCCATCCAGATGCTGGCCGGCGCGGTTGACGAAAAGGACCCGTACACCCGCGGCCACTCCGACCGCGTGACGGGCTACTCCGTGCGCTTGGCCGAAGAGATGGGCCTGAGCGAGGAGCAGGTTGAAGTTGTGCGCGTCTCGGCGCGACTGCACGACGTGGGAAAGATCGGCATCGAGGACCGCATCCTGAAGAAGCCCGGAGCGTTGACCCCGGAAGAGTACGAGATCATGAAGACGCACACCACGCGCGGCGCCAACATCCTGCGTCCGGTGCAGCAGTTGAAGGAAATGATCCCCGGCATCGAACTGCACCACGAGTCGCTCGACGGCCGCGGTTATCCGTTTGGCCTCAAGGGAGACGAACTGCCGCTGGTGCCGCGCATCATCGCCGTGGCCGATACGTTTGACGCCATGACCACCAACCGCCCTTACCAGGCTGCGCGCCCGGCCGAGTACGCGGTGAAGATCATCAAGTCGCTGGCGCAAAACAAGTTTGATCCGCTAGTGGTCGCGGCGCTGGAGCGCATCTTTGAACGCGGTGACCTGCATCTCCGCCGCACCGCCGTTGTGGAAGACAACCTGGCGGCTGCCGCAGTTGCCAACCCGGTCGACGTCTCGGTACAAACCACGCGCAGCTAACTGCAAGAAGAAGCCACGTACTCACGCGGACTGATAACGGACTGGCAACCGATGCTGTTGATCCGCATTGATCGCGTAAATCCGTGGCTCTTTGTTCTTCCGCTACCCACTCGGGACTCGCGACTCGCGACTCGTTTACGCCGCGGCGCTTTCTCCCGAGCTGATGTCGTGCACGGTTGAGTTCTCCACCGTCAGCGTCTTGATGTCGGGCTGGCCGTTCAACAGCGGCACCAGCTTTTGCGCCAATTGGGGGAACAGCGTCTGGTCATAGTGTTCCACGTCCTGGAGTGTCTTCCACAGCGTGGTGCACACGAACGCGCCGGTTGCGGGATCCAGAGATTCGACCAAATCCACGAAGCCGGGCTGCCGGGTGATGGCGGGCAGGACTTCGGACTTGAGGGCGGTGCGGAATTCGCTGATTGTTTCCGGCTTGATGGTGCAACTGACGATGCGTGAAATCATGGGGAGGCTCCTTCTCGCGGAATGGAAATACGCCGGGAAAGAAAGAAACACGCCGGGGTCCCCGGCGGGCCCGCTTCTGGCCTGCTGGGGTGGTCGTCACACCCCACTGTGACTTGCGGAAAGGGTAATACCGGCCGCCGCCCCGGTCAAGCGCCGCGACACCTAAGAAGACGCGCCCGCGGCTCCGCGGGAACACTCCCATCTATAATGACTGGTTCGGCGCGTGCGCCGGGCGGCGCCTGCGCCACCGTGATCCCCCATGATCCAGACCCTGTTCGGCAGCCTCGACGAGGAGCCCAAGAAACCCGGCTTGTTCGACCGCATGAAGCAGGCGGTCACCCGTACCCGGGAAAACCTCAGCGAGCGCATCGAAGAGGTGGTTTCCTTTCGCCAGGAAATTGACCGCGAGACCCTCGACGACCTGGAAGCTACCTTGATCGCCGCCGACCTCGGCAGCGCGACCACGCAGGAGGTCCTGCAGGCGTTACGCGAGAAGGTTGACCGCAAGCAGATTGGCAACGTGGCCGAGCTCAAGCATGTGCTGAAAGGCGAACTGCTCAACATCCTGAGCCGGGCCAGCCTGCAGCCGGTCAAAGCCGTGGAACCGCCGGAAGTGATCGTCGTGGTAGGCGTGAACGGAACGGGGAAGACCACCACCATCGGCAAGCTGGCGCATGCGCTGCGTGCGCAGGGAAAAACGGTGCTGCTGTGCGCCGCCGACACTTTTCGCGCCGCCGCCATTGAGCAACTGGAAGTCTGGGGCGACCGCACCGGCACCGAAGTGATCAAGACCAAGCCCGGCGGCGATCCCTCTGCCGTCCTCTACGACGCGTTGCAGGCGGCCAAGGCGCGCGACACCGAGTACGTGATCGTGGACACCGCCGGACGCCTGCACACCAAGAGCAACCTGATGGACGAGCTGCAAAAGATGCGCCGCACCGCGCAGCGCATTGTTCCGGGCGCGCCGCACGAGGTCCTGCTGGTGATGGACGCCACCACCGGACAGAATGGGCTGCAGCAGGCGCGCCTGTTCACCGAGTCGGCGGGCGTCACCGGCATCGTGCTGACCAAGCTGGACGGCACGGCGAAGGGCGGGATCGTCGTCGCCATCTCGCGCGAGCTCGGCTTGCCGGTGCGCTACGTCGGAGTGGGCGAGAAGCAGACGGACCTGTTGCCCTTCGATCCGGAACAGTTCGTGGATTCGCTGTTTGAGTAGGAGACTTCATGGGCGAGAAGCTGAAAAGACTATTACGTGAGCTGCTGAACCGCTTGCGCCGGAAACCGGAGCCGCCCGGATATCCTTACGCCGACAAGCTCGCGCCTGTCCGGCGCGGTCCGAAAGGACGCAGCGGGGCCGCAGTTGCCGATCTCGACGACGAACCGCCACGCCGATGAATACACCACACCAAGACCATGCCTTCATGCAGCGCGCGCTCGAGCTGGCGCGGCTCGGCATTGCTCTTGTCTCCCCGAATCCCTGCGTCGGCGCCGTGCTCGTGGACGCAAATGGCCAGGTGATCGGCGAGGGTACCTATACCTACGATGGTTTGAAGCATGCGGAAATTCTGGCGCTGGAGCAGGCGGGCGAGCGCGCGCGCGGCGCGACACTCTACATCAACCTGGAACCGTGCTCGCACCAGGGCCGCACCGGGCCGTGCGCCGATGCGGTGATTCATTCCGGCGTGCGCCGTGTCGTCGCCGCCATGCAGGACCCCAACCCGCAAGTGCAGGGACAAGGATTTCAGAAGCTGCGCTCTGCCGGCATCGAGGTCACAACTGGGGTTGGCGAAGAAGAGGCGCGCCGGCTGAACGAAGCATTCGCCAAGCACATCCGCACCCACACGCCGCTGGTCATGCTGAAGGCTGCAATGACGCTGGACGGCAAGATTGCCCCGCCGCCGGGCGAATCGGAAAATCCCTCGGCTCTGGGCGCGGGTGGCGCCACCGGCGGCTGGATCACCAGCGAAGAGGCGCGCGCGCACGTGCACGAGCTGCGGCACGCCATGGACGCGATCATGGTCGGTGTCGGCACCGTCATCGCCGACGATCCGATGCTCACCGACCGCACCGGGCTGCCGCGCCGCCGCCCGCTGCTGCGCATTATCCTGGATTCGCGCTTGCGCATGCCGCTGGAATCGCGCGTGGCAAAAACCTGCCGCGACGACGTTCTGGTCATGTGTTCGTTCGCGGAGGAAAAAAAGCGCAGGGAACTGGAACAGCGTAGAGTTCGCGTCGAGCAGGTTGCGCTCGGCGGTCCGGATGGCCGCCCCGACCTGGGCAGAATCGTGCAGCGTCTCGGGGAACTGGACATCACCAGCGTGCTCATCGAGGGCGGCGCGATGGTGAACTGGGCGGCGCTGGCTTCCGGCATCGTGGACAAGGTTTTCATGTATTACGCCCCCAAGATCCTGGCGGGCAGTGGCGCGGTGCCGTTTGCCACCGGCTCCGGCTTTCGCCGCATGAGCGAGGCCGCCCATGTGAAAAACATGCGGCTGTACCGCTTCGGAGAAGATTTTGCTGTGGAAGGATACTTGAAAGATCCGTACTCATAGGTCTGTCGGTCGATCGGTCTGTCGGTCTATCAGTCGCGACGAATTCCTTTCAACGCCGAGAGACTGAAAGACCGAACGACCGACTGACCGATAGACTATTTGCGAGGCATTCATCATGTTTACCGGACTAGTGGAAGACGTTGGCCGCATAGCGAAAATCACCACCACGGGCGGCACTCGCCGCCTGATCATTGAAGCCGAGCGCGCCCCGCGGGAATTGAAGAAGGGCGACAGCGTCTCCGTGAGCGGCGTCTGCCTGACCGCGGTTGAAGCCACGCCCCATTCATTCCGCGCCGACCTGGCGGAAGAGACCTGGCGTTTGACGTCGTTCTCGCGCATCCAGGAGGGCGCGCTGGTCAACCTGGAGCTGCCGATGAAAGCCGACGGCCGCATGGGCGGGCACATTGTGCAGGGACACGTGGACGGCACGGGAAAATTTCTTGGCCTGGAGCGCATCCCCGGCGCCGACGATTTCTGGCTGCAGGTCGAAATTCCCGCCGAGTTGGAGCGCTACGTCGTGTACAAAGGTTCGATCGCCATTGAGGGCATCAGCCTCACGGTGGCGAAGGTGGAGGGAACGAAAGTGACCATCGCCATCATCCCGCACACCGCTGAGGCGACCAATCTGTGCTCCCTCAAGCCGGGCGATCCGGTGAACATCGAGACCGATATCGTTGCGAAATATGTGGAGAAGATGATCGGCGCGCGTTCGACGGGCGCGGTCACCGTGGAGCGCTTGGTGGCGCAAGGATTCTGAAAAGCACTCATTGACGTTTGGCAGGAGGAAGAAAATGGCGGGAAAAATTCCTGAAAAATATCTCGACTTGTTCAAGGGTAAGAAGGCATTCGCCAATCTGGGCACGCTCATGCCCGACGGCCAGCCGCAGGTAACGCCTGTCTGGTTTGACTACGACGGCGATAACCTCATTTTCAATTCCGCGCGCGGACGGCAGAAGGACCTCAATGTCCGACGCGACCCGCGCGTGTCGCTCTCCATCGTTGACCCGGAAAATCCCTACCGCTACGTCGAGGTCCGCGGCCGGGTGACCGACATCACCCAGGAAGGCGGCGACGACTCCATCAATAAGCTGGCGAAAAAATATCTCGGAGTGGACAAGTACCCCTACGCGCAACCGGGCGAGGTGCGGGTGATCTACACCGTCCGGCCGGAGCACGTGCACGGGAACGGGTAAGCAGATTTGCGAATTGTCGAATTGAAAAATTGACGAATTGTGAACTCTCGGCGGGACGGTAAATTCAATTCGTCAATTCTAAAATTCTTCAATTCGGAAATTGGTTCAGATCCCCGGTTGCTGTCCGAGTACGCTGCCCGTCCGGCGGAACTGCTCGGTGTTGAGTTCGTCGAGCTGGAGAAACTGGCGGACGATCGGCTCCGTGCTTTCGTCCATCTCCTCCGATGTGCCTTGGAATATCGCGCGGCCTTCGTGCAGGAACACGATGCGGTCCGCCAACTTTTCCGCCAGCCTCATGTCGTGCGTCACCACCACGCTGGTCAGCTTCAACTGAAACTTTAACTTTTTGATCAGATCTCCTAGTAGCTGCGCCATTAGCGGGTCAACCATGGTGGTTGGTTCGTCGTAAAGAACGGCCTCCGGCTGCGCCGCCAGCGCGCGTGCGATGGCCACCGAGCGCTTCATCCCGGTGGACAAATCCGAAGGCAGCTGGTCGCGCATGGCTCTCACGCCCACCATGTCGAGCAGCCCATCCACGACTTGGAAAAGCTGTTGCTCGTCCAGGTCGCCGCGTTCGCGCAGCGGAAAGGCAACGTTCTCGCCGACGCTGAGGGAATCGAACAGCGCGCCGTTCTGGAACACCATGGTGACCTTCTTGCGGATGCGCTCCAGGTCGGGTTCGGCGTAGTCGGTGATGTCCTCGTGAGCCACGATCACGCGGCCCGAGTCCACCTTTAGGAATCCCATGATGCTGTGCAGCGACACCGATTTTCCCACGCCGCTGCGTCCCAGGATGCAAACCGTCTCGCCCGGCATCACCTGGAAATTCACCTGGTCCAGCACCCGGTTGTCGCCGAACGCCTTCGATACGTCCTTGAACTCAATGTAGGGCTTCACCCCGTCCGGACCGTATTCCAGCGCGGCTGCGGTTTCGGTGGCGGGAGAACGATTGCCTATGTCGTTGCTCGTCTGCATGCCTGGTCCCATTCCTCGGGAGTATTCAGATTGTCGAACATTCGGGGGTCAAAAGCCAGTTCCCGCATTTCGACGTCGCCGATCTCGCGCGTCGTGACCCCGGCGAACAGCGGGACGATATTGTTGCGCCCCTGGCGCAGCGCGTGTTCCGCCACCGGGGCAAACTCGCGCCGGTAGACCGCGCATAGCGGCTGTGCCTGTGACGCAACGCGCGGCACGGTGACGGTCGCTCCGGTCTTCCTCGCCTGGTCCACGAGATATTGCACGAACTTCGGATCGAGAAACGGCGTGTCCACGCCGATGATCAGGTTCAGCTCGAATGCGCTGCCGGAGAGCGCCGCGTGAATGCCCGCCAGCGGCCCCTGCCCGCGAAAGACGTCTTCGATGACGCTTCCGTAGGCGGCAAATTTCTCGCGCTGCCCCACTATCGTGACTTCCTGGCTGACGCAGCGCGCCACGGCCAGCGCGCGTTCCAGCAGCGTGCTCCCGCCCAGGGTCAGGAACGCCTTGTCGCGTCCCATGCGCGAGCTTTGTCCACCGGCAATCACGAACGCGGCGACATCGTCCATGCCAACATCTTATGCCAAGCCTTTTGCCTCGCGGCCGGCATTCAGACCGGTGACCAACTCGTAATCCGCGTGTGCTAAAATCGCGCTCGCCTTCAGCCCCAAAATCGCCGAATTCCGCTCCAGGGGCAGCATCGGGGCACCGGACCACGCATGAACATCCGCCGACGGCTCCTCTACGCCATCCTGGCCCTGACCACAATGACATCGATTGCGGTCACCGGGTACCAGGTGCTCGGCGGCCCCTCGGTCACCTTCCTGCAGTCGCTCTATATGGCGGTCGTCACGCTGGCCGGCGTCGGCTACGGAGAGATCGTCGACACCAGCCACAATCCGGCGCTGCGCATCTTCAACATGTTCGTCGTCACCGTCGGTGTCATGATCACGGTGTACGTGTTTTCCGTGGTCACCGCCTTCTTGGTCGAGGGAGAAATCCGCAACCTGTTCTGGAGACGTACCATGCAGAAGCGCATCCACGAACTGAAGGACCATTACATCGTTTGCGGCCTGGGCGATACCGGGCGCTACGCGGTCGAGGAATTCCACCGCACCAGTACACCCTTCCTGGTCATCGAGAACCAGGAGGACAACATCACCCGCTTCAAGGAGCACGAGAGCGGCCGCTACAAGGAGATCCTGTACGTCATTGGGGACGCCACCGAAGAGAGCGTGCTGGACGCCGCCGGTCTGGACCGCGCCAAGTGCGTGATTGCGGCCGTCGCCAGCGACAAAGACAATCTCGTGACCACCGTCATGGTGAGGCAGAAGAACCCCAACGTGCGCATCGTGGCCCGCTGCGCCGACGTGAAGTTCGCCGACCGCATGCTGCGCGCCGGCGCCAATACCGCGGTATCCCCCAACGCCATCGGCGGCCTGCGCCTGGCCAGCGAGGCGTTGCGCCCGCACGTCACCAGCTTTCTTGACCTCATGCTGCGCGAGAAGTCCCGCACCCTGCGCATCGACGAAATCGTGGTTGCCGGCACCTCGCCGTGGATCGGCAGGAGCCTGGATGACCTGAAATTCCGTGCCAGTTACCACCTTCTGCCGCTCGCCGTGAAGACCAGTATGGGCGAGCACAAGCACGATTACATGGTCAACCCGCCCGACACGCTCGCCCTGCAGGGCGGAACGGTGTTGATTGTGATGGGAGATGTGGAAGAGATCAGGCGCGCCCGCCACGATGCGCACCCCACGCCGCACATGCACGCGCCGGCATCGGGCGCGGCTTCGACCAGCTAAGGTTTTCGCTCGTCGGATTCATCCACCGCGATGGGCGCCCACAGTATTTCCAGCCCGATAATGCGCCCGGCGAGATCGAGTTCCAGGCGTCCGGCGGCCTGCGCAACCACGTCGCCGCTCAACTCCGGCATGGTGATGTACACCCGCGGCTCGATGTAGCTGGCGTTGCCCGCTTCCTTCAGGAACTCCAGCGCCGGTTCGGCGCGGCAGATTTTCGGCAGCTCGAAACTGAAATCGGCCAGATCGCCGTTTTCGCACAATGAAATCGCAACTTCCACCGGCACGCGCTCATGCACCTCATCCTCTTCGAACGTGCCACTGGAGTTGAAGGCTACGTAGTATTGGTAGCCCAACTGCTCGTCAAATTCCGTCCGCTCTACCTGGATTGCCATAGCCGCCGTAGTCTGCTGGGGTCGCGTTGAGGTTTGCTTTTTATCACATGGGCGCGCCGGGCCGTCATGAAAAAGGGCTTCGCGGCTGGAAATCGCAAGCCTGCCAGCCCAAGATGGTCCGTGTTTTTGCATACAGACGAAAGCTGCAGCTCTGCATCTAATGAATAGCAACCACCGTTTACCTTGAAGGAGCGATCATGAAGGCGAAGTCTTCGTTGTTTTTCGTCCCATTACTCGCGCTCGGCATCACCCTGGCGTGCAACCGCGCCCCTAATGACGCGCAAATCGCCAACCAGGTGCAATCCAGGATCACTGCCGACAGCAACATCCAGAACAAGCAGATCGGAGTGCAGTCGGCCAATGGTGTGGTCACACTGTCCGGCACCGTTGCCAGCGAGCTCGAACGCAGCGCCGCTGCCAACGATGCGGCGCAAGTCTCCGGCGTGAAGACCGTGGTCAACGATCTCCAGGTATCGCAATCGGCGATGGCGCAGCCGGCGCCTGTTCCCATGGAACAACCGGCGCCTACGGCGTCGCGGCATCGTGCCCCGGCCCCGCGCAGCACGCGCCACCTTAGCGGTAGCCGTCCTTCGGGTGCCACCAATGCTGCTCCCGCCGGCAACATGGCATCCGCGCCTGCAGCGCCTGCCCCGCCGCGGATTGTGACCGTTCCCGAGGGCACCAGTTTTTCTGTTCGCCTGGTAGACCCGATTGACACCGAACGCAATAAAGTCGGCGACACGTTTCGCGCGACGTTGTCACAGCCGGTCATGATCGGCGATGAAGTCGTTATTCCCACTGACGCCGACGTTGAAGGTCAGATCGTCGATACCAAGAGCGCCGGCCACTTCGAAGGCCGGTCCGCCATTGCGCTCACGCTGACTCGTCTGCGCATGAACGGCAAGACCTACACCCTGCGCACTAACCAATACGACAAGCAGGGCGCCTCGCGCGGCAAGCGCACGGCTGCCACCGTCGGCGGCGGCGCGGCGTTGGGAGCGATCATTGGCGGGATCGCTGGCGGCGGCAAGGGTGCTGCCATAGGCGCAGGCGTGGGTGCCGGGGCCGGTACCGGAGTGCAGGCGGCCACCAAGGGCCAGCAAATCAAGCTGCCCTCGGAAACCGTGCTCAACTTTCGGCTGGAAACCGCGCTCAAAGTCACGCCTGCCTCGGCGTCGGACCGCAACGCCGGCCGGCAGAAAATGGATCAATAGCCGAAGGAGCCGTGCACCACCGAGACACCGAGGTCACCGAGAATCCCCGAGACATTTTTTGCTCGGTGCAACTCAGCGTTCTCTGTGCCTCGGTGGTGAGGGTGTCTCGGAGGTGAACAACCGGCTACCAGATTCAATCACCAAACTATCAAGTCACGTCTTATGCAGCGCGACTTCGCTGGCGCCGGGCCGCGTCATTAGTTCGTGGATGGCTTCGCGCGGCGCTTTGCCCTGGTTCAAGATCGCGTCAATCTGCTCGGTGATGGGCATTTCCACCGAGTATTTCCGCGCCAGGCCGACCGCCGCCTTCGTCGTCAGCACGCCCTCGGCGACCATGCCGTGCATGCCGGAAATAATCTCGTCGAGCTTGCGTCCCTTGCCGAGTTCCACGCCCACGGTGCGGTTGCGCGACAGGCCGCCGGTGCAGGTCAGCACCAGGTCGCCGATTCCTGCCAGCCCCGCCATGGTGTCGGCCCGCGCGCCGCAGGCCACCGCCACCCGCGTGATTTCCGCCAGCCCGCGCGTGATCAGCGCGGCAATAGTATTGAACCCGAGCCCCAAGCCGTCACACACGCCGGCGGCAATGGCGATCACGTTCTTCAGCGAGCCGCCCAGTTCTACGCCCGCGACGTCATCGTTGGTATAGACGCGGAAGCAGGGCTCGCTGAATTCGCGCTGCACCGTCTCCGCGAGCTGCGCATCCTTCGACGCAACCGTAATTGCCGTGGGGTCGCCGCGCGCTACTTCTTTCGCGAACGACGGCCCGCTCAGCGCCCCGATGCGCGGCCGCGGCACGCGCCCGCTCTCGCGCAACACGTGCGCGATCACCTCGCTCATGCGCTGCAGCGTGTCGGTTTCAACCCCCTTGGTGGCGCTGACGAACATCATCTCCGGCGTGAGGTGCGGCGCCATCTGCCGGAACAGCCTGCGGCAGTGGTGTGACGGCATCACGCTGACCACGATCTCCGCGCCGCGTAGCGCTTCCTCGAAGCTGTTGGTGGGAGTGACCGCGGCGGGCATCGTCGCACCGGGGAGAAAAAGATCATTCGTGCGCCGTGCCAGGATGGACTCGCAAACTTCTTTTTCGAATGCCCACAGCTTTACCCGGTGCGTGCCCTTGCGTCCCAGCACGATGGACAGTGCCGTGCCCCACGCCCCCGCGCCGATAACCGCTATTTCCACCTGCACACCTCGTTCGCGTTTGGACCCAGTTTCAGATTCACTCGAATCCGAGCGCGCGCAGCGCGCGGCAGAACTTAGCCTCGGGCGTAAGCCCGGGGTCGCCGTATCCTTACGATCAGAGTCCCGTAGGGACGGCACGAAAATAGCCCGGGACTTCAGTCCTGGGTACTGAGCCAAAACAAACTCAAGTCCCGTAGGGACGGCTGAAGCTATCGGTGCTTCAACTCGAACCGGTGCTCTGTCCCCGCCAATAACCGCCGAATATTCTGGTGGTGCTTGGCAATGATCAGCGCCGAGGCGCACACCATCGCGGCGAAAACCGCGGGCGAAGCCTGGTAGCGATACAACAGCCACGCGAAAATCGGAAATGCCGCCGTCGCCACGATGGAGCCCAGCGAGATGTACCGAAACGCGGCGACGATCGCCACGAAGATCAGCAGCACGATCAGCACGGCCTTGGGCGCGAGCGCGACAAACGCACCCACCCCGGTCGCCACGCCCTTGCCACCCTTGAATTTCAGCCAGACCGGGAAGACGTGGCCGAGGATCGCGAAAACGGCAGCGACGCTCGCGACGAAATACAAGCGTTCGGGGAATGCATGCAACGCCTGCAGTGCGGCTTGCTGTACCTGATCGGGGGCGCCCAACAACCCGAGGTCATGCAAGAACGATCGCTTCGCGAACTCCATCGCGATGAACACAGCCGCAAACCCCTTGGCCGCGTCCAGCACCAGTGTCGCCACGCCCAACCCCGGCGCTTTTCTCGCTACATTCGTCGCCCCGATGTTTCCGCTGCCGATGGCCCTCACGTCTTCGCCGCGAAACACGCGCATCAGGATGTAGCCGAAGGGGATCGATCCCAGCAGGTACGCGACTACGGCGACGATGAAGTAGATGGCCATGAAAAAGGTCTTCAGTCTTCAGTCTCCAGTCGTCAGGCCTGAAGACCGACGACGGAAGACTGAAGACTATTCCAACGGAATCCGGGCAATTTTCGAATACTTCGCCCCACTCGGCGAGAGCTTGCTCTCGTACAGAAAGAATTCGCGAGCGGTCATTGTACCGAAGTCGGGTGCGGACTTGCCTTCCAATTTCTCTCCCAGGTGGCGCAGTGGCGGGCTTGGCGTGTCGCCCGGCATCGGTTGCGACCTGCCGGAACCCGAGCGCGCCAGCGTCAAATGCGGCTGGTAAGCGTTGGTCTCGCGCTCCACGCCGGTGCGCGCCACCGCCTCGTCCACCGCCTTAGCAAGCTGCCGCAGTTGCTCTCCGGCTTCAATGCCGAGCCAGAACACGCGCGGGCTGCGCGCGTTAGGGAAAAAACCGTTTCCGCGAAACGAGACTTCAAACGGTTGTCCGCGCACCGTCGCCAACTCGCGCTTGATCTCCTCCACCAGTTCGTCCTTTTGCTCGCCGATAAATTTCAGCGTGACGTGGAACGATTCCGGCTTCACCCAGCGCGCCTCCGGCGCAAATCCGCGCACCCCTTCCAGGTAGCGCGTCATGCGCTCGCGAATGGCGGGGTCAATGTCCAGTCCGACGAATACTCTCATCTACGAAAAACCTTATTCACCACGGGGCACGGAGACACGGAGGAATGAAGAATTAAGAACCCAGAATGAAGAATGGGTGAAGCGCCCGTGCGGCCGTGGTTTGATTCCGACTTCTGCATTCTTGATTCTCTGTGCCTCTGTGTCTCTGTGTTGAGTTTCACATTAAGCGCCGCCGCACCATGTCGAGCGCCTGCTGTGTCGCCCACCAGCGAATGCGATCACGGTCACCGGAAAACTTGCGCTCCACCACCTCGGTACGCTTTCCGTCCGCCACCGCGACATACACCAGCCCGACCGGTTTTTCTTCCGTTCCGCCGGTCGGCCCTGCCACGCCGGTGATGCCCACGCCGACACTCGCGCGGCACTCCTCACGAATTCCTTCCGCCAAGGCCGCGGCAACCTCCTTGCTCACCGCCCCATGCTGCGCCACCAGCATCGGCGGCACGTTGGCGAACAACGCCTTCATCTCGTTGTCGTACACGATCGCTCCACCGACAAAGTACCGCGAACTGCCGCTGACCTTGGTGATCCTCTCGCCCAGCATTCCCCCGGTGCACGACTCCGCCACCGCGATATTGGCGCCGCGCATCTGCAGGAAGTAGCCGACAATCTGCTCCAGCGATTCTCCCTGGCTGGAGTAAACGAAATCGTCCAGCTCGTCTTCCAGCAACCCCGCCAGCTCGTCCACGCGCGCTTGCGCCGCCTCCTGGGAATCCGCTCGCGCGGTCAGCCGAAGCTGGACCTCGCCCGCGCCCGCCAGGATTGTCGTTTGCACGTCGGTGAAGCGCTTGTAAATCGGCGCGACCCGCTGGTCGCAGTCCGATTCCCCCATCATCGCCACCTTCAGCACGCGCGTGGCGATGAATTGGCGCGGCAGGCGTTCGCGCAGCCGCGGAACGCACTGCCCGTCAAACATGGGCTTGATCTCGTGCGGCGGCCCGGGCAACAGCATGATGTAGCGCTTCGCCCCCTCATGCTCGTGTTCGATCCATTGACCGGGCGCGCTGCCGAGCGCGTTCGGCAGCACTTCCGCGCCGTCGATCACGTCCGCCTGGCGTTCGTTGTTCTGCGGCATTTTGCGCCGCAGTTTGGCGAAGCGCGTGTAAAGCTGGGTGATGATCTCGGAATCGCGATGGATCTCGCGCCCCAAGGCGGCGGCAACGCACTCGCGCGTCAGGTCGTCCTCGGTTGGGCCCAGCCCGCCCATGAAGATCGGGATGTCGGCGCGCCCGACCGCTATCCGCGCTGCCAAAGTGAGGTGATCGCGGTTGTCTCCGACCACCGTCTTGAACGCCACTTCCACCCCGAGCTCATTCAGTTTTTCGGTGAGGTAGAGCGAATTGGTGTCCTGGAAAAAAGGCGTGAGCAGCTCGGAGCCGATGGCGATGATTTCGGCGGTCACAAAGGAAGTCTAAACCGGTCGACGGTCGACGGTCGATGGCCGTCCGCCGCACCCGTCGGTGGCAAGCGTCTTGCACACCCAAGACGGGCAGTTGTCCCAATTGTCGAGAGCCACCGCTTGAGCCGTCGACCGCAGACCGTCGACTGTCGACTATTACGCCGTCTCTTCCACCGGCATCAGGGGATGCCCCTGGATGTCCCACGAGAGATGATGGACGGCGTTGGTTGTGGCCAGCACCACGGCGCGTCCCGGCGCAAACGCCAATCCCACCAGGTTCTGCCCGGCCACCACCAGCGAAGCCTGCTTCTCCGGCGTTACCCGCACCACGCCTCGCTTGCCGCGCAGCGACGCCGCCACGTACAGATTTCCGTCCACGTCGAAGGCCAGGCCCTGCGGGCGTCCCAGTCCGCGGAAGAACACGGAGACGCTGCCGTGCGGATCGACTTCGTGCACCGCATCGAAGCTCGAAGTCGTCGGCCCGGTAACGTACAGATTCCCATTGGGGCTGAATGCCAGGTGATACGCCGATACGCTCGGCTCCAGCGTCGCAAACACGAAAATCTGCCGGTCGCGCGAAATTTTGAAAATCGTTCCGCTGCGGTCGCCGACGTACAGATTTTCTTCCCGGTCGAACGCCATCCCGGTGGCCACGCCCATCCCTTCGGCGTAGGCGGACATGGTGCCGTTGGGCGCGACGCGGTACAGGGCGCCGTCGTAGCGCGAGCTGACGTACATCTGCCCCTCGCGGTCGAAGGCGATGGCGGTCGGGTTCATCATCTCGGCCAGGAACGGCTTGACGTTGTAGTTGGTGTCGATCTTGTAGATCGCCACCGGCACCTTCTGGCCCCGCGATCCGGAAAACGTCACGTAGATGTTGCCTTCCAGGTCGAGCGCGGGATTGGTGACCGGGTGCAGGTTCGCGGCGATGGTGACCGCCACCCGGATTTCGTGCGGGTTGCTGGCGTGCCCGTTGGCGTCCACCGTCACCGGCCCGGAGTGCGCGCCCTCCGGGACGCGCGCCACCAGGAACTGGTCGGAACTGATGACCACCGCGCCTTCGACGTCGCCGAACTGGACTTTGGGTCGGCGCAATTCGTGCGGGCGCAGGCCGCTGCCGATGATGCGGATCTCGCCGCCGGGCAGGGCAGCGCTCGGCTCCACGGTATCAATCCGCGGTTTTCCATTGACGTTTTTCTTGCCCAGCAGCCGGTCAGAAATTCCCATGATCCTTTTTGTACTTAGATGCGCAAGTAACGTTCGCCGATCACGGCAGCAGGCCGAAATGACGTAACGCCTGCATCGCCGCCAGCGCGTAAAGCCCCGCGCCGGTGTCGTCGAGCATGATTCCTGCGCCCTCCGGCAAATCTTCCAGCCGGCGAAGCGGCGGCGGCTTCACGATGTCGAAGACCCGAAAAAGTATAAGGCTCGCCAGTAGAGTTTTCCAATGCAGCGGCGCGCCGATCAGGGCGATCAACTGGCCCGCCACTTCGTCAATGACGACGAATCCCGGGTCTTTCCGTCCCGACTCGCGCGCCACGCTGGTGGCCGCCGGAATTCCAATTGCCGTCACCAGCGCTGCCGCAGCGATTGCCGCCGGAACCTGATGCCCATCCGCGAACGAGGCAAACGCGCGCCATAACCCCACGGTCGCTACCGACGCCCAGGTTCCCGGGCCGGGCTTCAGCTTGCCAATCCCGAAAAATGTCCCGATCAGCCACGCCCACGCGGTCTTCTGCTCAGCGGTGGGCTCAGGAGCGCTTGCGGTCGTTGTCATCGTGCTTGCTGGCCGCTTTCGAGAGGCGGCCTTGGTCCACAGTGTAATCCGCCTCGCCGAATTGGTCGTCCTGATTGATGGGAG
>DASWAR010000178.1:0-6394 GCA_036391015.1 Terriglobales bacterium
CATGCTTTCTCCTGCGCTCAGCCTTTGAACACCATGGCCGGATCGAGCCGGGTCACTTTGTTGATCGAAACCAGCGCTGCGCCAACGCACATCAGCAACGTGAGGAAGAAAATCCCGACCGCCATCGGCCAGGGCAGCAGAATGGCAGCGCCGCCATGCTGGCTGGCGCGCACTACGAAAACGCTGACCGTCATTCCCAGTACGTATCCGATGCCGGCACTGATGGCCGCCTGGTGGATGATGACCTTGTAGACGTAGCCATTGGGCGCGCCCATGGCCTTCAGCGTTCCGAATTCGCGCAGGTGATCCATGGTGGTGGCGTAGATGGTCTGCGCCACCACTACGAAACCGACCACCAGACCGAGTACCGCCGCCAGCAGCACCGCCACGCCGGCGCCGGTGGTGAACATCCAGTACACCTGCGTCCTGCGGCTGAATTCACCACCGGTAAGGACATCAACGTCCTTCACGCGCGCGCGGATGTTCTGCCGCACCTGTTCCAGACTCGCGCCGGGTGCGGTTTTCACCAGCACGTAAACCGTCTGGTCGGCGGCGAGACGTCCGTAGTTCTGGGCATTCTTGAAGGTGGTGAACACGTAGGGGGAAGTTGTGAAGGCGCGAATGCCGCGCGTAAAGCCGACCACCCGCGCCCGGCGACCATTGATCTCGAAGACTTCGCCGACCCGCGATACGCCGAGCTTCTTTGTGTACAGCTCGTCCACGATCACACTGTCGGATATCTTCAGGTCCTCGACGCGCCCCTCGACCATGTTCCACGGCCGGCCCAGCGGACTGTCGGGATTGATTCCCACCACCTGCACCGATTCCTGCTGTCCGTCCGGGCGCTTCCACTGTGAGAAGCGAACGATGAACTTCTCGGCGTCTTCCACTCCGGGCACAGCTTTTACCTGGTAGAGCTTGCGTTCGCTGAAGGGCACACCCATCTCGACGTATGGGACGTGGGTGGAGGTGACCCACAGATCCGCGCCGGCGTGGTCAATCAGGTTGGAGGTGGTCACGGTGAACCCGACAAACAATCCCAACTCCACCACGATCAACACCACGGCGAAGACGATGCCGGTGACCGTGACCGCCAGCCGCACTTTGTCGTACAGCAGATTGCGTTGTGCGAGAGGAGGCATGGTCAGCTCTTTTCTTTCAGCAACCCGCGCAGGATCGCGTCGAGGGTTAATTGGGCGCGCTGCTCCAGGGGCCGCCAGGCCACCCAGGCATCGGAGTGCTTGGCGATATTGAGCGAGATCACGCCGTGCACCGCGGCCCACAGCGTCTGCGACAGCAGTTCCGCATCCCTCAGCTCTTCACGGAACACGCCGGCGTCGATCGCCTGCTGCACCGAATGCTTCAGGAAGGCGTAGGCATCCAACTCGGGATTTCCCTTAAGCTCGCAGTCAACCTCGTCCAGTCCGGTAAGCGGACATTCGGTCATGAACATCAGCTTGTAGTGGTTGGGATAGCGACGGCCAAACTCGATGTAAGCGAAGCCGACGCGCTTGATCCGCTCGACCGGGTCGGACAGATTCGCGGCATCCTGGAAAACCCCTGCCAGCCGGGCAAAGTCAGCATGGACGAGCTCGCGGAACAACTCGTCCTTGTCGGCGAAGTGTACGTAGATGGCGGTTGGGGAATAATCAATGCGCTCCGCCACCTGGCGCATGGAGACGCCGTCATAGCCCTCGGTGAGAAATAGTTCGCGGGCCGCATCGAGGATCTTTTCGCGGGTTTCCAGCTTCTCGCGCTCACGCCGCTCTTTCACGGTCATAACGTCCCTCACTAAGTTAACGATGTTAAGTTAACGCTGTTAACTTAAGACCCGGTGTTATTTTTGTCAAGCAGTTTTTTGAATAACTTCAGAAGTGGTGGAAATAGTTGGACTTATGGCGTTGGAGTAGCGGTCGTCTACTTCCTCTCCCGCAGATAGCTTTCCTTGTACTCCAAGTATCGTTTCGCGTAGGCCATGATGGTCTGCTCGTCGTCGTGCCCGAGTTTCTTGCGGAAACGGCCGGGGACGCCCATCCACAACGAGCCGGGTTCGACGTGCGTGCCCTCGGGGATGACCGTGCCGGCGGCGATGATCGAGCCCTTCCCGATGCGCGCGCCGTTGAGAATGATCGATCCCATTCCGATCAGGCAGCGGTCTTCAATGACGCAGCCGTGCAGCGTGACCGAGTGGCCCACCGTGACCCACTCGCCCAGTTCCACCGGCCACTCCTCCTTCATGCCGTGCAGCACGCTGTTGTCCTGGACGTTGGAGTGGGCGCCGACCTTGATGTAGTGCACGTCGCCGCGCAGCACGGTGTTCATCCAGATCGAGGCGTGTTCGCCCAGGGTGACGTCGCCGATCAGTTGGGCGGAGTCGTCCACGAATGCGGTGGCGGGGACGTGCGGAGTGATGCCTTTATAGCTTCGGATCATGGCGCGAAAGAAAAGAACATAGCACAAGCCGGGGAATTAACCACAGAGGACACCGAGGCAAGGCCGGGGAATCAACCAAATAGGGCCCAGAGGACACGGAGGCAAGGCATGAAATTTTCTTGCGGTTTCTTCTTCGGCTTTTTGTCCTCCACGGCGTCCGTGACCTCCGTGGTTAATTCCGTTTCTTTGCTTGTGGCTAATTCCTCACCCAGATTGGGAAGGGAACCAAAACGGATTAAGACATCAACAAAAATGCTGCGAAATGCTTGGGAGTTGGTGCGCAGAGAAGTACAAGAGTGTCATGGACGAGTGGCTGAACGAGATCTGGGTGCGAGAAAGCCGCACCAGGGTGAAACTAGCCTGGGACAGGAGATGTCCCCCGAGTTCTCAAGCCGAGTCAGGCAGTTTGCCGCATGGGCAGTGATTGTCCTCCTCATGGCTGTTCCCGCTGGGATCTTGTTCGCTCCCCGCACGAGGAGCATCGACTGGATTGTAGGGTGGGCTGTGGTGTCAATCTGGGCAGGACTCTACGCGGTCCCCCTCGCGATACATGCTTTCCCTGAACAATATAAGCCCAGCTTTGCCGTCGCAATTGCCGTGCTCGCGCTGGTCAACCTGCTTTTCTCGCTGAGTGCAATTGTATTCCCAGGCTTCGCCTCGTGATGCGGGACCGTTTAACGCTATCGCATCCCGAGACAATGACGTGCACCCAAGGCGTCATCAAAAGGTCACAAAGAATGCATATTTTCCGGAGATCTTTCGTCGCACGGATAGCATGGGCGGCACCAACCTGCAAAGGGTGGGAATGCTGAGGGAGAAATCAGAACCGAGGTTCAAGGCCCGCCGATGGAATTCCACCGCGCACGTGCGCAGCCTCGGGGAGCTAGAGCCGACTCCCATTGATGCCATCGCCAATTCCAGCCATCCGCCGAGCAAGAACGCTGGCCGCCCGAGTGGTGCAGCGGTTGATCCGCCGAACCGTAGCGCCCAGAGAAGCAGTTCATGGATGCTCATTACCGCAACGTTCCTCCACGACATGGCGGAAGTCCTGAAGACCCTTGGCGGCAAGCTGCTTGTCGTCGACGAGCCGAAAACGGCCGACTTGATTCTCGTCCTTTCAGGCGCGCGCTGGGTTCGTGTGCAGCAGGCAATTCGGTTGCTCGTGGAAGGCTGGGCACCAAGAATAGTAATCACGACCGACGCAAATTGGCAGATCTATAGCCGGAGCGAGACGGAGTTGGCGGAGGAGTTTGTCGGCTCTTTGCCTCCGGCCTGGGGAAGTGCAACACACGTCCTGCCCATTGCCGCGGATTCGACGTCGGAAGAAGCTGCCGAAATCGGGAAATACATGGATGCCGTCGGTGCACATTCGGCGTTACTGGTGACCTCCGAATACCATACCCGTCGGGCCCTGTCGGTATTTCGGCGATTATTGCCGGAAAAGGAATTTGGGATCTGCGGGGCGCCGGACCCTGTCCAGTTCGGCATGCGCTGGTGGCGGAGACGAGCATGGGCAAAACGGGCACTTAACGAGGCAATTCGTCTGGTTTGGTGGTTACTGATAGACCGCTGGAGCTTCAAGCAACTGCCGCACCAGGCAGCCATACAAGTGCCGCCGCCGGCCCTCGCGGAAACAATCCGGGGAGACGAGCGCGTCGTATCCATTTGAAATTCGAGTTTGTAATGGGAAATCTGCCGGGAGCGGGTTGAACCTGGGGGCCCCGCCTCAAGGTCTATTTGTTCCAATTCGGGAATAGGTCCAAATCGGAAATACGATTTCGGCTCCCGCCCGTGCCGCCCGTGCTATAGAAACGTGTATCCCCCAAGGAGAACAGGTTGGCAAAGGCGAAAGCCAGCGCGCACCCGGCGCAAGGCTGCGCTCGTTCAACGGCATCGCCGATTGCGCCCGCTCAAGGGCGAGCGCGCTCCTTCATTCTTTTTGGCTGCATCGCCATCTTCCTTCAATTGACCCCTGCCACCGCGGCGCAGGACTCGGCCACTGGGGCGATTCGCGGCATGGTGGAAGACTCGGCGGGGGCGCGGGTGGCGGGCGTCAAGGTGCTCGTTACTGAAACCGCAAAGGGGCTGACGCGCGCCACCACCACCAACGACGAAGGCGGCTTCAGCGTGCCCATGCTTGCGCCCGGGGAATACACCGTACGGGTGGCAGCCCCGGGGATGGCGCCGCTGGAGCGGGCCGCGCAGGTGGAGGTCGGGGACACGGTCGAACTTACGCTGCGGCTGGGGCTGCCCACCGCGCAACAAACCGTCGAAGTGGCGGGCGAGGCGGGCATGGTCGCGGTCGAGACCAGCGCCATCTCCACCGTCATTAATCAAGAAGAAATTTCCGACCTGCCGCTGAACGGGCGGCGTTTTGCCGACCTGGCGCTGCTGACGCCGAACCTGACCACGGACCCGCGCTCGCTCACCTCGGCAACCAATGGTGATCTGGCCTACGGCGGCATCCGAGGCGTGTACTCCAGCTACCTGGTGGACGGCGCCGACAACAACAACGCCTTCTTCGCGCAGGCGCGAGGCCGCTATCGCGCGCCCTACCAGTTCAGCAACGAGGTGGTGCAGGAATTCCGGGTTTCATCGAACACCTACGGCGCGGAGTTGGGACGGGCCGGCGGCGCGGTGATCAACGTGGTCACGCGCAGCGGCTCCAACCACTTTCACGGTACCGGGTTCTATTACCTGCGCGACAGCGGCTTCAATGCCTCCCCAGCGTATGTCGGCTTCAAGCCGCGGGACCGCCAGCACCAGTTCGGCGGAACCCTCAGCGGCCCGATCAAGAAGAACCGCGCGTTTTTCTTTGCCGGCTTCGACCAGCACGTCTTTCAGGTGCCGACGGTGGTCCACTTCCTGAACGGCTACCCGGTGCTGATGCCGACAGTGAACGACTTCGAGTACAGCGACTACCCGCTGGTGATGGCGACCGCCGAGGCTCTGTCGAAGATGGGCGGCGAGTTCCGTTCGCGGCTGCTGGGCAACGCCGCATTCGCCAAAGTGGACGTGGCCATCACGCCGCGGCATCACCTGAGCGCGCGCGTCAACACCTCGCGCTATTACGGCGCGAACAACGTCTTCTTCGATCCCGCCAGCCCGATCACCACCTATGCGCTCAGCGAAAATGGCGAAGAGAACGTGCGAACCGAGACCGCTTCGGCCACTCTGGCCAGCGGCCTCACCCACAACCTTACCAGCCATTTACGGCTGCAGTTTTCGCGCGACCTGCAGCAGTCGTACCCCAATTCGGCTTTTCCGCTGACCCGCATTTACAGCGCCGTCGATGGATTCGGGCGCTCTTCCATCCTGCCGCGCGCAACCCGCGAGCATCGCCTGCATGCCGCCGAGACGCTGGCGTTATCCGGGCGGCGGCACTCGTTCAAATTCGGTGGCGATTTCATCGGCAGCTGGATTTACAACTTTTTCCCGTCGCTGTTCGGCGGCGAGTACATCTTCGACGACGTGACCGTGGACCCGTGGACGTTTACGCCGCAGACCTACGGGATGAAGATCACGCCGCTGCGCGCGTACGCCCACATGGTGCCGCATTACTACATTCAGAATTTCGGCACGGCGGTTTCGCATCCCGATACCAAGGAGTACGCCGCCTTTGCGCAGGACACCATCCGCGTCACCGACCACTTCGGGCTGACGCTGGGCGTGCGCTACGACTTCCAGGCGTTCCGCACCGACAATCTGGTCTCGAATTACTACTTCCGGGATTCCGGCCGCGTGCCGGTGGACCGCAACAACGTCGCGCCCCGGGTGGGATTCGCGTACTCCATCGGCGAGCGGCGTCCGCTGGTGATCCGTGGCGGGTACGGGCTGTTCTACACCCGCATTTCCTCGATGTACACCTCGGCGGTGGAGACGGAGAACGGCGACCGGCGGATGCACCTGATGTTGAGCAGCGCGCGCCAGGAGGACCGCCCGCTGTTCCCGACGTATCCGG
>DASWAR010000179.1:0-9932 GCA_036391015.1 Terriglobales bacterium
CTCGAAAAAAATCTCCGACATTGAAAACGTCGAGACCGTCTTCAAAGACGGCGTGGGCTACGACTCCGCCAAGCTGATCGAATCAGCCCGCGGCCGGGTGGGCCTCCACTAATTCCAAATGGTTGCCGAGAACTTCGTGTGGGCGCTCCGCGCATTCATGGTGTCTTGGGTTCAAGCTTTTTCGGCCGGGATGAAATACACATCCGTCGGTTTGAATTGGGCAAGCCTTCGGAATTTGGCCTTGACGGGCAGGCCGACACGGATCTCCTTCTCGGTGACTCCCAGTAAGCGCGCTAGCAATAACGTGTTCACGCCATCAAACTCGACCAACGCCAGGTTGAACGGAGTCTCCTGGAGGAAGGCCTCCGATCCGAAGTAGCAGGTGGTCCAGGTGTGCACGCGGCCTTCGAGAGGCAGCTCAATCCATCGCGTGGGGCTTCCGCATGCCATGCAGTAGGCGCGCGGCGTGGCGAAGCGGTAGCCACATCCGGTGCATTCGCTGCCCATCAGCTTGCCCTGGGCCAACCCCGTGAAAAACGGGGAGTCCTCGCCGTAGCTGTGGATGTAGTCGATTTCGTAATGGTCTTTGATGATGAGCGGATCGGTGCGGAATACGACCGCTCCCTGATCGGTTTCGGGCAGGCGCACCTTGCCGTACACCGGCTTCGGTCCGTTCGCCTTGGCCCGGCCCGCCGTAGCGGTCTTCTTTGCGGCAGCTTTGCTTTTCATAGAACCTCCGATCACGCCCCGAACGCCATGGGACTGCGCGTGCTTTCGAGAATGCTAACGGTGACGTAGGTGCCGGTGCCGGCGTGGCTGTGGATGGCGCCCCGCATCGGGCGACGATCCATTCCGCGTTTCTGCTTCACTTGGAAGCTGCCGTTGCCGTCGTTGTGCTTGGCAACGCTGCCCTGCAATTGCCAGAAGGCGAACACCGCCTGCATCAGGCCGGTGGCGCCCACCGGGTGCCCGCAGGCCAGCAGCCCGCCCGAGGGGTTCACCGGGAGGCTGCCCGTGAGTTCCGGCTTCCCGCTATCGATGAACTTGCCTCCCTGGCCGTAGCGGCACAGCCCCATGTCCTCGTAGGTCTGGATCTCGCTGGAGGTGTAAGCGTCGTGCAGTTCGACGAAGTCGATATCTTCGCGCGGGTCCTCGATGCCGGCCTTCTCGTAGGCCATCTTGGAGGCCATGCGTCCGGCGCGGAAGCTGTGCACGCCGGGATACTTCAGGCCCTTGTACCACTTCGGATCCTCATGCTTGAGCAGCGGGACCTCGCCGTGGGGACGGTCGGACATGCGCATGGCGTCGGTGCCTTGCCCTACCGACAGCACGCGCACCGGGTTCTCGCACAACTTCTCCGCCACCTCCTCGCTGGCCAGGATGGCCACTGCGGCGCCGTCCGACATGGTGCAGATGTCGAGCATCGTCAGCGGATAGGCCACCATGGGGGAGTGGAGCACGTCCTCCACCGTGAGGTCGTAATGGTGCTGGGCCCACTTATTGTGCAGGGCATTGCGGTGGTTTTTCACGCTCACCTTGGCCAACTGTTCCACCGTGGTGCCGAACTCGTGCATGTGCCGCACCACCATCATCGCGTAGTAGCCGCTGTAAAAGCCGCCCACCGGGTAGTCGAAATTGGTGTCGCTGGCCAGCGCGATGAACTCGTTCCCCTTCCAGGTGTTGACGTGGGACATGACTTCGAAGCCCATGGCCACCACGCAGTCCATCCAGCCGGAGGCAATGTGACGCCATGCCTCTTGGAAGCACAGACCGCCGGTCGACCCACCGCCTTCCACGCGGATTGACGGCTTGGGTACCAGGCCGCACATGTCCACCGCCATGATTCCGGCCATCAGTTGCCGGGTGAAGTGGTCGCTGAAGTAGCTGACGATCGTGCCGTCGATGCGGTCCAACGTAAGTTTTGGGCAATCCCGCATCGCATAGTCAAAAGATTCCTTGACCATGACGCGGAAAGATTTTCCGGGATCGGCCTTGGTGAATTTGGTCAGGCCTCCTGAAATCATGTAGACAGGACGCATGTGCGTGCCTCCATGCGGGCTCGCCAGCCCGAAAGAAGAACAAGGATGCTCCCGAATCTGCCAGAAGCCAACCCTTTAGCAAAGAATGGGCCGAGGCGATTGCGGCCCGGCTTCCCGTTCTAGGAATTTGGTGGCGACGGCGCGCGTCCCCGCAGCATCTCATCGAGCGGCAGCCGCCTGAAGAATGGAAAGGATCAATCGATGGACAGGTTAAACGACGAGTCGCTCAATCTTCTGTTCCGCGAGGCGCGCACCTTCACCGCGTGGCTCGATAAACCGGTCAGCGACGACACGCTTCGGCAGATTTACGACGTCATGAAATGGGGCCCAACCAGCTCCAATGGTTCCCCTGCCCGCTTCCTGTTTCTCCGCTCACGCCAGGGCAAGGAGCGACTGCGGCCGGCACTGGCGTCCGGCAACATAGAAAAGACCATGACCGCGCCGGTCACCGTGATTGTCGCCTACGACCTCACGTTCTACGACAAGCTGCCGAAATTGTTTCCGCATAACCCCGCCATCCGCGATGTGTTTGCCGGCAATCCGCAACTCGTCGAAATCACCGCCCAGCGCAACTCGTCGCTGCAGGGCGCCTATCTGATGTTGGCGGCGCGTGCTCTGGGCCTGGATTGCGGGCCAATGTCGGGCTTCGATAACGCCAAGGTCGACGAAGCTTTCTTTGCTGCCGGCAAGTGCCACGAATGCGGGCAGGAGTTCTTTCCCGAAGGCCACGTGAAATCGAACTTCCTGTGCAATCTTGGCTACGGCGACCGCGCCAAGTTGTTTCCACGCGGCCCGCGCCTCGATTTCAGCGAGGCATGCACCTTGCTCTGAGTTGGTAGGGCCAGTTCCAATTTGGAACTCACCATCGCAAATAAACACGATTTCCACAGGTGTTCTACGTGGAACATCGTGCCAAACGGGCCCCGCCGTGTCTCAAATTGCAAATTACTCGCAGGTCAATTACAACTCGGGCATGCTTGTGCTCGCCTCATCATCGCCGCGACGCCAGGAACTGCTGCGCAACGCGGGCATCGCGTTCACCGTGCGGTCGACCGACGTTGCCGAGGTGCTCCGCTCCGGCGAGGGGCCGTTCGACTACCCCCAGCGCCTGGCCCGCGACAAGGCCCGCGCCGTCCGCCGGCAATTCACTGACAGTGACCTGGTGCTAGGGGCGGACACGATCGTCGTCGTTGACCAACACATCCTGGAGAAACCCACGGATGCCGCCGATGCCGTGCGCATGCTGCGGTTGTTGTCCGGGCGCACGCACCAGGTCACCACCGGTGTCTGCCTGATCGGCGATGGTTTTGAAGACGTTCGTACCGAGACCACCGCGGTCACATTCGACCGGCTCTCGGAGGAAGAGATCGCGATGTACGTGGCGCATGGCGAGCCCATGGACAGGGCGGGTGCGTATGCCATCCAGGGGATTGCCTCACGCTGGATCTCCCGCCTGGACGGTTGCTACTTCAACGTCGTGGGATTACCGGTGCCGCTGGTGTACCGCATGCTGCGGGAGCACGGTGTTTCAGTGGTCGGTGGTTAGTGGCCAATCGCGGCCACAAAAATGAAAAGGCACAGGCGTTAACGCCTGTGCCGAAGCTGATCGCGCCGCGCGCGTTACTTCTTTTCCGCGGGCTGCTCGCCGTCCTTCAGGGACGACTTGAAATTGCGAATGCCTTCGCCGAGTCCTTTGCCCAGCTCCGACAGCCGGCCCGGCCCGAAGATAAGCAGGGCAATCGCCAGGATGACGAGAATTTCGGGCAAACCCAATTTGCCGATCATGAGTGGCCTCCCGCGCCAAGTTGGTCGCCAGGAACCCCGGCTTGCGGGCGCCCGGAACAACGCTCCATGGAACCTGAATCTGCCCAGATTCTAGGCCACTGCGGAGGGATAGTCAAAGAAACAGCGGCAGCAGGGAAGGCTGCGTCGCCTGCTGCCGCCGGACTAGCGCGTGAAATTGATCTGAACTTCGGCGGTGCTCTCGGTCGGCTGACCGTTCAACATCGCCGGTTTGTAACGCCATTGCCGAACCGCGCTGATCGCTGCCTGGCGGAGCTGGGCAGCACCGCTAATGACGCGCACAGCGCTGACCGTTCCCTGTGGCGAGATGGTCACGTTCATCAATACGGCGCCATACGTCCCCGTTTGCCTGGCAATCTGTGGATACACCGGCGCGATGCGGGAGATCAGGGCCGCCGGAATCAGCTCAGACTGCCTGGACGGAAGGGCGACCGGGAGCTTGCTGATCGAGCTTACGGCAGCGTCATTTGAGGCGAGCGACAGCTTCGGCGCCTGCATTTCCTGTTCCTGCTGCGGTTTCGGCTGCGCAGCCGCAATCTCGATAACCGGCGTCGCAGTCCGAAGCTTCGGCTCCACCGCGACCGACTCGGCCGGTTTAGAAGGCTTGGGCTGTTCCGGCTGCTCCACCGCCGGCTTGGCACGCGCTTCGGCCTTCACAGCCACGGGCACCGGCGCGGCGGCAGCAGCCGCCGGCGGCAGAGCCACGGTGACCGGCGCGGGTACGGAAACGGCGGGCGGAGGAACCTCTTTACTGGTCGAGCGAAATACCAACCCGGCCGCGACGAGCAAGACAGCGGCAACGGCGGCGGCGCCCAGCAGCATCGGGCGCTTGTTGGTCTGCGCGGCGGGTGCTTCCCAGGCGGCGATGGTCGGCATTACATCATTGAAAACGGCCGGATGCGCCGCACTGGCAGCCATGGGCGCGGCGGCTTTGAGTATGGGCGCGACCGGCTTGAGGTTGATGGGCACGAGTTCGGGATGCGGAGACGCAGTCGTGCTCGAGGCAATCGAACCCACCGGCTTGAAGCGGGTGGGGTCCTCGGAGGGGCTCAGAAGGCCGGGATCGGGCTTGGCAATCTTTTCCTCGGGCAGCGGCAGCGCGGCAGTACGCAACAGCGCAGCCGGAACCCTGGCGCTGGCCACGGGAGCAGGCGTAGTCGCTGGCTCAGTCGCCAACGGCTTGGCATCGCGGAATGGCGATACAGGCTCAGTCGGTTTGGGCGCGGGGGGCACGGAGGCAGGCGCGGCGGCAACGGTTTCAATCGGTGCCGGCTTGGCGACCGGGACAGCAGCCACGACGGGCGCTGGCGTCGCGACCGGGACAGCAGCAACCTCGGGCAGGACAACCGGCTCAGCGGAAACCACGGGCGTCGGCTCGGAAGCGTTCGCGAATGCGATGTCCATCTCGGGCATGGCATTGCGTGCCGCCAGCTTAGAGGCGATGATGTCGCTCAGCGTCATCAGGATGGCGGTATGGGTCGGCTGAAAGGCGTTGGGCAGCGGCGCGATGACCATCATGACGCCCCGGGCGTCGCGGTGTTCGCAGATGGGAATGGCAATCAGCGATCGCGTCTTCATGGCGCGGAACACTGGCCCGACGCGGCTGTCGGATTCGGCGTCGCGGCAGCACAACGGGCGGCGGCTCTTGAGGCAATCGGCAATGAAGCCATCGGACATGGGAATGATGCTGCCGACTTCGGGAGCGGCGCCGGTGCTGGTGCGGACCTGCAGTTCCTGGCCACGGCGCAGTGCGATGGCAACGCCGGCGGCGTTGGTGTACGCCTGCGCGCGTTCAGCAAGGTCGAGCAGTTCTTCCGCCAGCAGGATGCCCTCGAGAGGCAGGCCGGACGGGCTGTGGAGATCGGCGGCTGGACTAGCCATAACTTCCTCCGCGGAGATACGCCCAAGGTTGGCCGTGGCGCTTCGGATGATGCGCTGTCATGCTTTTATCCCAAGCGGGTAACATAAGGAATATCACCAGCGGACAGGTGGGGATAGGGCCTTTAGTAACGAAGGAGCGACGTTGCCTCCCGTGGCCGAATTCGACCGTCTGCGTGTCGTGCTGGTGGGCACGCGTAACCCGCTGAATGTCGGCGCGGCCGCTCGTGCCATGAGCAATTTCGGGTTTCTTCACCTGCGCGTGGTGAAGCCCTACGAAGCCGCATTTCGCGAGGCACGTTCTGCGGTTGGCGCGTCGCAGGTGCTGGCGAGCGCCGAAGAGTACAAGAACGTGGGCGAAGCTGTCGCCGACTCCGCGCTGGTGGTGGGAACCACGGCGATCCGCAACCGGGAATTGCAGCACCCGCTCAAGCGCCTGGAAGCCGGGGCGCGACTCATCCGCAAGTCACTGGACTCCGGACGCGTGGCGATTTTGTTCGGCTCGGAGAAGTTCGGCCTTTCCAACGTGGACCTCAGCCACTGTCACTGGCTGCTGCGCATACCCACGCGTGCCGAGCACATATCCATGAACCTCGGGCAGGCAGTGGCGGTGTGCCTGTACGAACTGGTGCGCGATCCAGGCGCGGCGCCGCGATCCGCGAAACCAGACCTGGCAACCGCAGGCGAGGTGGAGCGGATCACCGGCGTACTGCTGGAAGCGCTGCGCGCCAGCGGCTACCTGAAGCCACGTTCCACGGCTGCAGCCGAAGCGAAGGTGCGGGGACTGCTTCGCCGGCTCGAACTGGAAGCGGGTGACGCCGAGATCTGGCTGGGGATGCTGCGGCAGATTCTGTGGAAGATCAGGTCGGGCGATCCGCCCACCCGTCGTTGAGACAAGGCACACTAGACGATTTCGATCAGGCGCGCCAATAACGCGGTGCGGCGAGGGATTTCGGAGATCACTACGGATTCGTTGAGGGCGTGGGCGCCTTCGCCGACCGCGCCCAGCCCGTCGAGCGTGGGAATGCCGAGCGCGGCGGTGAAATTGCCGTCGGAGCCTCCGCCGACCGAGGCCTCGTCAACTTCAAAACCCAATTCACGCGCCGCCGCCTGCGCCTTGCGAAACAAGCCGACCACAGCCCGGGTGCGCTCCAGGGGTGGGCGGTTGATGCCGCCGCTGATCTCCAGGCGACAGACCTTGTCGAAGGGGCGCAGGCTGCGGAATTTCCGGTCGAGACGGGGTCCGTCGGCGATGCGCGCGATGCGCGCGTCCACCTCGACCTCGGCCTCGGCGGCGACCACGTTGGTGCGCGTGCCGCCGCGGATGATGCCCGGGTTCACGGTGGTGCTGCCCCGGGTGCCGTTGAAGGCGGCGATGCGCTCGATCTGGCGCGCCAGTTCGAGGATGGCGCTGTGGCCGTCCTGGGGATCGAGGCCGGCGTGAGATGGCCGTCCTGTGACCTTAACCTTATATTCGCCGACGCCTTTGCGCGCCGTCTTGAGCGCGCCCTGCAATCCCGCCGAGGGCTCGAGCACGAACACCGCCGCCGATTGTTTGGCGAGCTTGGTCCGGATGGCGCGCGAGGAGGCGCTCTTGACCTCTTCGTCGCTGACCAGGAGGATGGTGACGGGGCGGGGAACAGCGCCGCGCAGTTCGCGAAGCGCGTCAACCGCGAAGATCATCTGGGCGATGCCGGCCTTCATGTCGTAAACGCCGGGGCCGAAGAGGCGTCCGTTTTTCTCGCGCACCGGCATCGTCTTTAATGTGCCGACATCCCAGACCGTGTCCATGTGGCCGAGCAGCAGGACGGGCTTGGCACGATTTTCGGCGATAAAATCCGCCTGGAGATGAGTGCCGAAATCCCGCGCAGGATGCAGTCGAACCCGCGCGCCGATGCCGGCCAATGTTCTGGCGAGCGACTGCGCGAACGAATCCACCGCGGGCTTGTTGAAGCTGGGCGATTCCTGCTCGACCAGTTGACGGAGGAGGCGGACCATCTCCGGGCGACGCCGGGTGAGCGAGGTGAGGAGTGGCGACGGAAGTTTGTTGGCGTGGTTCATGCTTTCGCTATAATGCCTGATTCACACCGCAATCATGGACAGAGAAGCGACGACGGAACAGAAAACGACACTGGACATCACGGAAATCCAGCGCATCCTGCCGCACCGGTATCCGTTCCTGCTGATTGACCGGGTGGTGGAACTGACGCGCCGGGAGCGCATTGTCGCGCTCAAGAACGTCACCGTCAACGAGCCCTACTTCCAGGGGCACTTCCCCGGCTTTCCCATCATGCCGGGCGTGCTGATGGTGGAAGCGATTGCGCAGGCCGGCGGCGCGCTGCTGCTGACTGAAATCGCCGACCGCGAGCAGAACCTGATGGTATTTTCCGGCATCGAGCGCGCGCGCTTCCGGCGGCCGGTGGTGCCGGGCGACCAGTTGCGGATCGAAGTGATGGTGCTGGCGTGGCGCAAGAACGCGGTGCGCATGGAAGGGCGGATTTTTGTCGGCGACAAACGCGTTTGCGAAGCCACCGTGAGCTGCCGCCTGGTGCCGCGCTCGGCGGGCGCAAACGCCGAGTCATCGGGCGGCGACAATCAAGGCGAGCCGTGATCCCATCTACACCGGCTGAAACTGAAACTCGAAACTGAAACTTCTTTGATTCACCCCACTGCCATCGTCGATCCGAGCGCCAGGATTCCGCAGTCCTGCCGCATCGGGCCGTATTGCGTGATTGGGCCGCAGGTCGAGATGGGCGAGGAATGCGAACTGGTGGCGCACGTGGTGTTGCACGGGCCGACGCGGATGGGCCGCGGCAATCGGATTTACCCGTTCGCGGCGGTCGGCATCGATCCGCAGGACGTCAGCTACCAGGGCGAATCGACGCGGCTGGAGATGGGAGATGACAACACGATTCGCGAGTACGTCACCATCAATCGCGGGACGGTGAAGGGCGGCGGGGTGACGCGCATCGGGAACGGCATCCTGATCATGGCGTACACCCACATCGGGCACGATTGCGTCATCGGCGACCACGCCATGCTAGTGAATGCCGCAACCCTGGCGGGACACGTGACGGTGGAGGAGTGGGCGGTGGTGGGCGCGCTCTGCCCGGTGCACCAGTTCGTGCGCATCGGCGCGCACAGCTATATCGGCGGGGGAACCACGATCACGCAGGACGTGCTGCCGTTTTCGAAAACCAGCGCGGCACGCGAAAATCGCGCTTACGGCCTGAATTCGGTGGGATTGAAACGCCGCGGCTTCAGCGAGGAGCGGCTGCGGAAACTGCACCACGCGTACAAGGTGCTGCTGGCGTCGAAGCTGAATACGTCGCAGGCGCTGGAGAAACTGAAAGCCGAGCGCGAGGTTGGGCCGGACGTCGAGATGCTAATCCGGTTCGTGGAGTCGTCGGAGCGCGGAGTGATCAAGTGAGGCAGGGCATCAGTTTCAGTTCGGCGAGGATTGCATGGGCGCTTTGCCGAATGACCCGGCGGCGTTTGTTATAATAAACAGGATGCGGTGAGGAGCGCGCCCGCGTTCCTGAAGACCGCAGACAATCCGCGTCCGCAGTGCGTCGGGGAGTGGCTCAGCCTGGTAGAGCACCTGGTTCGGGACCAGGGGGTCGGAGGTTCAAATCCTCTCTCCCCGACCAATTGTCCACAAGCTCAGGGTCGCGCGAATTATAGATAGCAATTACTTCGATGCTCTCTTTTGGAGCGGGTAAATCGCGTCCAAATCAAGATTCAGCTCCAAAACGTTGACGCGCGCCTCGCCAAGGAACCCGGCCTGTCGGCCTTCCGTGTGTTTTGCGACGAGCCGGTGAACTTGGTCTTGCGTAAGATTGCGCTCGCGCGCCACGCGGAGCACCTGGAAATCGGCGGCTGCAGGAGTGATTTGAGGGTCGAGGCCCGACGCCGACGTCGTCACCAGATCCACCGGCACCGGCTTGCCAGGATTTTCCGCCTGCAGAGTTTCAGCACTCTGTTTGACGCGGTCAATGAGCGCCTTGTTGGTGGGCCCGAGATTGGATCCTGCGGAGTTGGCGGCATCGTAGCCATTGGTGCCCGCCGCCGAGGGACGCGAGTGAAAGTACCCCGGCCCGGTGAACGGCTGGCCAATAATTCGCGATCCCACAATTTTTCCGTCGCGCTCGATCAACTGGCCGTTGGCCTTGTACGGGAAGATGACGCGGGCGATGCCGGCCACAACCAGTG
>DASWAR010000180.1:0-3623 GCA_036391015.1 Terriglobales bacterium
GGCTTTAGCCGCCGAGGGACGTTTTTTCTGAGGCGAAAATGTATTTTTGAAACCAGTTCTAGTAGCGATTGGTGCTGATCGGGCAGGAGGGACCGGAACTCGGTACTCGGTACTGAGTACTTGGTACTTCGGTAAGGCGAATGTGCAATTGCTCCGGGCTGTGCTTGTGCATACAATAGCCCGGCGCTACCGTGTCCCTTGCACAAGCGCAACTGGTGCAGGACCCGCCCCTGTACGACGCGGAATTTCCTCCTATGCCGGACATCAGCCGACGCCTCGAGCGAGCCGAGAAGCACCTGCAAAAAGGCAGGCAGGATGCCGCTTTGGAAGAGTACCTCGGTGCGCTGCAGGAAGACCCCGGCAATGATGTAGTGCGCCAGACGGCGGCCGACCTGTGCGTGGCGCTCGGCCGCGCGGGCGAAGCAGCGAAGCACCTCTCCACCCTCTTCGACCATCATTCGTCTATCGGTGACAACGTCAAGGCCGCCGCCACTTATAAGAAGCTGGCGCGAGTGGGAACGCCGTCGGTGGACCAGACATTCAAGTACGGCCAACTGGTGGAGAAATCCAACCGCCACGACGCCATGGAGGCCTACAAGGCGGCGCTGCACGGGTTCGGCTCGCAAGGGAGAAAACAGGAAGAGCTGGCGGTCCTGAAGCGCGTTATCGCGCTTGACCCCAGCGAGGAACACTACAAGCAAGAAGGAGAACTCGCGGCCAAGCTGGGCGACGGCAAGACTGCGGCCGTGGCCTTTCATTACGTGGGCATGTTCGCAGTCAAAGCCGGCGCCGATCCGCTTCCCTGGTATCAGCGCGCGTACCAAATGGATACGCACAATGCCGAGGCGGCGCTCTCCTACGGAAAGGCGCTGCTTGCCGCCGGGCTGGTGCAGCCGGCCATCACCGTGCTGGAGCCGTTTGCCACCGCCGACAAGAGCCGGATCGAGTTCCGCGAGGCCTATGCCGACGCCTTGGTCGCAGCCAAGCGGCTGGTTGAGGCCGAGCCGCTGATCTGGGAACTGTTCGAGCGCGATCCCAAGGAAGTCAGCGAGGTCGGCGGGCTGATCGCCGCGCTGCTCGACGAAGACCACCAGCCGCACGCGCTGGAGCTGGCGCACAAACTCGAGGTCCACCAGCTCAAGAGCGGCAACCAACGCGAATTCGTTGCGCTGATGAAGGACATTTCCGACAAGCATCGCGCCGGGATCGAGTTCCTGGAATACATGGTCGAGGTGTTCAACGCCTCCAACCGCGAGTTCGATTACTGCGGAACGCTGCTCAAGCTGTTCGAGCTCTATTACGCGACCGGCAATTTCATCAAGGCCGCCGACTGCCTGGACCGCGCCGCCGAGGTTGACGCTTACGAGCATGGCCACCAGCGCCGTCTGGAGATGCTGCACGGCAAGATTGACAGCAATCACTACAACGCCATCGCGTCGCGGTTTACCTCGGTGCTGAAGCTGGAGGAGGCAGAAAGCGACACGCCGGAAACGCCCGAGGGCGAAACCACCGTTCTGGAAGACCTGATGCTGCAGGCGGAAATCTTCCTGCAGTACTCGATGCGAGCCAAGGCGGTGGAACGGCTGGAACGCATCCACAAACTGTTTCCGCACGAAGAAGAGAAGATCGGGAAGCTGAACGATCTGTACATGAGCGCCGGCTTCACGCCGCATTACAAGTCCGAGCCGGCCCCGCCGCCCGCCGCCAGGCCCGCGTCGGCCACCGCGGATTCCGCGCCCGCGCCGGCCGCCGCGAATGATAGCGCGGTGGACAATTTCTCGCGCGTGACCGAGATCACCCGCAACATTTATCGCCAGGGCAGCGTCAAGGGCGTGCTGTTCACCGCGGTCAACGAAATCGGGCGGCACTGGAATGCCAGCCGCTGCATCGCCGGGCTGTGCACGCCGGGCAAGCCGCCGTCGGCGGCGCTGGAATACTGCGCCCCGGGCGTGAAGGCGGCCAACGTCATGGCGGTGGTCAAGCTGGTTATGAGCTGCCTGGCGCTTTCGGTGAGGCATGGCACGGTCATGCTGCTCAATGTACCCACGGCGCCGGAAATGGATTCCATCCGCGAGCACATCCAGGGTCTGGAGATCGAATCGCTTCTGGCCGTGCCGCTGATGGATGGTGACGAGTTTGCCGGCATCCTGATCCTGGAGCAGTGCGGCGCGCCGCGCAACTGGCGTCCCACCGACGAAGTCGTGCTCAAGACCATCGCCGAGCAGATGATCCTGGCGGTCAACAACGCCCGCCTGCGCAGCCTGGTCAAGACCCTCGCCATCACCGACGAGCGTTCCGGATTGCTCAAGCGCTCATCGTACGTTGACGTGTTGCTGTCGGAGGTGAAGCGCTGCTTGGAGCAGAGCTCAAACTGCTGCATCATGCTCATGCACTTCGGCAAGTCCTCGTCGCTGATCAGGGAGTACGGCCAAGCGGCAGTGGAAACGCTGCTCCAGCAGCTCGGCCAGGTGATCAACGGACACATCCGCCAGAACGACGTGGCGGTGCGTTACGATCTCACCACCATCGCGCTGCTGCTGGCCGACACCGGCGAGAAGAACGCGTTCTTCGTCGTGGACAAGCTCCGCAAGGTGCTGGCCAATGTCCACCCCCCGGGTAAATCCACGCCGCTGTCGATGACCGTCGGAATTGCCGAAGCCGTCATACAGGCGCGCTTCGATTCGGTGGACATCGTCTGCGAGCTCATCAACCGCGCCGAGAGCGCGCTGGAATCGGCCAAGGCCGGTGGCGCGAACACAGTCAAGGCGCTCGCGCCGGTGCTGGATGCGGCGGCCGTCACGGCGTAAGAAAGCCAGGCGTTAGGCATTAGGCGTTAGGTTTCACGCTTCACGCTTTAGATATCTCGCCAAACCTGCAGTTTAGCCGCAGCTCCTTGCGCCCAATGCCTATAGCCTAGTGCCCAGAGCCTTGTGCCTTGAGCCTTGCGCCTTCCCACTGCTAGACTGAACGGTTCCATCATCCCTGCGGAACCTGTCTGTATGCTGAAGCCAAGTGATATCGCTATCGTCAGCGGGGCGCGCACCCCGATGGGCCGCTACTGCGGCAAGCTGCGCGACTTTACCGCCATGGAACTGGCCGCCGTTGCCGCCAAAGGCGCCATCGAGCGTGCCCAGATGGACCCCAAGGAATTCGACCACGCCATCTTCGGCAACGCGCTGCAGACCTCGTGTGACGCGCTCTACGGCGCGCGCCATGTCGCCCTGCGCGCCGGTTTGCCGATTGAAACACCGGCGTTGACCGTCAACCGGCTGTGCGGGTCGGGCATGCAAGCAATCGTGACTGCGGCGCAATTGATTCAGCTTGGTGAAGCGCAGCGGGTGCTCGCCGGCGGTATGGAGTCCATGTCGCAGGCGCCGCATGTGATCCGTGGTGCGCGCTGGGGCCTCGCGCTGGGCGAAAGCAAGATGGAAGACTCGCTCATGGTCGCGCTGCTCGATACCTGGTGCGGCCTGCAGATGGCCAACACCGCCGAGCTTTACGGCGAGCAGCAGGGCGTCACCCGCGAGATGCAGGACGAGTTCGCGCTGCAATCGCAGCAGAAAGCCGCCGCGGCGCAAAAGGCTTGCCGGTTGAAAGAAGAAACCGTCCCGGTGCCGCTGAAG
>DASWAR010000181.1:0-21142 GCA_036391015.1 Terriglobales bacterium
CGTCTACTCCTCGGCCGTGCGCCCATCGAACCCCGAGATCGTCGAGGCCACCCGCCGCCGCATCCCCGTGATCCCACGCGCCGAGATGCTCGCCGAACTGATGCGCCTGAAGTACGGGATCGCGGTCGCCGGCATGCACGGCAAGACCACCACCACCTCGATGATTGCCGCCGTGCTTGCCGCCGGCGGTCTCGACCCCACCGTCGTCGTTGGCGGGCGCGTGGATGCCATGGGTTCCAATGCCCGCCACGGCAAATCGCAATACCTGGTCGCCGAGGCCGACGAAAGCGACCGCTCGTTTCTCAAGCTTTCGCCCATCCTCGCGGTGGTCACCAACATTGACCGCGAGCACATGGATTGCTACCGCGATATGGACGACATCGAGCGCACCTTTGTGGAGTTCATGGATCGCGTGCCGTTCTACGGCATGGTCGTCGCCTGCAACGACAATGACGGGCTCCGCGCCCTGCTGCCGCGCGTGCAGCGCCGCACCGTCACCTACGGCACGCGCGAAGATTCCGATTTCTGCATTCACTCCTCGGTAGTCGTGCCTTCTTTGGAGCAGCGCCCCATGACGCGCTTCCACGTGGACTACCGCGGGCGCGCGCTCGGCGAGTTCCACCTGCACGTTCCCGGCGCGCACAATGTGCTCAACGCCACCGCCGCCATCGCAGCCGGCATCGGCCTCGACGTCCAGGTGGAAGACATTCGCTCTGCGCTTGCCGATTTTCGCGGCGTGGATCGCCGCTTCCAGTTGCGCGGGCAAGCCGGCGGCGCCAGCGTCGTCGACGATTACGGCCACCATCCCACCGAGATTCGAGCCACCCTCGCGGCCGCCCGCCAGTGCGGATTCGGGCGCATCCACGTCATTTTTCAGCCGCATCGCTATAGCCGCACGCAAGCGCTGATGGACGAATTCGCCTCCGCCTTCACGGACGCCGACTCGCTCTTCCTGCTCGATATCTACCCCGCCAGCGAGCCTCCGATCCCCGGCGTCACGGCGCAGGCTCTCGCCACCCGCATCGCGGAGCAGGGAAACCGCCTGGTGATCTACGCCGCTTCCTTCGCCGATGCCGTTAATGCCGCGGTGGCTGTCGCCCGCCCCGGCGACATGATCCTTACCCTCGGCGCCGGCAGCGTCTCCCAACTCGGTCCCCAGGTCCTGGAAGCTCTCCAGCAATCGCGCGCTGCCAGCGTACCCGATCGATAACGACCCGCGGTTCAATCGACAATCGGCAATCGGCAATGACCTTCCGTCTTGGGTCCACAAGAATTTTCCTCAGCCCGACTAACAATATCCGCGCTCGCCCGTCTTTATCTGTGAACGACGGAGTAGGGTATGAAAACGATCATCGCCGGAATCATCATCACCTTGGCTCTCGCGCTGGCGCCTGCGCCGAAAATCACGGTGCAGAACCCCAAGCTCCTTTTCGCGGCGGCGATGTACAAGACCGCCGTCGGCGACACCGACTCCGCCCTGCGCCTGATCCACCGTGCCGAGCAGGCCCGGCCATCCACCCGCACGGTTAACCCGGCGGCGTTGCAGACCGCCTGCGATCGCTCGGTCCTCCTCACGATCCTCTAACCGCCCGCTCTTCCTAAAGCCTGAAGCCCGAAGCCTGGAGCCTGCAGCCTGCAGCCTGAACTGCATTTTCCCCGTCCGCATTCCGCGAAATAAAGTTATAGTTGCGGTACGGCGATTTCTCGACGATCAAACCCACTTGATGCCACGGAATAACGGTCCCCTGATTCCGGACGATCCAGCTATATCTCGCACCGCCGTCCCCACGAGGGAGGACCCCGACGACGCTCTCGACTCCCGTCTTCTCGACCTCGACGTGGAGGAAGAGCCTGCCTTTCTGCGCGCCCAGAAGCGCATCCCCGTGCGTCGCGGGCCGCTGCCGCGCAAGGCCGCGAACCGTCTGAAGCTCGCGCTCGTCTTTCTCGCCCTTGCCGGCGTCATCGGCGCCGTCGTCCTCACGATCTACAACTATGGCACCGGCTCGTGGCGCTTCCGGCTCGACTCCAGCGACCAGCTCGAAGTCGCCGGCATCCGCCACGTCAGCCACGCGCAGATCATGGAGGTGATGGGCGGCGACATCGGGCGCAACGTCTTTTTCATTCCGCTCGCCGAGCGCAAAAAGCAGCTCGAGGAAATTCCCTGGGTCGAGTCCGCCTCGGTGATGCGCCTGCTGCCGAATCGCCTGAAAATCGAGATCCGCGAGCGCACGCCGGTCGCCTTCGTGCAGATCGGATCCAAGATCGCGCTGGTTGACGGCCTCGGGGTCGTCATGGACCTCCCCGCCGGCGCCGCCCGCAAATACTCGTTCCCGGTGATTGTCGGTATCGGACACTCCGAACCGCTCTCCACCCGCGCCGCGCGCATGAAAATCTTCGCCCAACTGGTGCGCGATCTCGATTCCGGCGGCGCCAATTATTCCCACGACCTCAGCGAAGTAGATCTCTCCGATCCCGAGGACGTCAAGGTGACCGTCGCCGATCCCAACGGGGAAGTCCAGGTGCACCTCGGTTCTTCCGAATACCTGGTGCGATTCAAGGTGTACGTCGCCCACATCCAGGAATGGCGCCAGCAGTTCCAGAAAGTCCGCTCGGTGGATTTGCGCTACGACCGGCAGGTGATCGTGAATCCCGATGAAAGCAATCTGCCCCAACGTCTGGCACCGCCAAAGTCCGCCAAGCCGAAGTCCGCGGCCAAGGCGATAGGCAGGAAGAAGCGATGAATTTGCAATTTGTAATTTGTAATTTGCAATTTGTGCAGATGTTCACGGCAGCACTGCGCCCGGCGAAATTACAAATTACAAATTACCAATTAGAAATTCCGTAAGGGCCATGGCCAAGCAGAACCACGATCTATATACCGCGATTGATGTAGGCAGCGCGAAGACCATCGCGCTGGTGGCGGAGATTACCGACGCCGGGCTGCGTTATTGCGGCCACGGCATGATCGAGACCCGCGGCTTCCGCAAGGGCGTCATCGTGGACCTCGACCGGACCGTCACTTCCATCCAGAAAGCGGTGCAGGACGCGGAAGACTCCTGCGGCGCGCCCATCGAACACGCGCTGGTCGGCGTCGCTGGGTCGCACATCCGCGGAGTCAACAGCCAGGGCGGCATCAGTCTGGGCTCCAAAGCACGCGAAATCACCAAAGAGGACATCCGCCAGGCGGTGGAACGCGCCCGCGCCATCGCCCTGCCCGCCGACCGGCAGGTGCTGCACCTGCTCCCGCAGGAATTCATCCTCGACGACCAGCCCGGCATTCACGAGCCCGCCGGCATGGTCGCCTGCAAGCTTGAAGTCAAGGTCCACGTCGTCACCGCCGCCGCCACTGCAACCCAGAACGTCGTGACCGCGCTGAACCGCGCCGGCATCCACGTGGATGACACCATCTTCGAAGCGCTCGCCTGCGCCGATTCCGTCCTCCGCACCGATGAGCGCGAGTTGGGCGTCTGCGTGGCCGACATCGGCGCCGGTTCCACCGACCTTGCCGTGTTCCATGACGGCGCGGTGGCGCATACCGGCGTGGTGCCGATTGGCGGCGATCACTTCACCAACGACGTTGCCGTCGGCCTGCGCACCCCGCTCGCCGATGCCGAAAAGATCAAGCGCCTCTTCGGCAGCGCCATGGTCACGCGCATTCCCGAAGGCAACGAGATTGAGGTCACCAGCGTGGGCGATCGTCCCTCGCGATTGATGTCGCAGCGCCTTCTCGGCGAGGTGCTGGAGCCGCGCGCGCGCGAGCTTTGCGAGCTGCTGCGCGATCATCTCCGCCAGGCGGGCGTGCTCGAACTTTGTACCGCCGGCGTCGTGCTCACCGGCGGCGGCGCGCGCCTGCCGCACCTGACCGAGATCGCCGAAGCCGTGCTGCGCAAGCCCGCGCGCATCGCTTCGCCCACGCCGATTGCGAAGTTGCCGGCGGCGCTCGCCGAGCCCGAGTTCGCCACCGCCATCGGCATGGTGCTCTATGGATATCGCGCCCGCCTGGCGCACGGCCCGCATGGCGGCGAAGGCCTGGGCGCAAAAATCAAAGCGCTGTTCGCACGACGTGGAGCATGAAACCCAAAACCGAAAACCGAAACCCGAGAACTGACATGAGTGATACCGCAGACGGAATCCGCATCCAATTCAACGAAGACCCGCGCAACAACGCCAAGATCAAGGTCATCGGCGTGGGCGGCGGCGGCGGCAACGCCGTCAACCGGATGATTGACGCGCACCTGGAAGGCGTCGAGTTCATGACCGCCAACACCGACCTGCAGGCGCTGGAACTATCGCATGCCCCGGTGCGCATCCAGCTCGGCGTCAAGCTCACCAACGGCCTCGGCGCCGGCGCCAATCCCGAAATCGGCCGCAAGGCCGCGCTCGAAGACGCCGACAAGATCATCGAAGCGCTGGAAGGCGCCGACATGGTCTTCGTCACCGCCGGCCTCGGCGGCGGCACCGGCACCGGCGCCGCTCCCATCATTGCCTCGCTCGCCAGCGAGATGGGCGCGCTCACCGTTGCGGTCGTCACCAAGCCGTTCGGCTTCGAAGGCAAGCGCCGCATGTCGCAGGCCGAGCGCGGCCTGCAGGAGTTGCTCGACTCCGTCGACACCATGATCGTCATCCCCAACGAGAAGCTGTTGGCGGTGGCTCAGAACGCCGGCTTCTTCGAATCGTTTCGCGTGGCCGACGACATCCTCCGCCAGGCGGTGCAGGGAATTTCCGACATCATCACCATTCCCGGCATCATCAACCGCGATTTCGCCGACGTGAAGGCCATCATGGCCGGCATGGGCTACGCCGTCATGGGCACCGCCACCGCCAAGGGTGAGCACCGCGCCACCGACGTCGCGCAACGCGCCATCGCCTCACCGCTGCTGGAAGCCGGCGCCATTGATGGCGCGCGCGGCATCCTGATTAACGTCACCGGATCCAGTTCGCTGAAGCTGGCGGAAGTGAACGAAGCCTCCACCATTATCCAGAGCGCCGCCCATGAAGATGCCAACATCATCTTCGGCGCCGTGCTCGATGAAAAAATGAAGGACGAGGTCAAGATCACCGTCATCGCCACCGGCTTCCGGGGCGACAACCACGTGCAGCGCCATGAGCGTGCCGTTTCCGCCGCTGCCGCCGCCATCTCGCAGTCGCGCACTGCGTCGGCTTACATCGCGCCCCGGCCGGAGGTCCGCGCCGCCGAGCCTCCGCCGCAAGCCCACTCCGAATCTCCCAAGCCGGCGCCGGCGCCGCCGCCCATTACGGCGCGGCCGGCCGCTCCGCAGCGCGAGACAACGTCCCTCGCCGATGTGAAGAGCACCGTCAAAACCAATTACGAGGAAGATGACTTGGACGTGCCTGCCTTCATCCGCAAGCGCAACGAGAGCAGCTAGCCGAACTCGCGAAGCGAGCGACAGAACCTAGCCCGCGGCGTGAGCCGTGGGGTTGATGTCCACAGAGCGCCGAGCCCGCTTCAGCGGGCGACAGAATCCTCACGCTTACGACTCTTTCAGATACCGCAATTCCACATCCGTTCGCCGCAGCCGCGACGCCATGGCGGTGGCGATACCCTCCAGTAAATTGAGCGCCAACATGCGATGTTCCAGGCTGAGCGCGGCAAAGCGCTCCCGGGTCAGCACGTACAGTTCGGCATCGGTGTCGGCGACCGCATCGGCCGACCGCGGCGCTCGGTCCATGAACGCCAGTTCTCCGAAGAAATCTCCCCGCCCAAACGTCGCCAGGTGGTGTCCCGTCCTGCCGTCCAGGGGCATCACGATGCGCACCGAGCCCTTGCGGATGAAGTACAGCTCGTCGCTGGAATCTCCGTGGGAGAAAATCTTCTGGCCGGCTTGGAAGGTCCGTATCTCGGTCCCCGACTCCAACGCCGCCAGCGTTTCCTCTTTGCGCTGCCCGAACATGTCCATGTGGCGGATGTCCAGGGGCATCTCTTGCGCGCGCTCCAGGTGCGCCGCCGCCAGCACACGGTCTTCAATCCACTCCAGCGCCTCGTCCAGGTGGGCGAAAATCTTCGCATGGCGTTCTTTCCTGGCAAGTTCCATCTGTCCGAAGTACTCCCGCATGTCCTGGCCGCTGGGCACCTTCGACGGCATGTGACTGAAGATCACCGTGCCGTTCCGCTCCGACATCATGTCTTCAATCAGCTCCAGCATGTGCGCTGCCGTAAGGTCCACCGACTGCACCCGCCGCATGTCGAGTACGAGGTAGTCCCGCTTCTTTAATTCAGCTTCCAGTGCGTTATAAAGCTGGTCGGTGGTGCCGAAAAACAAGCTGCCTTGCAATTCGAAAATCACGGTCCGCTCGCCGCGCTTTTCCAGCACCGCCATCTCCTCCGGCAGCCGCATTTGTTTGGAGAACCTCTCGTTGCCGTACGATTTCCGCCGCACCACGGCGCCGCCAATCTGCTCTCGCAGGAACAGTAGGATGGCCAGCCCGATGCCCACACCCGATGCCGCGATCAGGCTCACCGTCTCGGCCACTACGACGACGGTAACGATCACCACGAAATCCAGCACCGTCGAGCGCGACCGCAGCAGGCCCAGGCTGTGGCGGTCGAACATCCGCACGCCCACCACGATCAGAATGCCCGCCAGCGCCGCGATCGGCACCCACGCGATCAGGCTGCCCAGGATGAGGAACGCGACCAGCGCGAGTACGCCCTCGATGACACCGGAGAGACGCGACTGTCCGCCGCTGGACACGTTGATCAGCGTCGCCCCCATCTGGCCGGCGCCCGGCACGCCGCCGATCGCTGTCGAAGCCAGATTGCCCAGGCCTTGGCCGATCAGCTCGCGATTGGAGTTGTGCCGGCTGCGCGTGAGCGTGTCCAGCACGACGCACGTTTTCAAGGTGTCAATGGAGAGCAGCACCGCCAGCGTCAGCGCCGGTGTAATCACCAGGTTGAGCTGCTGCGGGTTGAAAGCCCTGAATGCCTGCCAGCGCCCCGCCATCATCGACAGGAAACCCGCGTTCGACTCCCGCAGCGGGCCGACCACCAACTTGTTGCCGGCCAGCACCAGCAGCGACTGGTCCGCCAGCGCGATCGCGAAGTACGCCAACATTCCGCAGCCCAGGCCGAGGATTGCCGCCGGCACTTTTTTCGTCACCCGCGGCGCCAGCACCATCACCGCAGTTGTCACCGCGCCCACCGCCAGGCTCTGCCATTTCCACAGCGCCGGCGTCAGCAGGCCTTCCCAGAAGCGATAGCGGCCCGGCACGCCCAGAAACTTCGGTATCTGGCTGAGGATGATGATCAGGCCGACGCCGCTCAGGTAGCCGCTCACCACCGGGTAGGGCATGTACTTGATCAGCCGACCCAGGCCGATCAACCCGAAACTGATCTGCAGCAGGCCGCAGAGCAGAGCTACCGCCGCCATCAGCACCAGCGCCGATCCCGGCGTTACGCTGTGCTGTGTCAACTCGATCGCGAACGCAGACAGCACCGCGACCGCGGGCGCGCAGGGCGCGCTGATCAGGCGCCGGGTCCCGCCGAAGCTGGCGGCAACCACGCCCAGCGCCGTTGTGCCCAGGATGCCGGCGATCGCGCCTTGCGAAGCGTAGCTCGCCCCCAGCGGCGCATAGATGGTCACGCCGAAAGCGATCGCCGAGGGCAGCGCGACCAGCATCGCTGCCAGTCCGCCCCACAAATCGCCGGTGCGGCCTGGCGATGGGCGCACGGCCGTTCCAGGCGCAGCTTGCCCGCCGCCGGGCGTACTTGCTGGCGCGACTTTGGTCTCGCTCATAGGGTCTTTGGTTGCTGGAGTATGCAAACTTAGCCGGTCATTTGCAACGGAATATGCGCCACCAAGGATTCTGCTGACCGTGGCCGTGGGGCCGGTGGCTGGAGAGCTGTTGCCAATCTTGATTCGCCGGTGGAAATCGCCAGCATTGGCGCGCGTTACGAAAGTCGTTGGCCAGCCAAAACTGCAGTGTAAGTCTCTGCATCTCAACAGGGTGGAAGGTTAAGGAAAGTGACCCGCCAGAGCAGTTTGGGGTTGAAATCTGCCCCGTAACCCTCATACTATCCGGTAGTCCCAGCCGGAATTTTGTACACGGCGTGCAGTCGGCGCCTTGGTGTATCCGCGCCGGGACACTCTGGCATTTACGGGACCCAAGACATCCATGTTGAAGATAAAAGGCTTTTTAGCGACCCAGGTAGTTCTAGTCATGGCAACCGTAACGCTGCTGGCAGCGAGCGCGGCGGCAGCCACCGTTTCCACCCCACGCAAGACTTCCAAGTCAAAATCGGTTGTTGAAAACTCGAAAACCCAGAAAAAGATCAGCCGCAAGCGGCGGCACCGGCGCGCCAGCGCGTACGTTTGGGTCAACGGCCATCGCCTCAAGCGCAATCGTTACGCCGAGCATTACACTTCCTCTTCGTTCGTCAGTGAAGACCAGACCACGGCGGACATCACGGCGGGCGAAGATCCGGTGGTGCGCGCGGCCGCCATTGACGCGCTGGGCAACCACAACGGTACCGTGGTGGCCATTGATCCGAACAGTGGACGCGTCCTGACGATGGTGAACCAGAAGATGGCTCTGTCGGAAGGCGGGGAGCCGTGCTCGACCATCAAGGTTGCGGTGGCGCTGGCGGCGCTGAGCGAAGACGTGGTGACCCGGGAAACGAAAATTCAGCTTGGACGGCGCACGCGCATGGACCTGACGCAGGCGCTGGCGCACTCCAATAACGCCTACTTCGAGGCGCTGGGCCGCAAGATGGGGTTCGAGAAGGTTAGCTACTACGCCCACCAGTTCGGCTTGGGCGAGCTCGCCGGCTGGAACATCGAGGGCGAGCACCTGGGCGTTTTTCCGAGCGAGGAACTTGACCGCCGGCAGGGTGGCGTGGGCCGGATGTGCTCCTTCGGCCAGGGCATTTCGATGACGCCGCTGCAACTGGGGGCGCTGGTTTCTGCCATCGCCAACGGCGGAACGCTTTATTACCTCCAGCATCCCACTACGGCGACCGAGGTCTCGACCTTTGAGCCGCGGGTGAAGCGCTATCTCGACATCGGGCCGCTGATCCCGCAGGTTTCGCCGGGCATGGCGGCGGCGGTCCAGTACGGCACCGCGCAAAGTGTGCGTTGGAATTTCAGTGAAGAGGAAGTGCTCGGCAAAACCGGCACGTGCTCCAACAACGGCACGCGCTACGGGTGGTTCGCCTCGTTTGCCAATACGGCGGCGGGCAGAATCGCCGTGGTGATCTTCCTCGAAGGCGGGCGTCCGACTTTCGGTCCGAAAGCGGCGGAGATCGCCGGCCGCATGTACCGCAACCTGTACGACCACAGCTTCTTCGTAAAAACAATTCCGGCGCCGGATAAGACCGGAGTGGTAGTGTCGCAGTAGGTTTTCGGTTTACGACTTTCGGTTTTCAGTGAAGAGACCCTCGACTTGAGGGTCTTTTTTCACTTGGAAGTTCGTCAGTATTTCAGTTCGTCAGTAGGCCGGTCCTGACAAACTGACGCACTGAGAAACTGAAAAACCGATAACCGCCAACCGCCAACCGTAAACCGAGAACCAGCTACGGGCTTGCTCTCAGACTCTGCAACGCTTTTTCGAGGGCAATCTTGCTGGCAGCATCCTTTTCCGCGGCCAGCGCGGTTTTCAGCCAGGCGATGGCGCGCGGCTTCGAAACATGGGGATTGATGGTCGGATCGAGATCCTCGATCTTCCAAGCGCTGTCCACGTCCTTGAGGCGGAACGAAACCTCCTCGCTCCCGGGCTCAGCGGTGTAGCCCAATCCGGCCTGGAACCGGCCCAGCACGGTGTATTGCACGCGGACGGTAGTGGCACGGAATCCGACATTGGCAGCCGACAGATCGTATTGCGATACAACCGTGAAGCCCTGCCAGTCGGGGTTGTCCTTCCAAGTGGTCAGCGCTTTCATGCGTGGCCAGGAATCCTTGAGCAGGCGGAAGCCCTCGTAGTCCATGCGGCAATAGCTGCTTACGATCGCCCGCGCTTGCTCGTCGCGGTGCAAAGCCGCGCGGAATTGTCCGAAGGCCGGGATGCAGGTCAGGAAGAGAAGAAAAAGGCCGAGGCGCCGCATACATCTGCTCCGCTGCTGGCCAGAGTACAACAAATCAGGCTTCAGGCCCTAAGCTCCAGGCTTCAGGCGAGAGAAATCAAAGGCATTGCTGATTTTCGATTGTCGAATGCCGATTGAAAAACCAACGATTGCCGATTCATAAAACGAAAGGCGTTGAGCTTGAAACCCAACGCCTAAAGCCTAACGCCCAACGCCTAATGCCCAGCGTCTATCTCGGCTTCCGCACGTCGCCGGAGATGACCCCGTCCTTGAGGTGGATGACGCGGTGCGCGTACTCGGAGATATCGTGCTCGTGGGTGACCAGCACGATGGTGTTGCCCTGTTCGTGGAGCCGGTCGAACAGCGCCATGATCTCGTTGCCGGTCTGCGAATCGAGGTTGCCGGTGGGCTCGTCGGCCAGCAGGATGGAGGGGCGGTTCACCAGGGCGCGGGCGATGGCGACGCGCTGGCGCTGTCCGCCGGATAGCTCGTTGGGCTTGTGCGTCATGCGCGATTCCATGCCCACGGACTTCAGCGACTCCTTGGCGCGCTCGATGCGCTCCTCGGCCGGCAGGCCGGCGTAGATCAGCGGCAGCTCCACGTTGTGCAGCGACGTGGCGCGCGCCAGCAGGTTGAAGGTCTGGAACACGAAGCCGATTTCCTTGTTGCGAATGCGCGCCAGTTCATCGTCATCGAGCTCGCTGACGAGCTGGTTATTCAGCCAGTAGCGGCCCTTGCTGGGCGTGTCGAGGCAGCCGATCAGGTTCATCAGGGTGGATTTGCCGGAGCCGGAGGGCCCCATAATGGCGACGTACTCGTTGCGCTCGATGCGCAGGTTCACGCCTCGCAGCGCATGCACTTGCTGCTCGGAACCCATGTCGTAGGTCTTCCACAGGTCTTCCGCGCAGATGATGCACCCATCCGGTGGGGCGACTAACGGTTCGGAAATGCCGGCGACCTCAGTGGCCATCTCAGGTTCCTCAGTTTCTCAGTATCTCAAGTCCTCAGTTTCACTTCGTCTCGTGCCTTACTAATCGTGCCTTACTAACCAACTGAAAAACTGAGATACCCCTGCACCATCTTGGACGCTTCTCGAGTCCCAACGTTAGGATTTTTCTTCCTCTTTTTTAGGCGCGGTGTTGTCGATCTTCACCGACGCGCCGTTACGCAGCGACCGGAGCACCTTGTAACTGCCGGTAACAATCTCGTCGCCGGCCTGCAATCCATTGGTCACTTCGATGTCGGTGGTACCGGTGACGCCGGTGTCCACCTTCACGAACTCGGCCTTCTTGTTGCGCACCACGAATACGCCCTGCAACTCGTCTTTGTCCTTGGCGCCCGGCGCGGGCGAGGCCGCCTGGACCGTATCTTTCTTGGGCTTGGTCTCCAGGTCCCCCTTTTGCCGGACGGTGAGTGCCTGAATGGGGATGGTGACCGCGTTGTTGCGTGTCGCGGTGGTGATCTTGGCCGTGGTGGACAGGCCCGGACGCAGGTTCACCGGCGGGTCCTTGATGGTCACCACGACCTTAAAGTCCTTGGCTTCCTGGCTGCCGGTGGTGCTCTGCGTGGTCGCCAACCCGGTGGAGCGCACCACGGCGTTGTTGCCGATCTCGGTGATCTCGCCCTCAAACTTCTTTTTCGGGATGGCATCAATCGTGACTTCCGCCTTTTGCCCCAGCTTGACGTTGACGATGTCGGTCTCGTCCACCATGACCTCGGCGGTGACCACCGACATGTCGGACACGGTCATGAGCAGGCTGCCCGGCGAACTCTGAATCCCCATGAGGACCGTCTCTCCCTCGCGCACCGGGAGGTTGCTGACAATTCCGTCGTAAGGCGACATGTACTCGGTCTTGCTGAGCACGTCGCTGGCGTGGGTCAACTGCGCCTGCATTTGCCGGATGCGCTCCTGGGTGGAGGCGGTCTGCGCTTTCGTCTGGGCGATGCGGGCGCGCGCCGAGGCGACGGCGGCATCGGCGCCTTCAAACGCTGCCTTGCGAGTGTCGAAGTCCTGCTTGGGAATGAGTAGCTGGCCGAAGAGTGCCTCGCCGCGCTGGTAGTCGAGCTTGGCACGGTCGTAATCGGCGCGCGCCTTGTCGAGATCGGACTGCGCGCTCTTCATCATGGCTTCCGATGCCGCGAAGTCGGTCTTGGCGGCCGCAAGTTGTGCCTGCATGGCGGCGACGTCGGCCGCCGATTGCACGTAATCCAGCTTGGCCAGCAGTTGCCCCCTCTTGACCGTCTCGCCTTCATGCACATACAGCTTGGTGATCTTGCCGTAACCGTTCGCGCCGATGTTGACGTAGGTCTTGGGCTTGATTTCGCCGGAGGCGCTGACGATGGAAGTCAGGTCCTGGCGTGTCACCTTGCCGGTCTGCACCACTACCACGCCCTTGCCACTCTGGTGGACGGTGAAGCCGACAATGGCCCCCACCAGCACCAGGGCTCCTGCTGCGATCAATATTTTTTTCCCAGTCTTCACTCGTTCCCTCGCTCACCGCCCTGACAGCACAGCACCGGCGCGGCCGCGCCACGATGCCTTCCTCTTCTTCGATACGCACAGACCGGACCGGAAGTTCCCGGCTTCGCGCGTCCCCGGCGCCACCCCTCGCGCGCGATGATAGTCGGGTAGTGGAACCATTATAGTGAATCGCAACCGGGCGCCGCCGCGGCAATTCGCATCGGGATGCGATTTCCGGGGATGAACAGCGGGATTCGGAGTGTCTGGAAATTATAGGTAACTCAACAGATACGGGACAGAATCACAAAAGTGGGTGGCTCTCGTCCTTGCTTTAAAGGAAGCAACAACATAGAATTTACTGGCCCGAATTGTCTCCCAGGAGTCCACACGCGATGTCGTCAAAAATTGTCCGGGGTCGTGCCCTGGCGCTAAGTCTGGGTTGCTGTTTGTTGTCCGCGAACCTCGCGTTCGCCCAGAGCGACAAAAGCAGCAAGACGGACGCCAAGGCCCCCGCCGCCTCCCAAGAACAAGCCGGGCAGCAAGATCCTCTGAAGCGTCCGCTGTCGGAAAAACAGCAAAAACAGCAGCAAAAGGCGCTGAAACAGGAAATCAGCAAGGTCTACAAGAAGTGGATGGACGAGGACGTACGTTGGATCATTGGCGATGAAGAGCGCGGCGCCTTCAAACAGCTTTCCAACGACGAAGAGCGCGAGCAGTTCATCGAGCAGTTCTGGCTGCGCCGCGATCCCACTCCCGACACCGCTGAGAACGAATACAAGGAAGAGCACTACCGGCGCATCGCGTACGCCAACGAGCACTTTGCCGCCGGCGTGCAGGGATGGAGGACGGACCGCGGCCGCATTTACATCATGTACGGCAAGGCGGATGAGATTGACTCCCATCCCAGCGGCGGTGCTTACTACCGCCCGCCGGAAGAAGGCGGTGGCACGACCTCGACCTACCCCTTCGAGATTTGGCGCTATCGCTACCTGGAAGGCGTCGGGCAGGAAATCATGATCGAGTTTGTGGACCCGTGCATGTGCGGCGAGTACCACATGACCATCGACCGGTCGGAGAAGGACGCGCTGAAGAACGTCCCCGGCACCGGCCTCACGACGTACGAACAGATGGGCATGGCCAGTAAGGCGGACCGCTTCACCGGCGTCGAGCAACTGGGGCGGGGTCCATTCAACCAGAACCAGCAGAGCAAGCAGTTTGACCGGTTGGAGCAGTTTGCCAAGCTCAACCGCGCGCCAGCGGTGAAATTCAAGGATCTGGAAGAGGTGGTCAGCCACAAGATCAGCATGAATTTTCTGCCGTTTGACGTGCGCGCCGATTTCGTCAAGATCACCTCCGATACCGTGCTGGTGCCGATCACCATCCAGTTGAAGAACCGCGACGTGACCTGGTCGAGCAAGGAAGGCGTGCAGCGGATGACGGTCAATATCTTCGGGCGCGTCACCACCCTGACCGGCCGCATCGCGCAAACCTTTGAAGACACCGTCACCGATGGGCTGCCCGACGAACTGCTGCCCAAGGTAATCGACAACAACCACGTGTACTGGAAGGCCCTGCCACTGCGTCCCGGACGCTATCGCGTCGATCTCGTGTTGAAGGACGTGAATGGCGACAAGGTGGGCACCTGGAGCCGCGGCATTGTGGTACCGGAATACGCGGAAGACAAGCTGGCGTTCTCCAGCCTGATCGTCGCCGACGAGATGCAGAAGGTGGCTACCAAGAGCGTGGGCGCCGGCAGCTTCGTGATCGGCGGTACCAAGGTGCGCCCGCGCGTGGATTCCGCCAACGGCCAGCCGACGGCCTTCAAACGCGACCAGAAGGTCAATTTCTGGATGCAGGTGTACAACCTCGGAATCGACCAGCAGACCCACAAGCCGTCGGCCGACATTTCCTACGAAGTGGTGAACATGGCGACGCAAAAGGCGGTCGTCCAGATGGCCGAGTCCACTAAACAGTTGGGCAACGTGGGCGAGCAGGTTACGCTGGAAAAATCGCTGCCGCTGCGCGACATCGCGCCGGGCACGTATCAGATCACGATCAAGGTGGATGACCAGATCTCCAAACAGAACTTGAAGTCGACGGCGAAATTTGCCGTCGAGTAGCCCGCGGCCGGCAAGTACGGGCCGCAATTTCACGATGGAGGTGCTCATGGGCCGAAAGCTCGGATGCGTAATGATCCTGCTGGCGCTCGCGCTTCCTGCATCGGCGGCCGGGAAACCGGGCGCGATCACCGGTTTCGTCCGCAGTACCGCCGGCGTGCCGCAGATGGGTGCGGCGGTGGAAGTATTCTCCAGCGCGACCCGCGCGGTGACCGTGTTCACCGATGGCCGCGGGTTCTACAGCGCCGCCGGACTTCTTCCCGGGATCTATCAAGTCAAGGTCACGGCACCGTCGTTCCTGCCTTCCTTGCGCGAGAACGTGGCGCTGAAGGCGGGCGCCAGCGTGCTGGTGAACGTGACCCTGAGCACGTTGTTCGAAGCGGTGCAATTACTGCCGCAACATCAGACCAATCGTGACGACGAGGGTTGGAAGTGGACGCTGCGTTCGGCGGCGAACCGGCCCATCCTTCGCGTGGTGGACAATGGTCCGGTGATGGTGTCGAAGACGGGCAGCGAGCAGCCTGCGCTGAAGGGCGCGGTGGCCTTCGTCGCCGGCAGCGATGCCGAAGGCTTCGGGAGCGCCGGCGAGGTCAGCACCCATTTCAACTTTGAAAAATCGTTGTTCACCGCCGGGGTGCTGTCGCTGAAGGGCAACGTCGGCTACGGCGCGGGCCCGCAGAATGGCGTGATTCGAGCTGCCTACGCGCAAAAAATGGGCGATGGCTCGAACCCTGAATTGGCGCTCACCCTGCGCCGCTTCTCCAATCCCGATCTGAACGCGCGCATGCCGGCGCTGCAGGCCATGTCGCTGCGGCTGTCGGATTCCATTACGCTGGCCGATTTTGTTGACCTGCGATTCGGGACCGAATACCAGACGGTGCAATTCCTGAGCCGCGCCAGCGCGCTGAAGCCGTTCGGATCCCTGGCCGCGCACCTCTCGCCTGACACCGTGCTCGAGTACCGGTACGCCAGCGCCGAGCCCAACATGGCGGCGTCCAAGGGATTCGATTCCTCCCTCGGCGATGTCCTTGAGTCCGGCCCGCGCGTTTCCATGACCGAGCGCGGAGCGGTGCTGGAGCGGGCCCGGCACCAGGAAGTCTCGTTGTCCCATCGCCACCGCAATACCAACGTGCAGCTCGCAGGCTACTCCGACTCGGTCCACAACACCGCGTTGACCGGAGCCGGCGACCTCAACGGCCCCTTCGCCCAGTTGCTGCCCGACCTGTACTCGGAAACGTTTACCTACAACGCGGGGCAACTCAGCACCGACGGCGTTCGCGTCGTGGTGCAGCAAAAATTTTCGCCGGAATTGACCGCGACCGTGAACTACTCGTGGGGCGGAGTGCTCGACTTGGCCACCAATAACGTTGCGCTCAGCCACGTAAGCTCGGCCATTCACCAGGAGTGGCGGCATTCCTTGGGCGTCAAGCTGGCGGGGGACGTCCCCGGCACGCACACCCGCTGGGCGACGTCGTATCGGGCGGCGAACCAGAAGTCGCTCACCCCCGTGGACATGTTCGATTGCTCGCCGGGGCAGATGGACCCCTACTGGAACGTATTCGTCCGCCAGCCGATTCCGGGGACCAGCTTCCTGCCGGGCAAGATGGAAGCGCTGGTGGATTTGCGCAACCTGCTGGCGCAAGGCTACGTGCCGGTGATCGGGCGCGACGGCCGCACCCTGTACCTGGTGCAGTCGGCACGCGCCGTCCGTGGCGGCCTGGCGTTCGTGTTTTAGCACCATCGGCTGTCGGCCATCGGCCGTCGGCCGTCGGGAAAACCAGTGGAAAGGGCAGCGCCAACGCTGCCCTTTTTCTTTGTTCAAATTCAAGGCGCTTTGGGGCTCGCTGATTCGAGCCGACAGCCGATCGCCTGATCGATCAACTCCACCCAAGATGCGTCACCGCGTTCCGCCCAAAATGGGAGAAGAAAAACCGTCGCCGGGTCCGAACTGCTTGACTCGCGCCGCCGGGGGCGCAGACTTAGCGTGAGCTGTCCTCTCTACCCCGAGGAGGTACGGGCCATGAGCAAGAGCGTGTTGGAAAAAGCGGAAGAGCACATCGTCGATCCGATGCACAAAGTGTCGCGCGCGACCACGGCCGTGGCCGAGGCGATTGAAGACGGCATCCATGCCGTCAAGCGGGTCGGGAAAACCAGCAGCGATGTGGCGGAGGAGATGATCGATGACGCCAAGGAGCGTGTAAAGCGTCACCCCATGGGAACCATCGTTGCCGCCTTCGTGGTTGGCTTCGCATTCGGCGGGTTCATCGATGCGTTGATCCGCAGAAAATAGTTTGCCTAAATGCTTCGACCCAGCCCTGGGGCGGATCCATCCGCCCCAGAGTTGTTTGGGTCGTCTTCCCCCGTTGGCGCGAGATGCCGCCGCGCGCCAGATAAGCTAAATGTTTGTCATGCAAGTACTTGCTGGATTTTTTCCGGGATGCATGAACTTACCCGCTTGCTAAGGATTGCTAAGTTTTTGAGGGGCACCTCCTGCCCGAGGGTGTTCGGAACGCTTTGAGAGGTCTACAAACTATATCGTATTACGATGTTATTTGTTAAAAATTCCAGACCGCCCGTGCGCGGGTCGCGCGCTTTGCGGTTCTGCCTGCCGCAATTGTCGGCAAAAAATCGCAAAAAATCCTTGATTCGGCACGCCCCTGCACCTAAAATGCAGCATAAGTTCGTGCTCACGTACTTGGGCGAGTGACACGAACCAGCAGTTTCGCCGGCCACGGCCGGAGTCTTGATGTTCGCCAAGGACTCCGGCATTTGTGTGGGTGGCGAAATGGCTGAGCGGAACAATCCGACCCCTAACCAAAACCAACTCTTCGGTATATTTCTCGAGTTACTCGCCGAGCCCGACTTCCAGGCGTTAGTCGCCGCGGTGAAGCCGCAACATCTCGAATTCCTCTTAAGTTACTTGGATTCGCAAAGTCCTGGGTGGAGAAAACGCAACAAGGCAGCCGAACTGGCCGGTTACGCCGGCAAACCGGGGAGCGCCCAGCTCTCTGGGCAAGGTTCCCGGGTGCTGAAAAATCCCAACGTTCAGCAATGCATGGCAGCAGTTTTTGAGCGAGCAGGCTGCACGCTGGAGCGCGATGCAAAGGTCATTTCCGAAGCCATGACTGCAACCCGGACACGCTACCTGCGGGGGGCCAACAACACCATCATCTCCACCCCGGCGGAGCCCGATCACCAGACGCGGTTGCGCGCGGTCGTCGTGAAGGACCGCCTGCTTCGCATACAAACAACAACGGTGACGCATCAGCGCCTGCCAGCGGCGGATTCCGACGCGGCGGCATCTGGGGAGCATGATCTGTGCGCCAGTTGCGGTGAGGCCATGAGTAAAGTCGCGGCGTTGAACCCAGCGGACCGAGCGCTATTACGGGATATCACGAAATTCGATCAGGAGCTGCGCAGTGCAGACACCCCGCAGCAAAATGCTGGAGAAGAACATGGAGAATTGGATGCACCCGGAAAGAATTCGTGCTAACCGAGAAGCTGACCTGGCGCGTTTGAGCGATGCTGGTCGCCAGTTTTACCAACGAGAACTGCGCGCCGGCACGGATGCGGAGCGCATCCGGCAAGCGCTTAGGCGAATCGACTATGAGCGCGACCCGGTTTCAGTGCGCCAGTTCATCTACGACGATTACTACTTGGGGCGGGTGCTCAGGGACGCCATCTTTCCGAAGCTGGTCGATGATCTGGCGGCATTCTTCGAGGGCGACTACACGGAGGCGTTGCTCACCGGCGGCATCGGCTGGGGCAAGAGTCGATGGGTGGAGATCGCCATCGCCTACGACATCTACCAAGTGAGCTGCCTCCGGGATCCGGCCGTGACCTTCGGTATGATCTCTCGCTCCAACGTCGCCTTCATCAACATCAGTGTGACGATCAGTCAGGCGCGCAAGGTGCTGTTCGAGGGGCTGGCGGGTCTGATGCGCAGCTCGCCCTACTTCAAAGAGGTGTTCCCCTACGAGAAGAACCTGAAGACGATGCTGAAGTTCCCCAAGGGCGTGGTGGCGTACCCTGCGACGGCCAGCCCAGAAGGCGTGCTCGGCGAGGGCATCTTCTCGGTGGCTTTCGACGAAGTTAATTTCATGGAAATTGTGGAGCGTTCCAAGCGCACCGGGCCGGGGGAGAGCGGGCTTTACGATCAGGCCGAGGCGGTCTACAACAAGGCCAGCAGCCGGATCACCTCGCGCCAAGCCCAGTTGGGGCGGATGGCGGGCCACATCTACGTGATCAGCTCAGCGCGCTACCCCGGCGACTTTACCGAGCGCATGGAAAAGCTGGCCGCCACCCCCAAGGGCAAGCACATCTTCGTGCGGCACTATCCAACCTGGGGAACGCGCAAGGCCAGCGACTACACGGCGGGCACCTTCAAGGTCGAGGTGGGCGACCTGGCGCGGCGCTCGCGGGTGCTGGAGGGCGGCGAGACGGACGTGCAGCAGGAGCGGGTGATCGAGGTACCGCGGGAATTCGAGGACCGGTTCCGCGCCGACACCGAGCGCTCGGTGATGGACTACGCGGGAATTGCCACCATGTCGATCCGGCCCTTCATCATCCGCCGCGAGATGATCGAGCGCATGTTCGAGCTGGGGCGCAAGTACGGACTCAAGCATCCCTTTCGGCCGGTGGACGCGAATGGCATCCCCTTGCCAGTGACGCTGCAGCAGGCCGATCCGGAGATCGAGAAGCTGGTACCGGAGAACCTGCACTGGGTGGAGCGCCCGAAGAAGAACGAACTGGACCGCCCGATGATGCGCAACAATCGGCCGGTGATGGAGAGGATTATCTATCCCGTGCTCTACCATGCCCACATCGACCTGTCCAAGACCAGGTGTGCGACGGGGTTGTGCGTGGCCCACGTCATCGGCACCAAGAAATGCCCGCGGCTGATGCTGGTGGAGGGTGCGGCGCAGGAGACGGTAGAGGAGAAGCCGATTATCCGCGTGGACCTGGTGCTGGAGATCGTGGCGCCGCCGCAGGGCGAGGTCGACATCCCGAAAGTGCGGGCGGTGATCTACCAGCTGGGGCAGGTCGGGATGGAGTTCGGTTCGGTGACCTTCGACACCTACGGGTCGCAGGAGTCGGTGAAGACGATGAAGGAGAAGGGCTACCGGGGCGACAACTTCAGCCTCGACACGGACAAGGAAGGCTACGAGGCGCTGAAGGACGCCATCTACGACGAGCGCATCTATTGCTATGACTCGCCGACGCTGGCACGCGAGCTGGCGCAGCTGGAGGACACCGGCAAAAAGATCGAGAAGCCGAGCTTTCCCGGGGCGTCGAAGGACTTGGCCGACGCACTGGCGGGGGCGGTATGGGGCTGCGAGGAGGGCTGGCGGCACGGGGAGAGGATCGGCGGGCTGTTCCAGCTGGGGCTGGTGGAGCGGCCCGGGGAGCCGAAGGAGAACCCGATGCGGGACACGGCCATCAGCAAGGTGGCGCAAAACGAGAAGCTCACCGACGCCGAGGAAAACTCGATTTTGTTTGGCGACCTCAACGACTTGGAGTGACGATCACGGAACACCTGCTGCAGCGTTATCAGCAGCGGAAGGCGCGGGACGACCTGCGGGTGGATGACCACCTGTACCTAGAGCTGTGCCAGACGATGCCGGAGAAGGCAGCACAGCGAATCTTCGGCGAGTTCCTCAACCGTCGGGCGCATTCCAATCTTAAGGCGGAAGGCATCCTGCTGCAGGAGATCGTGACCGCGCTGCTCGATGCCGAGCACTTCGCATCGACCGCCAAGCCGATCCATCGACCGCCCGATGCCGAAGTGATGAGTTACGCTGGGAGGACGCTGAAGGAGCGAGCGCTGGCGAAGATACAGCCGGTGACCGACGCCGAAGAGGGCGCTGTAGTCGTAAATCGCGGTCTGAGCCGATCGCGCGTGGTGTAGGGCAGCCAGCGGCCTACGAGAACCATTCTGCTGTTTGGTGATGCGCCCGGAAGCTTGGGAACTCAGCGTTCCAACACTCCTCCCCCGTGCGCTGCGGCATGGCAACGATTGCAGAGAGTAATCAGGTTGCTGTCGGCGTCTTCTCCACCACGGCTGCGAAGGTGAAGATGGTGCACCTCAAGCTGCGATGCCGCGCCGCAACGTTGACATCGCCATCCGTCACGCTCCAGTATTCGCTTTCGGAGTCGGTCGTAATTTTCGCGATCAAGCCGAACCCGCGAGCGTTTAGGAGGTGTTCTCATGCTGTCCGCCTCAGCTCGTCTAAGAATTGCTGCTGCTGTGGTGGCGGGAGGAAGCGGTACATCTGTCTTACCGAGATCAGAAGCACGTCGGCATTGGCATTCTCCAGATTCGCTCCCGCCAGGAAGTCGGCGCAGATCATCTCCAGGCAGTACCCACGCGAGCGGTCGGAACCGAGCATCCGGGCAGCGATCTCCAGCGCCTGCTCAATCACCGGTACCTGGCTCTTGTAGATTTTGAAGTAGATCAGCTCGGAAGGCTCACTTGCGCCGGTCAGATATTTTTCGACTTCCTCCTTGAACTGCTGCTTGGGCATGGAT
>DASWAR010000182.1:0-3441 GCA_036391015.1 Terriglobales bacterium
TCCGTCTTGACGCCCTGCGGGAGCCGTTGGAGGACGGAAGACAGGTATTCCAAAGTCCGGGAACGCGCCCAATAGATGTCAGTCCCCTCTTCCTCGATCACCGGAAGGAAATACGCCAGCGAACGAATCGCACCCAGAGGCGGCGCTCCGGCCCGGCGGATCCGGCGCCGCGTGGCAGCCAGCACCAAGGCGTTCTCGACCACCGTCACGGACACGCCGCGCTGGTAGAGTTGGGCGGCCAGCATCCGATCCGCACGGCGCACGGTGCCCATCGTGCCTGGCGTTTTGCGGTACGCCTCCAGAACCTGGCGGATATATTCTTCCGGTCCGCGACCGTCGTCCACGCCGTCCTCCTCAGCCTTGCGGCTCGCGCAGCGACGGGCCTTTGATGTGCACCGTGTGGCAGTAGTGCCGCAGACGGCTCAACAACGCCTCTACCATGGGCCGGTTGCCCAGGAAGTTGGGCCACTCGTCGTAGCCCAAGTTCGTCGTGATGATGGTGGAGTGATGACGATAGCGTTCTTCCATCAGCTTGAAGAAGATGTTGGACTGCTCCGGTTTCAGGTTCAAATAGCCAAACTCGTCGATCAGAATCACGTCCAGGCGGGCCAGCCGCTTCAGAAGCTGGCGCGTGGAGCGGTCGGCCAGCGACGCGTACATCTCATCGAACAGATCCTGCGCGCGGACGAACTGGCAGCGGTAGCCGTTCTCCAGCGCCTTCAGCAGCAGTCCACAAGCTAATCCCGTCTTGCCTCTTCCGGTTTCGCCGATCAGCACGATATTTTCCGCCTTGGCGATGAACTCCAACTCCGCAAAAGCGCGCATCTGTTTCCGGTTCACGCCCGGCTGGCGGGCGAACGGGAACGTCTCCAGCGTCCAGCGCTCGGGCAGGTTGGCGCGCCGGATGCGCCACTCCAGGGCGCCCTCCTGCTTGGCCTGCCACTGCGCGCGCACCAGGCGCGTCACGAAATCCGAGTAGCTGAGGTCGTCCTTCTCGGCCGCGCGCAACTGTTCGTCATAAATCTCCAGGAGGCGGCGCAGCTGGAGATTCTTCAGCAGTTGTTCGAGGTCTTCAGTCATCCGGCGAGCCCTCATCCAGCAGAAAATATTCATGCGCCACGCGGCGCAGGATCATCCGTTCCACGCGGTCCAGGTCGTAGAGGCCGTAACGGGCGGCTTCCCGGACGGCTCCCAGCAGCGGCTCCCGTGGGTATTCCCGCACCAAGCGCAGCAGCTGCCGCAGGGCCAGCGTGACGATCTTGCGGCTCCGCTGCTTCAACCCGGCGACATAGTCAGCCAGCTCGGGCACGGCCGCCACGATGGCCTTCTCTTCGGGATGGGGATGATCGCGACGCCGCGCTCCGTGGCCGCGGGGCGGCCGGTGTTCGGCCAGCGTCACCCGCTGGTGCTCGGCTTCGGCAATGCGGCGGTGCGTGACCAGCCGGCGGGCATCCCGTTGAATCTCGATCTGGTCCTTGGTTTCGCGCACTTCCACGCGGCGGCCGATCCAATCCACCGGCACCGAGTAGCGATTGGTGTGGAGTGCGATATAGCCTTCCCCATCCACCAGCCGTTCCTGCAACCGGTAGACCTCGGGAATCCAGGCCGGCAGCGGTTTCAGATGCAGCCGCTCCAGGGCGAATAACTCGCGCGGCACCGCGCGGATATGTTTCTTGTAGGTGGAGTTGACCTTGTCACACCACTGGCGCGCCTGCTGCTGCAGATCCTCCCCACGGGAGAACGTACGCCCGGCCAGAAAGTTGCCTTCGATAAAGCGGAACGGTCGTTCTACGCGCGCGGAACGATTCGCATCGCCGATCTCATGGGCCACGAACGGAAAACCGCAACGCTCGCCGAACGCAGCCATCTCGGGCACCGGCACCATCTCGCGCCCGGTGCCGCGCAGCACCACCACATGCGTGTTATCGATCATGACGCGGGCCGGGCTGCCCGAGAAGTACCGCAGCGCGTCGGTGAGAAACACCTTGCAGTCAAAACGCTGGAAGCTCGGGTAGCACTGAAAGAACAGCATCCGCGAATCACACAGCACGGCCGACGCGGTCTGCACCTTGCGCTTTTTGCCGCCCAGTCGGACTTCGTGCGGCGAGGTGTCATGCTGCATCTCCTCGCCCGGCTCGAACTCGTAGCGGCCGGCAGCCACCACCGGCGGCTGCCCGATCCCGTGGCGGCGGCAGAAGGCGGTCAGCGCCTGATAAGACAGCGCCGCCCCGCCGGCCACCAGCTCCTCATGGACCCGGACCAGGTTCCCCTTGCACGGGTGCATCAGCTCGAGGATCTGCTGCCGGTAGGGCTCGGCCTTCTCCGCACGATCGAGCTCGGGCACCTCCACCGAACTGGCGCGCAGCACGCGGCGCACCGATAACCGGCTCACTCCCAGCACCCGCGCGATTTCGTGCTTGCTGACTCCCTGGCCGGCCAGTTCCAGAATCGTCGTGCGTTGACTTCGGCTCAACATGCTCTTCGTCCTCGGAAATCTTCGCTCCCAGACGGCGGAGCTGGTCGATGGCGCGATCCACCTGGCGCCGCGCCTGGTGGCGGTCGCTGCCGTCCATCCGCTGGGCGGCGCCGGTCAGCCGCCGGCTGGCCCGGTGGGCGATGGCCGCCACCATCTCCAGGTCGCGTAGCAGCTCGGCCGCGGCTGGCGCCGGCGGTTTCTGCGCCACCTGCCGCTGCGCTTTCCAAAACATCTGCGGCTCGGCCAGAATCCGCTCGCGGACTGCGGGCGATGCTGCACGCCAGGCCGCATACAACTGGCCCGCTTCGCGGCTGCTGTAGCGATGCGTTGCCAGGACCGCCGCCATCCGCTGGCAGTCTTCGGCGTTGGCGCGCGCCATCGGCACCAGGTACTTCATCGCCACGTGGGCCGCGATCGCGCCGGCCCGCACCTGCTGCTGCACCGTCTCCGGCAGCAGTTCCACCAAGGCCAGCCGCCGCGAGACCCAGCTCACGCTGCGGTCGAACCGCCGCGCCAACTCCTCCCACCCGTAGCCGAAGCGCTGTTCCAACTCCGCCAGCAGCCAGCCTTCTTCCAGCGCCGTCTCGCGCTCACCCATCCGCAACGAGCGGTCCAGCACCAGCGCTTCGGCCTCGCTCAGCGGCCAGACCACCGCCTCGACCGTGTCCCGGCCCAACTGCTCCAGCGCGGCCACGCGCTGGTAGCCGTCGATGACCAGGTAACGGCCGGGCTCGCCGGCGATGGCCACCACGACGATCGGCGTCTGCTGCCCTGTGGCCGCCAGCGATGCCAGCAGCCGCCGCTGCCGGTCCGGACGCCGGACCCGCAGGTGCTCCCAACCTCGATCGAGTTGGTGAAATTCCAACTGCATCGCTGGTTCCTGCCGAGGTTCAGGATGGGGGAGACCGCATCTGGTCTTTCGCGACCGACGGGGGAAGTGTGCCGGGAACTCCCGTCTGCTCAAC
>DASWAR010000183.1:0-7174 GCA_036391015.1 Terriglobales bacterium
CGACTTGCGGAAAATTTCCAAATAATTCAATTAAATGGAATAGTCTGAACCTCGCAAACCCGCATAAACAGCGGGTTTTCTTTTTCCCGCCCCACTGTCTTCACCGATTTCCTCGGTAGCGGTTCATGTTTGATACATGAACACAGCAGACACCCACACCGAGAAAGCAGCACAACACCTTCGGGCAGCCGCTGAACAGGTAAGGAAATTCGGTCCTGACGGTGAAGCGGCCGCGCGCGAACTTGAAGCACTCGCCCTACGACTCACGTGGACCGGCAACACGCCCGCGGGGGCGCGGTGAGCATTCCCCTCTATCTCCGCGCGCGCGAGTTGGCACTGAGACCGCCGCTGAAAGCGGTGCTGAAGGAGATGTGCATCATTGCCGATGATGATGGCGGCAGCATATACCCCAGCATCTCCACGATCGCGCGATACACAGGACTCTGCGGACGCGGCGTACGCAATGCCCTGGATGAATTGCAGGCGCTCGGGTACATCTCGCGCCCTGGACGCGAACAGCGCCGCGGAGGCAGTCACGCTCAGACGGTCCAATACAGGGTTAACGCCGCGGCATTGCCGACAGATGAACCACTGCAGGACCTGCAGCCCGTAACGCCTGCACCGGATGCACCCGTACCCCTGCAGGACATGCACCCCACGCCTGCACCACATTCCATGACGGCTGCACCGGATGCAGCCAATAGTCCTTATAGACCGTATAGACCAGGGAAAGACATTGGGGCGCGCAAGCGCGCCACGCAACTCCCGCCGGACTTTCTTCCCAATGATGAACACAAAGCCCTAGCGACCAAGCTGGGTGTTGACCTCCATTGGGAAGTTGAACAGTTCAAGGACCACCACTGCAGCAAGGGAACCACTTTCAGGGATTGGAATGCGGGCCTCCGGACCTGGTTACGCAACGCGAAGAAGTTTCAGAGGAGTGGGACAGATGGACGAAACCGAGCAGAACAACGACAAGCTAGCAATCTCGAAGCACTCGACACCGCCTTCCCGGTGGATCGGTGAGCAACTGACCGCATTAGCGGAGGCATTCGGCGAGGCGCTGACGCCGGCACGGCTGAAACTGTACACGGCAAACCTGGCCGACATCGCACAGCCGCAACTCACGCGAGCGTTTGGACGTGCCGTGCGGCAGTTGACATTTTTCCCAAAGGTTGCCGAGTTGCGGAAACTGGCCGACGCGGACGATGAGTTACGGGTTCACCTTGAGGCCGAGACAGCGTGGCAGGCGGTAGAGCGCGACCTGGCGGGCGCCAGCAAGCACGCACGGCCGCATCTCGACGCCCGCACCGAGTATGCCATCCGCTGTGCTGGCGGGCGTCTTGGTATCAACGCCGCCTTCAGCGCCTCAATTACAGACGAAGCGTTTACCAAAAAAAGGTTCGTGGAAGCGTTCACGAATTACGAAGCCGCGGAGCACATGGGACTCGCGCAACTGCCAGCGCCACTAGCGGACAAATTTCGAGAACTAGTCACTGGTGAGCGCAAGGCGCTGCCCGCGGTACCCCGGTCGCAGACTAAGCCGCCGATAACCAAAATCGCCAAACCGATTCCGCGGCCCTTGTCTGACGCCGAAGTAGAGGCGCGGCGGGACCTGCTCGCGAAACAGGCGGAGGAGCTGGCGGCCCGGCAGTAAAGCGAAACAATGAGCACCATCCACAACCCGATGAATGGTATCGTGTCGCCCGAGGCGAGCACCGGCATTCCGCAGAAAGCTGGGCTTGAGCGGATGGCACGACGCCGGTTTCAGGACCCCAAGCCGTTCAGGCGCGGGGAGTGGTGGTGCCTGCTGACGTGGCAGGATCAGTTCGAGGATGGTCACAATGTTCGCAGGCGGACATGGCACAAATTGGCGCCGGCAACAATGCCGAGCCGTGAGGTACAAAAACTAGCCGCAGAGCTCGTCAGGCCACTGAACCAGGGGCTTGAGACGATCGGCGGCGCAACCAACTTTACCAGGTACGTGGACGAGCATTACATTCCGGTGGCGCTGAAGGCGATGGCGTCGAGTACGCAGGACCGTTCCCAGGGCGTGATTGAGAATTATCTCAAGCCCGCCTTCGGGAAGCTGTGCCTGCGGGACCTGACGCCGATGTCGCTGGACAGATACTTCGCCGGCCTTGCCGAAAAGGATCTCTCACAGGAAAGCATCGACAAGGTGCGCGACGTGCTGGCTTCGATAGTGAAGCGCGCCATCAGGCACGGTTTGCTGGTCAAGAATCCAACCGAAGGGCTGGAACTGCCACGCGCCAAAACCAGGCGCAAGCGGTCGATGCCCTACCTCACCCCACAGCAATTCGACAACCTCATTGCGAAGATCCCGGAGCCGTACGCGACCATGGTGCATGTCGCCGTGTACACCGGAATCCGCGTGAGCGAATTAGCGGCTCTGAGATGGAACGACGTGCACGAGGCCAGCATCAGGATTGACGAGCGTTTCTGCCGCGGTGACTGGGGCGAGCCGAAAAGCGAAGCGTCGTGCGCGACCATCGCAGTCAATCGTGCGGTAATCGAGCGCATTCACCGGCTGAAGCTGCTCACCGTCAAGGTCAGGGCTGGCCGTGCAGTGCGCAAGTACCGCGTAGTCAAATCCGACGCGCCGGACGCGCTTGTCTTTCAGTCAGTGAAGGACGGCCGCCCGCTGCGCGACAACAACATCCTCACCCGTTTCCTTAAACCCGCAGCCCGCGAGCTGGGGCTGGCGTGGGTAAACTGGCGCTGCTTGCGCACCTCACATGCTACATGGCTGAAACTGGCCGGGGCCGATGTGAAGGACGCACAGGCGCAGATGCGGCACAGTAGGGCGAGCACGACGCTGGATATTTACCAGCAGTTCGTTCCCGAGTCGCAGCGAGCTGTGGTGGACAGGCTAACCAACCTTCCGCGGACGATGGTCAACTGAATTGGAAGCAAATGGAAGCAGGACGGGAATTGGAAGCGTGCTAAGTGCTAGAAATCATGGTGGCCAGGGACGGAATCGAACCGCCGACGCCAGCCTTTTCAGGGCTGCGCTCTACCATCTGAGCTACCTGGCCACGCTCGTATCCGGAGTTCACAGGAGAGGCGGCGCTCAGGCCGCGACAGGTTAGCATCCGGAATTCTCATTGTAACAATCTGCGCTCGAATCCCTCAAATCCATACCAACAAAAAGAACCGCAAACGGCGCCGCCACGCTTTCGCGCGCCATCTGCGGTTCGCCTATGAATCCAGATTTCTTATTGCGCCGCCGCGCCGGCGTGCTCCTTCAACCACGATGCCAGGTTTGGACCCTGCGTGTTGCGGATGCGCACGCACGTATCCAGCCGTTCCAGTCCCTGCCGCAGCGCCCGAGGCCCGCCCGGATCAGGATGCTGCGTGAACCATTGCTGCACATCCTGCTTGGCTTGCTCGTTGCAGAACAAGCCTCCCAGGCCGCCGAATCCGAACCCAAGCGAGGCGCCAACCTTCTTCTGGGTCTCCGCCCAGTGCGATTTGAAGTAGGCCCACGTCAGATCGCGCATCTCCGGATTCTCGAGCAGTCCTATCACTCCGCGGAACATGTCCTGCGCCTTGATCTCCGGCGACATCATCATGTCCAGCGTCCGTTGCGCCAGTTCCGGTTGCGGAAAATGCGTGAGCGCTCCCATATACGTGTACAACTCCTGCGGCGTCTTGGCCTGCGACATGCGTTGCGCGTACTCGTCATAGAGCTTCGCGTCGCCGTTCAGTGCGGCCAGTTCCACCGCTAGTCCCCCGAGGTTTGGATCCACCGAAGCCGGGTCCTTCCTGTACTGCTGCGCCAGTTCCGAGACGCGGCGCAGGACCTCCGGGTCGCGGCCGTGGTAGCCAAGCGCGTGGATGATGGTTGCGCGCACGCTCTTGACGTCGTCGCTGTCGCCCGGCTTCGCGTTCCAGCCGATCTCATTGAGCATCGGACGGAACTGATTTCGGACCCACGCGCGGAATGCGTTTTGGTCGGCGGGCTCCACCAGGAAGCCCGACATGAACTCCACGCGCTCCGCGATCTGCTGCACCACCTGTCGTGTGTGGTCGCTGCGCATGCCCTGCGCAAGACTCAGGTATTGCGAAATCGGATGCTGCCCCGCGCGCGCCAGCGCCCATTCATCGTTCAGCAGCGAAACGCGCTCCTGCGGCGTCAACGCCTGCTCGGCAACGTCCGCCAGCTTTGCCGTCAATTCCGGGCTATACGCCGACCAGTAATATCCTCGGCCGCCGGCATTCACGAATACCCAAGGCGAGCACCCGTTGACTTTGAATGCCTGCTGCTTCTGCGTCATCAGCTCGCAGCGCGCGTTTCCTCCCGCGGCCGTCCTGATGCATACCGGGATCTGCCATAACTCGGGACTCCCCGCTTTCAGCAGCTCCGGATCGTTGAAGAACCTTGCCTGCGAGAGTTCGACCGTGGTCTGGTTCCCCGTGCATTGCGCCTTCACGCTCAGCATGGGCGCGCCCGCCTGCTCCACCCACGTCGGCATCACCTTGTCCACCGGCTTGCCGGAAGCCTTCGCCATCGCGTTCCAAAAATCAGCAGCGCTGGTGTTGCCGTAAGCATGCTTCTCAAGATACGAATTCACGCCTTTGCGGAACGTCTCCTCGCCCAGCCAGCTTTCCAGCATGCGCAGGACTGCCGCGGTTTTTCCGTACGCGATGCCATCGAACAAGCTCCCGATCTGCGCCGGCGTATTCACTTCCTTCGCGGAGGCATGAATCGGGCGCGTGGATTTCAGCGCGTCAACCGCCAGCGGACCCTGGTTCGGCCAGATGTTCCATTCCGGCTTCCACGCCGCCAGCGGCTTGTTCGTCATCCACGTCGCAAACCCTTCGTTAAGCCAGATGTCGTCCCACCACTGCATGGTCACCAGGTCGCCAAACCACATGTGCGCGATCTCGTGAGCGGTCACGCCTCCGATTTCCTTGAGCTGGTCGATGCTGGCGGTGCGGCTATCGGCCAGCAGCGCCTCCTCGCGATACGTGATGTCGCCGGTATTTTCCATCGCGCCCGCGCCGAAATCGGGCAGTGCGACCAGATCGAGCTTTTGGAACGGGTACTTGATCCCGTAGTACTGGTTGTAATACTTCAGGATCTGTTCGGCCGATTGCAGCGCAAACTTGCCCAACTCCTTCTTGTCAGGCGTGGCGCAGACGCGAATCGGGACCCCGTCGGCGCCGCCTTCCACACACTGGAAGTCGCCCACTTCGAGCGCCACCAGGTAGGTGGACATTTTCGGACTGGTCGCGAATTTCAGCGTGTGCTTGCCCTCGCCCGGACCCGGCGTATCGGAAACAATCTTGCTGTTGGAAATCGCGGTATCGTCTTTGTCCACCACAACGCTGAGGTCGAACGTCGCTTTCATCGCCGGCTCGTCAAAGCACGGAAACGCCCGCCGCGCATCCGTGGCTTCGAACTGCGTGACGGCGTAATTGCGCCGTTTGGTATTGCTCAGGTAAAAGCCTCTGAGCTGAGCGTTTAGTGTGCCGGCGAACTTGATATGAATCGTCGCCTCGCCGGCCGGCGCCGCACCGGCCAGCGCCAGTGTCGCCATCTCCGACTTTTCATCGGTGGTGACCTTCGCCGCCTGCTTCGCCGAGCCCGAGGTAACGGTCACGTCCCCGAACTTGATCTCGGCCGCATTCAGCACGATGTTCGACGCCGGCTTCAGCACCCGGACCTCAATCGTCTCCTCGCCCTCGAACGTCGCGCTCTTCAGGTCCGGCGCCAGCGTGATCTGGTAATGGCTCGGAACCACGTCGCCGGGCAGCCTTTGCGCGTTTCCCACGCACGCGATAAACAGCAACACCGCAACCACACTAAGCAACCGCTTCATTTCGCCTCCAGGGAAGATCCCTCTCAAAAGATTGCTGTAAACAGGAATAGACGGCGCCGCTGCGCCGGCGTTAGCTGCTGCATGAATGTTTATACGATGTACCCCGGTTAAAGTTCCCCGATGCGGCCCTGCATCACCGTCATCCCACACAAGTTCGACCCGAACCAGTACGCGATCTCGCGATAATCCCGGACTCCGAACACCGCCAGGTCCGCATCCTTACCGACCTCCACGCTTCCCTTGCGGTCCCCCAGCCGGAGCGCGTGCGCGCCGTTGATGGTCGCCGCCGCGATCGCCTCTGCTGCCGTCATCTTCATCTGCGTGCACGCCAGCGAGAGCACGAATTGCATGTTGCTGGTTGGCGAACTGCCGGGGTTGTAATCCGTCGCCACCGCCACCGGCATGCCCGCATCAATCAGTTTTCGCGCCGGCGGGTAATCGTCCGCGCCGAGGAAATAATTCGCGCCCGGCACCAGTGTCGCCACCGTGTCGCGCTTTGCCAGTTCCCTGATGTCGCTGTCCGACACATGATCCATGTGGTCGAGCGAGGCCGGTTCAACCGTATTCACCAGCGACGGCAGAAAACCGTCGGCCGGAGCGGACAACTGGCCGACGTGCGCGCGCGTGTCCAGCCCGTTCTCCAGCGCTGCCTTGAAAATCAGCGCAGCCTCCGTTTCCGTGAATGCGCCGCGCTCGATAAATACATCCACAAAACGCGCCAGCTTGCGCCGCGCCGCCTGCGGAATCATTTCTTCACAAACGGCGCGTACATATTGCTCGCGGCGGTCGAGATACTCACGCGGGACCACGTGCGCTCCCAGCAGCGTCGGCACCACCGTCCCCGGCCATTGCCGCGCCGCCTCGCGGATCGCTTCCAGCGACTTCATTTCCGCCTCGAAGTTCAGCCCGTACCCCGACTTCGCCTCCACCGTGGTGGTGCCCTGCGCAGCCATCTCCTTCAGCGCCGACAGGATCTTCTCCGCCAGCGCCGCCCGGCCCGATTTCCGCACGCCCTCCACGCTGGAACGAATCCCGCCGCTGGCCTCGGCGATCTGCTCATAGGTCGCACCGCCGATGCGTTTTTCAAAATCCACCAGCCGCGGCGCCGCGAATGCCGGATGGGTATGAGAATCCACGAAACCCGGCAGCACCACGCCCCCGCGGCAATCAATCTCTTCAACTTTCTTCTTGTGGGATTTCAGCCAGGAATCGCGCTGCGCATCGCGCCGCCTGCCGACCGACACAATCTTTCCGCCATGGCAGAGCACTGCGGCGTCTTCCAGCATTCCAACTTCGGCCAGCTCGCGCCCGCGCCGCGGCCCCGGCGG
>DASWAR010000184.1:0-15224 GCA_036391015.1 Terriglobales bacterium
CAGCCAAACTGGCAAGGAAGAATCGAGCGCTTCAGCCACTGACGGGCATGATCCGCACTCGCTGACCTCCACTGACTGAACCCGAACAACTCAAAAGCCTACGAGGGCTGCGTTTCGACCCTTACTCGGACGCGCTCCTAGGCGAAAGCCGGAGCCGCCTCCGCCGCGGTCATCTTCGAGATCTTCACTACGGCCACCCGGCGTCCATCGCATATTGGTGAATAATTCTACTCTTGTGCTTACAAGCGTGATTTCCGTCGGCCTCCGTGGCCTCTGCAAGGCCTCACTGCCCCTCGCCGGGAAGGGGTGGGTACCGCCTAAGGGTTACCGGCTGGTAATTTCGTGGAAGAAGTCAATGATCTGCCGCTCCGCCCAGCGGCCGTCCGAACCGTTGTCCTCGCCTACAAACGCGCAATGGCCGCCGTGCTCGGTCTCGATGAAGCGCACCTGCGGGTTCGCCGCCAGCGCCGCCCGCGATTCGGGGAGGATGCGCACAAACGGGTCGTCCTGGGCGTGGATCACCAGCGTCGGCACCGCGATCCTCGGCACCAGCGGCGACGCGCTGGCGCGCCGGTAATAATCGTCGGCGCCGGCGAAGCCGCAGTAGCGCGCCGTCACTTCGTTATCGAAATCGCGCAGGCTGCGCATGGCGCGCAATCCCGGACGTCGAAAAACTTCCGGAAAAAGCCGCGCCTTGCGTCCCATGCTCTGCCACAACGACAGCAGGAAGCGCCATTCGTAAATGCGGTTCGACCAGCGATGCAGTTCGGCCGCGCTCGCCGCCAGGTCCATGCCCGGACAAATCGCGGCAAAGGCGACCACCTCGCGCGGCGCTGCGCTGCCCCACTCGCCGGCGAGTTTCAGCACCAGGTTGCCGCCCATGGAAAATCCGGCGATGGCGATCTGCGGCAGCCGATCTTTGGAGATGAGCTCGTTGACCACCGCGCCGACGTCGCCGGAGAGCCCGGAATGGTAGAGCGTAGGAGCAAGCTGCTCGGTGCCACCGCAGTTGCGCACGTTCATGCGAACCACGTTCATGCCCGCCAGCCACGCCTTGCTGCCGGTGCCGATCACGTACGTGGATTCGCTCGAGCCTTCGAGGCCGTGCACGATCACGGCAGTCAGCGCGGCGCTGCGGTCCTTTTGCCAGTGGCAATCGCAGCGCACCTGCACGCCGTCTGCGACGGTGATGAAGCGGCGCTCGGGCGAGGGCAGCAGGTTGCGGCGCGGCAGGAAATGGCCGGCGAGGGTCTGGACGTGGCCGCCGCGCAGACCGCGTCGCGGCACAAAATCATCGAGCGCGCGCGTTGGCGGCGGAATTCCGGCGTTGCTGGATGTTTGCGCGGACACTTATAATGAAAGGCAGAAAGCCAGCAAGAGTTTTGCGTCTCGTTTTTCGCGAACGCACCTTAACTATGCCCATCTTTGAATACATCTGCAAGGACTGCAAGCAGCGCTTCGAGGCGCTGATCATGGGTTCGCGCCAGGCGGCATGCCCGGGCTGCCATGGCCGGAACCTGGCGCAGCAGTTTTCGGTCTTCGCCGCCGGCGCGCCCCACACCGGCGCTCCCGCCACGGCCGCGTGCGACGCCAGCCCCTCCACTTGAGGGCTCTCCCGGCTGCATGGAATAAGTCCCGAGTCCAGAGACCCGAGTCCAGAGCGGCCGGATTGTGGTTCCGAGCCTCGCGACTTGGGACCAGCGACTCGGGACTAGTTCAACATTAAACTATCTCTGAATCTTACTTCAAGGTTAAAGCATCTTATTGGCTGGAGATTGCTTATGATCACCACTCGTCCCGCAGCCGAGCGCGGCCATTTCGATCACGGATGGCTGAACACCTATCACACCTTTTCCTTCGCCGATTACAACGATCCCCGGCACACCCACTTCCGCGGCCTGCGCGTGATCAACGAGGACACCGTCCAGCCCGGCGGCGGCTTCGGCACCCACCCGCACCGCGACATGGAGATCATCACTTATATCCTGGAAGGCGCGCTGGCGCACAAGGACAGCATGGGAACCGGCTCGACCATCGTTCCCGGCGATGTGCAGAGAATGAGCGCCGGAAGCGGAGTGCTGCACAGCGAGTTCAACCACTCGCGCGACGAGTTGGTGCACCTGCTGCAGATCTGGATTTTTCCCAGCGAGCGCGGGCTGAAGCCCAGCTACGAGCAGAAAAGGTTCGCCGCGGACGAGAAGTTGAACCGCCTGCGCCTGGTCGCGTCGCCGGACGCAATCGACGGATCGGTCATCCTGCATGCCGACGCGCGGATTTACGGCTCGCTGCTCGAGCCCGGAGCGAGCGTGAAGCACACGTTGGCAAAGGGACGCGGCGCCTGGATCCAGGTTGTGAGCGGCGCCATCGAGGTAAACGGAAAGCGGCTTGCGGCGGGCGACGGCGCGGGCATCGAGAACGAAACGTTGCTGACGATCACGGGGCGCTGGGAGTCTAGAAGGTCGGAGTTCCTGCTGTTTGATCTTGCCTGATGATTTGCGGTTGTCGGTGATCCGCCGTCAGCGATACCGCGCGGCGACCGTGGTACCGAGTTTACGGGCGAGCGCCGCGAGGGATTTCTGCTCGGCGGGAGAGAGCGTGGACATGGCGGCAACGATGCGCTCGACGTGCCGCGGAAAAACCTGCGCGATCAGTTTTCTTCCCTTCTCCGTAATCGAAACCAGGTAAAAACGCTTGTCGGCGGCCTGACGCTTGCGCGTCACCAGGCCGCGTTTCTGCAGGTTGCCGACCACCATGGTGAGATTGCCGCTGGTCTTGAGAAGCTTGTGGGCGAGTTCGCCGAGGCACAGCGGACCGATGTGGTAGAGCGCTTCCAGCACTCCGAACTGGCTGGGCGTTAGACCGGCGGGTTCCAGTTGCGACATGAGGAATGAATCCACGGTATCGGCGGCGCGCAAGAGCTTGACGTAGGCGTCGAGCGCGCGTTCCTGCCGGACGGTGCCGTGGAAGTGTTTCATGGAAGGTTTTCGGTTTTCGGTCTCCGGTGATTGGTAGTTCAATATTAAACCATTTCGGGTAGTAGCGGGAAAAACCTTGAAAAGCTCGGGGTAACGCCTTCACACAAATATGCCTAGCGGCGGTCGTGGAGGACGGCTTCACGTTCCGGTAGTGGAAGCGGGCCGCGGCGCCAGAAGAGCTGCCGGACGAAGAACATGACCAGCAGCACGGCACCGAAAGTGCACACGATGGTGGCGCCGGTGGGAAGATCGAGCCAGACGGAGCAGTAGCATCCCAAGGCGGAGACCAGCGTGCCCATGGTCCAGCCGATGGCGAGGCGCGGACCGATTTTGTCGGCGAAGAGCATGGCGCCGACCGAGGGAACGATCAGATAGCAAAACACCAGCAGCACGCCGGCAATGGCGACGGACGAGGTCACGACAAATCCGAACGAGGCGTAGAAAAGAAAATCCCACAGGCCGATGGAGATGCCGGATTGCTCGGCCATTTTCGGGTCGGTGGAGATGAGCAGGAACTTGCGGCGGAAGATGTAATGAAACAGGCCGATGGCGCCGTAGAGCGCGGCGGTCTTGATGACTTCCCGGCGCGAGACGGCGAGGATGTTGCCGACGAGCATGTCCTTGAGGTGCTCGGTTTCGCCGGTGGCCTTGCTCATGGCGAGGATGGCGGCGGCGGAGGCGACGGCGTAGGTGATGCCGATGAAGGCTTCCAGCGGGATGCGTCCGCGATGGGCGCGAACCAGGGCGAAGATGCCGGCGCCAAGAAAGGTGAAGGCGAGGCTGATCCAGTAGGCGCCGCTGCCGTGCGGGTCCATGCCGGCGAGAATGGCGATGGTGGCGCCGAGGGCGGCGATCTGGGCGAGCGCGAGGTCAACAAAGATGACGCCGCGCTCCACCACGTGCACGCCAAGATAGGCGTGAATGCCAGTCAAAATCAGGCTGGCGATGAATGGCAAGATCAAGAACGAAAGCAGCAACATTCACAAACTCCACCGGGACGTCGAAAAAAACTTTCCTCTCGTACCGTCCCTACGGGACTCAAGTCGATTTTATTGCGAGCTCACCCAGGGCTACCGCCCTTTCGGCTGCGCTCAGGGCAGGCTCTGGGCTACCAGCGTGCGCCCCTGCGGGGCTGCACTTGAACACACCATCTATTTTGCCGCGTTAAACGCCTTCGTCAGAAGGCCGATATCGTAATCGAACAACTTGAAATAATCCGTAACCTGCTTTTCGCCGCCGGTGGAAGGTAATAACACCAGGACCTGGCCGCCGGTTTCGCGGCCGATACTCTGCGGAGTCTTGAGATCAAAATAAGGCTCGATGAGCATCACCTTAACATTGTCGCGCTTCATCATCTGAATCAGCTCCAGCGTGTGCTGCGGGGTGGGCGGAATGCCGGGGCGCGGCTCGATGTAACCGACGACGTTGAGGCCGAAGTGCTTGGCGAAGTTGGTCCAGGAGTTGTGGTAGGTGACGACCTTGCGGCCGCGGAAGGGCTTCATCTGGTCGTCCCAGTTCTTCTCGGCAGCGGCAAGGCGCTTGTCGAAGTCGGCAAAGCGCTGCTGGAAGTAGCTGCTGTCCTGCGGATCAAGTTCACCCAACTTGGCGGCAATGCCCTTGGCGACGCGGCGGCCATTGTCGGGATCGAGCCAGTAGTGCGGGTTTCCGAGGGGATGGACGTCGCCCATGGCGCGCGTGATCTGGCCAGTCGGGATTTCCAGGATTCCGGCAAACTGCGATGCATCCAGGTAACCCGACGCTCCCACCTGGACGCGCGGATTGCCGCATTGCGTGATCAGCGGCGGCAGCCATCCGATTTCCAATTGCAGGCCAACGCTGATCAGCAGGTCGGCGTTGCGCAGCTTAAGCAGGAAGCTGGGCTTGGCCTCGACAAAGTGCGGATCCTGATATCCCTTGGCAATGGATTCGACGCTGATGCGGTCGCCACCGACTTCCTGCGCCAACGCGGCAAGATCGGTGGTGGAGGTAACCACGTTGAGTTTCTTGGCGGACGCAAGCGGCGCGGCAAGCAAGGCCAGCGCCAGCAGCACAATCATCGTTCTATAAACCTTCACACATTCCTCCTAAAACGGATGGGCGCCGTGCGCGCCCAGGGAAAATTGTAATTGCATCAAGAATTCGTGCGCGTCGAAGTGCTCGGCGTAGCGGGTGAGCCGGTACTGGCCGCGAAGCTGGCTGAATTCGCTGGGCCAGTAGGTCAGAACGAGCGACGTGCCGCTGTCGGTGAGCGAGGCATCGCGGGAGCGGTCGGTACGATCGTAACGCGCGCCGGCGAACCAGCGGCGTCCCAACTGGTAATCGCCCTCAGTGTAGAAACCGAAGGAGCGCTGCAGACGAGGCAGTTGCTGGCGTTGGCTCCAGATGAACTCGCTGCGTCCGACGAAGGAGTGATAAATGGAGCGGCGCAGCGGTTTCCAGCGTACGGTGGCGTCCACGCCGTAGAGCTGCGTAAGGTAGCGGCTGCCGAGGTCGTTGTGACCGCGCGCATAGGAAGCGCCGATATCAATGTTGGTGGACTCGGTGAGGTCGCGATATCCGCGCAGGTGAGCAACGGCGCTGACATCGCTGCGCTTGCTGGAGGTAAAGACGTCGGCGGAGTCGCCGCGGAAGACCTGGCCCGTCGCTTCCAGGAACAGACCTTTGGGGGCAGGCAGAATGCGGGTGAGCGAGAGACCGGCGTCGTTGATGCCGTCTTCGCCGCCGAGCAGGCTGTTGGTGACCAGCGGGCGGTCAGTCCACGGCAGCACGTGGTTGTGCAGCGTGTTCACCTTGCCGAAGGCGGCACGCATCTTGCCGCCGCGCAGGACGAATCCGGCGGGCAGCGCGGTGAAGGTGATGTAGCCCTCTTCGAGGTTCACGCCCTCTTCGCCGAACGAGAGGAAAAAGTCGCCGCGGGCGTAGGGGTCAATGATCGCCTGCAAGCCGACTTCAGATTCGTGCATTTGGAATGCGGGCGTCGGAACCATCGGATTGTGGCCCATGGAGCCGAGAAAATCGCCGATGACGCTGATGTCGGGATTCAGCGCCTTAGCTGCCGCCGAAGCTCCACCATAGACCGGCAACGAGCCCGCCTGCTCGGCGGCGCGGGCGACAGGGGCGGCAGCAACTTCCGGTGCGGCAGGCGCCGGAGCCGCTGGTTGCTGATCCTTCAGCATCCGAACCTGGCCTTCGAGGGCGATGATGCGCTCCTCGAGCGCCTTGATGCGGTCTTCCTGGCTCTGCTGGGCGCGAGCAGCCGGGGAAAGCGTTCCGAGAAGCAACGTCACAAGCACAAGACCCGAAACTCGATTGCGCATGGGTTGGAACCTCCAGCCTGCAAAACAAAACAAGGGCCACCGATCTCCGCGAAATCGGACACGTTCCGGCACGTCAGCACCGGGATGGAAATGCCGAGGAGGTCTAAACCTGGGGTGGGGGCCGGGTATAGAGGACAAGGGTCGCAGCCGATTCGTAGGACGCAACCTGCTCCGGGGGCAGCGGCGTCGCGCAGGTGAAGCGTGGAATGGGCGTCGCCGGGCCCGCGCTGATGGTCACTGGAAGATGTGCCGCCAGGCACAACAGGCAGCGATGCGGCGTCAGGGGAGCGCTCTCCAGCGGGCCGACGGAGCGGTGGACGTGAATGGCGTCGTAGCTGCTGACGCACATCAGAAGAAGGCACACGATCGCGGCAAAGCTGACCAGGCGCGGCTTGAACCGCGTTGTCAGCGAGGCCCGCGGATGTCGTGTGATCCTCACCAGCAGTATTGTAAACCCTCGCATCCAGAACAAGTTCCGAGTCGGCGGGTTGCTCAAGAAATGCGCCCAGCGGGAGAAGGATTCAGGGACAGCGATGTGCTAGGCTGCCGGGAATGGAGCGGGAGTCAAGGCGGGCGAAGCGATTGATCAGCGGCAAGGCGGAGCGGTTTACCGAGTCGGTAATCCGCGAAATGACGCGCCAGGCAATGATGTATGGCGCGGTCAACCTGGCGCAGGGATTTCCCGACTTCGCCGCGCCGGAGGAGATCAAGCGCGCGGCGCAGGAGGCAATCGCCGCCGATATCAATCAGTACGCAATTACCTGGGGAGCGAAGCCGCTGCGGCAGGCGATCGCGCGGCAGATGGAGAAGTGGCAAGCCATCGCGGTGGATGCGGAGCGCGAGATCACGGTGTGCTGCGGTTCCACCGAGGCGATGATCGCGTCGCTGCTGGCGATTACCAATCCCGGCGACGAGGTGGTGATCTTCGAACCGTTTTACGAAAACTACGGGCCGGACACAATCCTGTCGGGCGCGCAGCCGCGGTTTGTGAAGCTGCACTCTCCGGCGGGCGAGGGCGAGTGGCGCTTCGACGAGCGCGAACTGCGGGCGGCGTTCAACCACAAGACCAAGGCGATCATTGTCAATACGCCGAACAACCCGACGGGCAAGGTGTTCACGCGAGCAGAGATGGAAATGATCCGCGATCTGTGCATCGAGCACGACGCGCTGGCGATCACCGACGAAATCTACGAGCACATCCTCTACGACGGCGCTGAACACATCTCGATGGCGGGACTGGACGGCATGCGCGCGCGGACGATCACCATCAACGGCATGTCGAAGACGTACAGTGTGACGGGATGGCGCGTCGGGTGGGCGGTGGCGTCACCGAAGCTGACGGACGCGATCCGCAAAGTGCACGACTTCCTCACGGTAGGCGCCGCAGCGCCGTTGCAGGCGGCGGGGGCGGTGGCGCTGAGTTTGCCGGAGTCGTATTACGAGCACCTGGCGAGGTCGTATTGTGCGCGGCGAGACCGGTTGTTGCCGGCGCTGCAGCAGGCGGGATTCAAGGTGTTCATGCCGCGGGGCGCGTACTACATCATGACCGACATCGGGGGGTTCGGATTCGAGGACGACGTGCGCTTTGCGCAGCACCTGGTGAAAGACGTCGGCGTGGCCGTCGTGCCGGGATCGAGCTTCTACAGCGATCCGCGCGACGGTGCGCGGCAGGTGCGATTCGCGTTTTGCAAGCGCGATGAAACCCTGGATGCGGCGGCCGAACGCCTGAGGAAATTGAAGACTGCAGATTGACGATTGCAGATTGCGTCAGGAGCGTCTTCAATCTTCAATCTGCAATCGTCAATTTTGGCTAGTTTGTCACCCGAGAGCGCGAAGTCGTTTTCGTGGCGCCGTCCCAGCGCCGCATGACCTCGAGGTGGAGATCGAACTGGTCGAGCGCACGCATGGCGACGTGGTTGACCATCTCGTCGAGCGACTGGGGATGGTTGTAGAAGGCGGGCACCGGCGGAAGGATCACCACGCCCATGCGCGAGAGCTTGAGCATGTTTTCCAGGTGAATGTCGTTGAGCGGAGACTCGCGGACGAGGAGCACGAGTTTGCGGCGCTCCTTGAGGGCGACGTCGGCGGCGCGATGGATGAGATTGTCGCCATGGCCATGGGCGATGCAGGCCAGCGTGTTCATGGTGCAGGGCGCGATCACCATGCCGAGCGTGACAAAGGATCCGCTGGAGATAGCGGCGCCCTGGTCGCCGATGGGATAGGCGTGGGTCGCCATAGCCTGGACCTGCTCGACGGTGAATTCGGTTTCTTCGGCGAGGGTGCGCGCGCCCCACCGGCTGATGACGACGTGAGTGTCAACATCGGTGCCCTGCAACAGTTGCAGGATGCGGACGCCAAAGATGGTTCCGGTGGCGCCGGTGATGGCGACAATCAGGTTGCGGCGTTGCATAAGGCTTCCGAGGTCAGGCTCCAGGCTCCAGGAAAAAGCAAGACCGGACGAAGACCGCCCATCATTGTATCGGTGGACGCCAGAAATGCCTAAATCCAAGCTGTTTTCGGAGTGTGTGCCTCAACTTGTGAGCACAATGTAGGCCCAGAAGCCGATCAGGAACAGGCAGAACGCAACCAGGACCGCGCTGAGCGCGACTCGGGCGGTACGACGCGCGGAGTCGGCTGCCTTGTCGGCAGTGGTGACCAGGGGCGGGCGCTGCTCAAGGGTCACAGGTGCGTGCAAGGGTACGGGGTGGTCGATGCCGGCGTGGCGGCGAGCTAACCAGTTCTCCAGCGAGGCGCGTCCGGTCCCGGCGATGCTGTTGAAGCAAAAGCCGGCGCGACCGTGGTGATCGGCCCAGCGAATCTCTCCAACGGCCACAATCTGCTCCTCGCTGCCGGGGAGGACAAAGCGGGCGCTGACCGCCGCGCCGGAAGCCAGCGGCTCGGAAGCAACCAGGGCCATGCCACCGTCGCCGATGTCGGTGGCCTTGGCGTCGATGGAGCGTTCCGCGATGGTGAGGGCGAGCTGCACCTCGACGCGATAGCGCGCGTATAGGCGTCGCAGTGCGACGGCGATGCGGTAAATCGCGGCCAGCGTGTTTCTCAGCAGATCGGAAGTCACGGGACGCGGAACCACAAAGCTGGCGCCGGCACGAAAGGCGGAGTTCACATCGGCTGGATCGGCGAGCGCGACAATGGGAATTTGGCGGCCGGTCGAAATGCCCCGCGCCTGCTCGATCAAGGAGAAAGCTTCTTCCGGAGCGCCGACATCCACGACGGCGGCGTGATAGGCGCTCGATTGCAAGAAAGACAACGCTTGCGGGAAGGTGCAGACGTCCCAATCGAAACCGACCGCCTGCGCCTGCAGCAGGAGATCGGGGGCGACTTGGTCGGCGGAAGTGATGAGCAGCACTCGGGCCGAGTCGTGGGCGGCGGGCTGCTCGGTTTCGGGCGCGGCGGCATCCAGCGAAACACGAGGCGCCGCGGCGACCTCGGTGGCGTCTGTGTTGGCGACGGCGATTGATTCGATCATCACGGCTACGAACCTGCGGTGGAGGATGCCGGCTGGGCGCCGCTTATGTCAGATACTAAGTTTCGCCGTGGCACTCATGGTCAAAAGAGGCCGACACTTCCGAAGAATCAGGTGCACGTATCGCACCATACATTCGCCGACGTAACCGGTCTGAATACTTAGACTTAGCTAGAGTAGGCGGCGGCGCTGTCTCAATTCGCTACGCGGCTAAGCCATGAAACCGGGGGAAGCGCTGCGCCGCTGGGCCCTCCAACGCAGTGCCGGACCAGCGCAATACCTGCATGGCAATCGCGGGTTGGGCCAGCTTGCAGCGGGCCGTCTCATTATCAAGCCGAGCCGAGTATCAAACTGAGACACCAGCCAGCGTCATGAAGTAGTTAAATCCCAATAGTTCATATACTTACATAGTCTTCTGTTGTGGCGAGCCACGTGCGTCCATTCTCCCCGGAGACGTCGATGTTGCGCCCGGCGGAAACAGTTAATCGGTATGGTAAGGCTCAGCTGCCACGGTCACTGCGGGCGGCCGGATTCTCCCTGCTGGAGCTGATGATCGTGCTGGCCATGGCCATGACGGTGACCACCATTGCGGTCCCGACAATGGTCACGGTGTTGGCGAACGCGCGGTTGCACCGGAACATGGGCAATCTTTCCAGCCTGTACCAGAACGGCCGCACGCTGGCGGTCCGGGGGAACTCGATAACGCGGATTCGTTTCCAGCTCATTAATAACAACTGGATGGCATTTGTGGACAACGGGGTCAATCCGGGCGGACTTACCAGCACGGTCCCGCAGTTGTCGCTGCCGGTGAACTTCAGCAAAGTGGGGCCGCCCTCGGGAAGCGCTCCCACACCGCTGGATGCAGCAACCTGCGGCTCGACAATCACGCCCGATACGACCGACGACACTTACTTCAATCAACTGGGAGTCCCCTGCCAATACAGCAGCGGTACGTGCTCGAGCAGCCAGGCATACGCGTACTACTTCACGTACAAGGGCAGCATGAATATGAGCACGACTTGGGCTGCGATGTGCGTTTCGCCGGCTGGCCGGGTAAAAGCCTGGTATTGGACGGGCAGCGGGTGGACGAATTAGCGAAGTTGGATATGAGCAAGCTCCTACAAGGGCGAAGACGGAAGCGGCAAGCCGGGTTCACGATACTGGAGGCGATGATCGCCGGCTTTATCCTGACCTTCGGGCTGCTGGCAATCACCGCCTTATTTGCGACCGCCATCGGCAACAACGGGCGCAGCCGAGTGGACACGACCGCGACCATGCTTTCCGAGTCTGTGATCGAGCAGGTCACGGCGGTGCTGGCGCGTGGGGGGCCGTCCGCGATGACGGATTGCGCACCAACGCCAACGACGTGGTTTATCGACACGAATGTGGGTGGCGCCGCGTTGACCGGTTCCAGCATTGATTTCACCCAAACGAGCCCGCCCTCCGGGTATTACATGAACTTTGTCGTATGCCATGGCGGGGGCCAGGCCAACACGCAGGCCACCTACGATGTGCGCTGGAATGTGGCACAGATTTCCACCAACACGTACCTGGTCACAGTGGCAGCGCGGCCCCAAGGCATGGCAGCCGGGCGGTTCACGTTCTCGCTGCCGGTCACATTTCGGACTTATGTCGGACCGCAATAACGCACGGAGAGAAGCTATGCATCGTAAGTCGCAAGCCGGATTTTCAATGATCGAAATGCTGATCGCATGCGCTATTACGATGGTCATCATGGGGGTGATCTTCGGTCAAATCATCCAAGGCCAACAATATTCGGTCGCGCAAGAAGCCAAGCTGGACCTGTTCCAGGAGTCGCGCCAGTTCATGGATCAGATGTCGCGCGATCTGCGCGCCGCCGGCTACCCGAATACGCGCAACTTCCAAGCCGATCCCGTCAGCCCCCCGCAGGACAGCCCGCAGGAAGCTGTCGGACTGGTCAAGCTGGACGTGGGAGAGTTGTGGTTTGAATCGTCGATCGATGGCAGCGGAAACGTATCCGTGGTCCACTACAAGCTGGTCACGACCGGTGCCGGATGCCCGTGCGTGGTGCGAAGCCAGACGCCCAAAGTTGTGGGGGATCCCCTGACCGGCCAGGGTGAATCAGATCAAACGGAAGTTCAGAACGTACTCAACGGCACCAGCTCGGACCCGATTTTCCAGGCCTACTACGCCGACGGGACGGGTGTCACACTGCCCATCGATATCACCAACAGCGCTCTGGCCAACATCAACTCCGTCTTCATAACGCTGAAGGTTCAGTCTCCGTACCTGGATCCCCATACCGGTCAGAAGCCGACGATGGCCCTGCTGTCAACCGTGCGGCTGAATAACTGTTCGGTCGCATATCCCAATACCTCAGGCACGGTGATGGGATGCAAGTGACGCAGGAAAGCACAATGCGATTCAGAGGAAAACGCGATGATCAACGTGGAGTGGCGCTGTTCCTGACGGTTTTTGCATTGCTCTTGCTCTCCGGTATCGCCATCGCGATGCTGTATTCGTCCGATACGGAGACTACGATCAGCGTCAACTATCGCGATAAGCAAGCGGCCATCTTTGGGGCATTGGCAGGATTGCAGGAAGCCCGTGATCGCATCCATCCACTGACCGGTGACCTCGGCCCGGGCACCAACCTGTCCTCCGGCGGACTCCACATCGTTCCCACCGCACTGCCCTCGAGTTCGGCCGCAAACGTTCTCTACATCATCAATCCTGCGTCGGGTGAAACCGTCGCCCCCTGGGACCCCACCAACAAGTACTTCGACACCGAACTCTGCCAGGATTCCTACTTCGTGAACAACCTGGGGGTGACGGCAGGAACGCCGGGCACGCCGTGCCCGGCTACGTCGGCCTCGGTTCCAGCGGGGACGGCCTGGTATAGCTGGTACGACAACAGCCAGAAGCAAACCAAAAGCGGGGCCACCGGAACCGGAGCCGCAGCCGTGCTGGAGACCGCCTACCAGCTCAAAGATTCCGGCGGCAACAAAATCCCGCTGAAATACAAGTGGGTGCGCATCCACCTCAAGGCCGACAATATGACGCCGGTCACCGTTGGTACCGGAACCGGCCAGCAACTGTGCTGGAATGGCAGCCACGAACAACAAATTCCTGCCGGGTATCACCCCGACTGCACTCCGCCGCCTGGTGGCGTCACCAACATCACGGTGACGGCTGCCGGTTCCGGCTACACTTCAGCCCCGACCGTGACCATCACCGGCGGCGGCGGGTCGGGGGCGACCGCAACCGCCAGTATTGCCGCCCTCCCAACAGGCATCACCAGCGTCACCCTCACCAACCCGGGCGCGGGCTATACCACCGTGCCCGCCACAACCGTTACACCGACGGACGGGAACGGCAGCGGCGCAGTCGTCAACGCCGCCCTTAACAACACTGTCCCGGTTCAGTCGGTGAGTTGGACCAGTTCCAAGCCGGCGTGCTATCCGATCGGCGGTTCGCCCAGCATCAGTTTCAACCCCAGCGGCGCCACCGCCTCGGCAGCGATGACCGGCAATACCTGCGTCTACGCTTTCACTGCCAGCGGAAGCTGCACTTCCAGGGATGTCACCGCCACCGTGACCGCCAGCAATGGCACCGGAACGGTTGCCTTTTCCGGTTCGGTCAGCGCCGGCAACAACAAAAAGGCAGATGGCTCGTATACCCCGACCAATCCCGGTAATTACTCCACCGTGCCCACCACTTTCAGCGTGGCTTCTCCTTGCTCATCGGTGACCATCACGCCGACCTACGGCATTCAAATCAGCACCATCAACGTGACCGCGGGTGGTGCGTACCAGGCCGGAAATACTCCCACCGTTTCTCTGTCGGGGGTGAGCCCGGTGGGAGGAACGCCATCCGCAACCGCGGCATTGAGCGGCGCCGCCAGCCCGGGGCCGGTCGTCTCCCTGACCATTCCCATTGGAGGAAATGGCAGCGGATATACCGCGAACCCGACACTAACCATCTCCCCGCCCTGTTCCCCACTTTCCTCCTGCAGCGGCACACAGGCCACAGGAACGGCATCCATCAATCCTAGCAATGGTGTAAGCGGCATCCATGTCACCAATGCCGGCTCCGGGTATTCTCAGAGCAGTCCTCCCACTGTGACCATTAGCGGTGGTGGAGGGTCAGGAGCAACGGCGGTCGCCACCGTAGGAGCGGGAGGCTCGTATCAGGGACAGGTCTATCTGCTGACTGCGCTCGCCGTGACGCCGAGCGGCGCCCGGGCGATGCTGCAGGCGGAAACCGCCGTCAACTACGACCAGTTCACACTCGGTCTTGGGGGTGCGCTCACCCTGGTGGGACCCACCCCGACGTTCGGAACACCGAATTCCAACCCTTTCCAAATCATCGGGACTGATTGCCCCACGTGCGCGCCCGCACCGGCTGGTTGCAGCACCACCGCTGTTCCGCCAAAAGATGCGATTGGCATTTACGATCCGACCAACGCCACAGACCCAAGTGCCGTGCAAACCGTCATCGGGGATCTCGCCAAGCCCAATAACTACATCGGAGCGAATTCCGCTCCCGACGTGCACAACGCGAACCTCGGAACCATGACGGCAGGGGACTTGAACTCGGTTGTCAGCTCCATCGCATCGATCGCCACCTACACCTACAGCAGCAACCCTTCCAGCATCTATACCGGTTCAGCAGCCAATCCCGCCATCGACGTCGTGTACGGCGACTACAGCATGGGTCCGACTACCGGCTATGGAATCCTAGTCGTGACCGGAACACTGACCATCAGCGGAAATTATTCCTGGAACGGCCTGATCCTCGTCATCGGCTCCGGGGCGTCAGTGATGAACGGCGGCGGTAGCGGGCAGATCACGGGCGGCATTTTCATCGCCAATACTGCCGGCGGCACCATCAACTCTCCCACCGCAAACTGGAACGGCGGCGGCGGCAATGGTGTCCAGTACGACCACTGTTGGGCCGACGACATGCTGGCAAAGGTTCCTTACACGCCGGTAATCAGCCCGAAGGGGCTGCAGGTAGTCAGTCTCCGCACGTTGGTGTATTAGTCAATCTCGGAGGCTCGATCTAACCGCGCTATTTCGCGACACCTGACCCGCCTGCGAAGCGTTTCTGCCGCGGTTCAATGACGGACTTGAGCACCGGCCTCCGCAAAACCAAGAGGCGCAAACGCGGGCTGCAGACGCAACGAGACATTGACCAGCCCGATCAGCACCGGAACCTCGACCAGTGGACCGATCACAGCGGCGAACGCCGCTCCCGAGTTCAAGCCGAACACCGCCACGGAGGCGGCGATGGCGAGTTCGAAGTTGTTGCTGGCGGCGGTGAACGCCAGCGTCGCAGTCTTGGAGTAGTCCGCTCCCAGCTTGCGGCCCATGTAGAACGACACCAGAAACATCACCACGAAATAGATCAGCAGCGGAATTGGAGATTGTCCGGAACTCCGTTGAAAGTAGCTGACCCGCAACC
>DASWAR010000185.1:0-21816 GCA_036391015.1 Terriglobales bacterium
GGGTTTCCCTGGTACGTCGCCACCGTCGCTGAACGCACGATGTTGCGCCCTTCCAGCATCTGGTACCCCTGAAGCGACGCCACCTTGTAGGTCGCGCCTGTCGGGCTGATCTTGGCTCCGCTGCCGAAGCCGGCCGTATCCGAAAACCGCACCTTGTAGGCGTTGAATCCATGGTCGTTGCCGGTACGCCCGGCGCGCGTCCTGCCGTAGCCGAAAAATGCGGTCAGGCAGCCATCCGGTTGGCCCGGCTGCGGCCACAGCGGCGCCTCCACCTCTTTGCCGCGGAAGCTGAGCTTGACGACCGTCGTATCCTGCCCTTCCTTCACCCCAAGCTTCTTGGCGTCCGCCGGACTGATGTACACCACGTTGTCCCAGGTCAGCTTGGTGACCGGCTTCTCCAGTTCCTGCAGCCAAGCATTGTTGGCGAATCGCCCGTCGTAGATGGTCGGATCGTGGCGGAACATCAGCTCGAATTCGCCGTCTTTCGGCGTTGAGGGTGCGGCCGAAGCCGGAAACGCGCGCATCGTGACCTTCAGGCTTTTCGGCTTGAGTTCCGTGCCTTCCACGAAGCCGTCGTGCACGGCGCGCCGCCAGAAACCTTCGAAATCTGCGCCCGTGTATTGCGACTTCCAGTACGCGCGGACTAGATCGTAAGACGATGTATCCGGCTGGCCGTTGAACACCGCCAGCACCTCGTGCGCGCTCCGCCCGCCGTACAAGGGCGCGATCAGCGGCTGTACGATGCTCACCATCCCGTTTATGGCGCGGGTGTCGCTCCACTCCTCCAGGAAGTGCGCCGCGTTGACGTGCCAGTGCGTGTACACCGAAGTCTCGTTCTGGTAGATCCCGTGATGGATGCGCAGCGGCACCTTGCCCATCGCCGAGGTGATGTCCAGTTCCGCCGGCGCATCGAAGACCGGGTTGCCGCCCAGGATGAGCAGCATCTGCACCTTGCCGGCGTTCATCTCGCCGACCAATTCTTTGACCGACTCGGCGTGGCTCACCGGACCTTCCACCACCGCGTCGGTATAGATCACGGTGGAGCCCGGCGCACCCAGCGCTTCATTCATGGCGTGCGCCAGCGCGTGCACCACTGGCGGCTGGTATTCGCCAGGAATAATCACCGATCTTCCGCGATGCTGCTGCAAATCCTTCGCAAGCGCGTCCAGCCAGGCGTTATGCTCGGGCCGCACCGTACCGCCGGCGCTAACGCCCAGCCGCGAAGCCAGTGCCCGCGCGTATGGCTCCAGCTCCGAAGTCCGCACCGGCAACCGATGGTCGGCCTTGAATCCTGAAACCGTCGGCGTGCTCTCAATGGCGTAGGTCCGGTTCATGCCCGCCGGGTTGTCCGGGTTGCGCCGCTTCGCCCACTCGCGCGTGTGCATGGTGAACCCGGGAAAGCCGGCCATCAGGAAGTCGGCGTCGAGCGAGACCACGATGTCGGCGTTCTCCAGCAGGTAACGCGTTTCCACCTGCTGCCCGAAGGCCATCTGCGACCCGCCGCGCGCGCCGTCGCGGTTCACCGGCTCCCACTGGTGCCACTTCATTTGCGGAAAATTCTTCTGCAGGGTCTGGATCTGCGCGAGCAGCGTTGGTGACGAAACGGCCTGCGTCAGCAAGCGGAATCCCGCGCCGCCCGCCGCCTTCTGCGCCGCAATCGGACCCTGCACCGCGCCCACAAACGAGGACCACGGCCGGACTTCACCGCCATAGGTGCTGGTCTGCGACCGGTCGGGATCGTAGAGATCGAGCAGCGCACCCTGGGCGTACAGATCGGTGGCGCCCCGGCTCGCCGGATGTTCGGGATTTCCTTCCAACTTCGTGGGACGTCCCTCGTGGCTGCGCGCCAGCAGCGGCAGCGAGTACCCGCCGAGCTCCATGGCCGTCGCGTAGAACAGCGGGCGTCCGGGAATGATCTCCTCCGGCTGGCGGACGTAGGGCACAATGCTTTCCACCGGCAGCTTGGTGCAGCCGCTCAGCCCGGCCAGCGCCAGCGATGCGCTCATCAGCTTCAGGAAATTCCGGCGCGATACGTCGCCGCCAACCCATTCGCTTGCCTGACGCGGGAATTCGCGGTGCAGCATCTCCTCGAATCCCTTGCTGTCGGCCAGCTCTTCCAGGCAGCGCCAGTATTGCGGACCCTTCGCCGCCTCCAGTTTGGCGCGCACCTGTTGCAAGTCGAGGCGCTTCTCGCCTGAGGCCTGAATCTGCACCAGCTCGACTTGTCTTTCTTCTTCCATCCGCTCTCTATCGAACTTCCTCGCTCGCGACCCGGGACTCGGGACTCGCGACTATCTGTGGCACGTATTGCAACTCGTTATGCCGTACACGCTGCGTACCCTGTACTTGCGCACCAGGTACGTGCCCAGCGAGGGCTGGTCGGTGAACTTCTTGCCGTCCATGGCCAGCGGCTTCTCCGCGCTGGGCTGCTGGTAACCCATGTTGAAAACTTCCGTCCGCGGCCGCAGGAATTTTTCCGGCGCGCGGTGGCACTCCAGGCACCACTCCATTTGCAGCGAGTACTCCGCAGACATCAGCGGCATGCGGTCCACCCGCCCGTGGCAGGATTCGCAGCCCACGCCCTTGTTGATGTGAATGCTGTGATCGAAATAAACGAAGTCGGGAACCTGGTTGGCGCGCTCCCACACCAGCGAGTTCCCCGAGCGGAAGCTTTCGCGCACCGGCGCCAGCATCTCCGCGTTCGTCCAGATCTGCGCGTGGCAGTTCATGCAGGTCTTGGTCGGCGGGATTCCGGCGAAGCTGGAGACTTCCACCGAGGTGTGGCAGTAGCGGCAGTCGATGCCCAGGCCGCCGACGTGATGCTGGTGGCTGAACGGCACCGGCTGGGTGCGCGCCACGCCGCGCCAGCTGGTGTAGGGCGAGCGCTGCAACTGTTCGGCGGCGAAAAAGAACACCGCCACGGCGATTGCGGCGAGCGCGATTGACAACCACGAAATGGTGTTGGTACTGCGGTGGAATACCTGGGGCATCTAATTGCCCGTTCCTCGCTCTGGTGCACCTATAGGAGAGCCGTTGTCCCTATTGCCCTGTTCAATCAGGCACTGCCAATGAAAAAAAAGACCGGGAATCTTCCAACCCCACTTAACGGCCGGCGCGCAGTGCGCATCCTGCGGTTGTATTGACGCAGATGTTCCAAGCTGCTCGCGCGCACCAAAATAATTTCATTTGCCTTCCCCACGCACCGAATCTGATCCGGGCCGCAGCGCCCACAGAGGGGTCCGCGGGAAGCCTGATTCAGCCAGGATTCTTGTCGAAGCGGTGAAGAACAAGGCGAGACAGGTCGGATCAGTACGTAATTACCGACTTACTTGTAATGTATCGTATCCGGCTGGTAGGATCACCAGCGAGCGAAACTATGGACACCAAACAAATCCTCACCCAACTGCATGCTGAACGTAACCGCATTGACCGCGCTATCGCTGCCATCGAAGGGATTCACTCGGATGGCATCTCGCGGTCCGCATCCGTCGCGCCCCGCAAGCGTCGGCGCAGCCGCATGTCGGCCGCCGGCCGTAAGCGCCTCTCGGAACTGATGAAAAAGCGGTGGGCGTCCGGAAAGATGAAGGGGAGATCCAAAGCCGCCTAGCGTCAGTGCCGCTACTGAACATTCATCACGAGCAGCTTTCTTTCTGTCATCTCCTCGATCGCGTACTTCAAACCCTCGCGGCCGGCGCCGGAGTCTTTCACCCCGCCGTAGGGCATCTGGTCCATGCGCCAGGTGGGTATGTCGCCGGCGATCACGCCGCCCACCTGCAGTTCTTCAAAGGCGCGGAAGATCAGGCGCGCGTCGCGGGTAAACAGTCCTGCCTGCAATCCCCAAGGTGAATCGTTGACGCGGCGGAGCGCGTCATTGAAATCGTCGTACGGTTCGACGGTCACCACCGGTGCGAACACTTCCAGACAGTTCACGCGCATGCCGGGCTTGGTTTCGGTGAGCACGGTCGGTTCAACGAATGAACCGTTGCGATGACCGCCGCACAGCAGTTTCGCGCCCGCGGCCACAGCTTCGTCGATCCATTCGGCGGCGCGAACCGCGTCCGCTTCGCGAATCATCGGCCCGACATCGGTGTTCGGGTCCCGTGGATCGCCGAGCTTTAATTTCGCCGCGCCCTCGACCAGGTGCTCGGTGAATTTCCCCATGGCCTTGCGCTCCACAAAAATTCGCTGCACTGAAATGCAGGTCTGCCCGGCGTAACCGAAGCCGCCGGCGACGCAACGATCGGCCGCCTGCTTCAGGTCGGCGTCGCCATGCACGATGCAGCCGGCATTGCCGCCCAGTTCCAGCACGACGCGCTTCTTGCCCGCTTTCTTCTTCAGTTCCCAACCTGCGGCCGAACTTCCGGTGAAGCTCAGCAGCTTGATGCGCTCGTCGGTGATCAGCGGCGCGGCGTCCTCGTTGCTGAGCGGGAGCACGTTGAGCGCGCCGTCGGGCCAGCCCGCCTGCTGCACCACTTCGGCGAGCATCAGCGCGCTGAGCGGGTCCTGCGGAGGCGGTTTCAGCACCATGGTGCAGCCGCAGGCGATGGCGGGCGCGAGTTTGTGCGCCACCAGGTTGAGCGGAAAATTGAACGGCGTAATGGCCGAGATTGCGCCCAGCGGAAAGCGCTTGACCATCCCCCAGCGTCCGGTGGCGGGGGGCGCGCTGTCCAGCGGCAAAACCTCTCCGGTGATGCGCGTGCTCTCTTCCGCCGCGATCTGGAAGGTCGTAATCGTGCGCCCCACCTCGGCGTGTGCCTGCTTCAGCGGCTTCCCTGCTTCCCGCGCCAGGACGTCGGCGAATTCGACGCGCCGGGCGATGAGGCCGTCGGCAACCGACCGAAGCACGCGCTGGCGCTCGTAGGCGGGGAGGCGGCGCGTGGTCTCGAACGCCTTGACGGCTGCCGCAATCGCCGCTTCGGCGTGCTTGCGCGTGCCGTACACGACGGTGCCGACCACCTCGCCATCATAGGGCGCGCGGATTTCATGGAGCTCGCCCTCTGAAATCCAGCGCCCATCGAGTAGAAATCCAAAGGTTTTGACCGGGGTGAGTGTGGTGCTCATGGAGGAATTGTAGTCCGCCGCCGACTGCCCGTCGCGTGATTAGCCACAGCGGACACAGAGGTAACTTCGATTGTCCCGCCTCGTGGTGGCAGCACGGTGCCGCGGTTTCCAGGTCTGCGAACAACTCAAAGTTGTCACTGAGCCAGCCCGCGAAGCGGGCGGAAGATAGTAGCCCCGGGCCTAAGCCCGGGGTATGCGAGCGGAAATGGGGCGAGTCCCGTAGGGACGGCACGGCTCAGCTACCCGTCATTCACGATTTTCACGCGCTTAATGGTTCTGCCGAGGCGCACAGTAATTAGTGCTGTAGCAGCTTTCTCGAAACCCAGTGACACCCCAATGATCGGCTGCGTTCTTACCTCTCCATTGATGCGTACAGCCTTTTCCTTAACCTTGCGCATGCCAGCACTTACAGACTCGACAAATCCTGCGCGGGCAAGCAGTTTGTCTAGCCTGATCGGATATCCAACCCCGTCGGTCACTGGTTCATCCGGGTCCTGGATGAGGCCGGAGATTTCAGACCTCAGAAGTGTAACTTCCTGAATGTCCTCCGGCGCCTCGTCGCGCTGGAACTGCTTGGCCCAATCCTCTTCGGCGCGTTGGGCCGCTTCCACCGAATGAAAATCGGTGACAATCTTGCGCGCCAGCTCTTTCTTCAACTGCATCGGATGGGCGCGCCCGGCCACAGCGTCCGACTTCATGCGTGCGATCTCTTGCGCGCTCACATCGGTCAGCAGCTCGTAGTAGCGCCACATCAGCGCGTCGGAGATCGACATCACCTTGCCGTACATTTCCAGCGGCGGCTCGGTAATGCCGATGTAATTGCCATACGACTTCGACATTTTCTGCACACCGTCGAGGCCCTCCAGCAACGGCGTGGTCAACACCACCTGCGACGGCTGCCCATGGGCCCGCTGCAGCTCGCGTCCCACCAGCAAATTGAATTTCTGGTCGGTGCCGCCCAACTCCACGTCCGCCTCCAGCGCAACCGAGTCGTATCCCTGTGCCAGCGGATACAGCAATTCGTGCAGCGCGATCGGCTTTTCTTCCTGGAAGCGCTTATGGAAGTCCTCGCGCTCCAGCATCTGCGACACCGTGTATTTCGCCGCCAGCCGGATCCATCCCTCTGACCCGAGCTTGTCCAGCCACTCGCTGTTGTAGCGAATCTCAATCTTGTTCGGATCCAGTATCTTGTGCGCCTGCGCCAGGTAGGTCGTGGCGTTCTGGTTGATCTGCTCGCGCGACAGCGGCGGACGCGTGACCGAGCGGCCCGTGGGATCGCCGATCATCCCGGTGAAATCGCCGATCAGGAAGATGACCGTGTGCCCCATGTCCTGGAAGTGTTTCAGCTTGCGCAGCACCACCGTGTGGCCCAGGTGAAGGTCGGGCGCGGTGGGATCGAGGCCGATCTTTACCCGCAGCGGCTTGCCGGTTTCGCGGGATTTCTTCAGCTTAGCGCGCAGCTCTTCTTCGCGGATGATTTCCGCCGCGCCCTTCTTGATGTAGGCGAGCTGCTCGTCAACGGGACGGAAGTTCATAGCATGCATGAACGACACAATTTACGAATTGAAGAATTTACGAATTGACGAATTCTTCCGCTTCTGCTTTGACGCCCTTCACAGTGAGTTGTGATGCAGCAAAGATAGCAAACAATTCTCCGGCTTCTTTACTGAGGCTGGCCAGGCGCTGCGCGGGCACGATACTGGTTTCGCATAGCATTTCAAGCCAGAAGACGGTTTCATCCATTTCTTCGACCACGACGCCAATCTTGGAAATGAAGTCGGGGCGAGAACGAGCCCTGCACACGGAACGATAATTTGCGGCAACAGAGGTCGCAGATCGAAGCAGCTGTCTGCCGATTACGCGTGCCTCGTCGGTACGAGGCAATGTGCGAAATAGCCGAACAATCTCAATGGCGAACTTCTTGGTTCTCTTCTTGAGTAACTCCGCCTTCTCATTCATCCGAGTGCCTTCCGCGGCGCAATAATCCGTCAATTCTTAAATTCTACAATTCGTCAATTGCAGCAGTAGATTATACCCACGACTATCGCTTTCCCGTGGATCCAAACCCGCCCGCTTTCCGCTTCGACTCCGCCAGCTCCTCCACGACGCGCACTTCTCCGGTCAGCACGGGATACGGAATCAGGTTCGCGATCTTGTCGCCGGCGTGAATCGTGGCCGGCCCATCGCCCAGATTTTCCATCAGGACCTTGATCTCGCCGCGGTAGCCGGAATCAATCACGCCGCCGGTCAGCACCATGCGCTTGGCCGCCATGGACGACTTGTCGCGCAGCAGCGCCCCCATGGGCCGGCCGTGATCGTCGGTGATCTCAATGGCAATCCCGGTAGAGACGACGCCGTGGTTCCGTCCGGCAATCGTGATCGTCGCCGCCGCATAGACGTCGTATCCCAGGTCCTCACCGGGGTGGGCAACGGTGGGCGGTTTGGCGGTGGGGACGAGGAGTTTGACCTTGAGCATGGCAACTAATGTAAGCGAAAGCGAATGGCGGTACACATGTACAGCTAACCGAATAGCGGTCCTTCGACTCGCGCGCCGAAAACCCCGGCGCGCTCGCTCAGGATGACATTCACCTAAACTTCGTCATAAAACCCGTGTGTTTCGCGTCTCAGCGCGGTATCGCCGCTGCCATGGCCTTCTTCTCCACTACGCGCCGGCCCACGATCTCGTAATTGCCGCGCAGCACGATGTTGATCGCCTCGGTGTACGCGAGGTGCTCCTGCTCCAGGATTCGCGCCGCCAGCGAGTGATCGTCGTCGAAGTCGTCGACCGGCACCGTCCGCTGCACGACGATGGCGCCGTGGTCGAGGTGCTCGTCGACGAAATGCACGGTGCAGCCGGAAACCTTCACGCCGTACTCGATCGCCTGCTTCTGCGCGTCCAGGCCCGGAAACGAGGGCAGCAGCGACGGATGAATGTTCAGAATGCGATTGGGGAATGCCCGTATGAATACCGGCGACAGCAGGCGCATATAACCGGCCATGCAAATGAGGTCCACCTGCTTCTCGTTGAGCGCAGCTACGACTTCGGCGTCGTGTTCCTCGCGCACGCGCCCTTTGCTGGGTATGACGCGCGCGTCGAGGCCGAGCTTGCGCGCGTGCTCGATGCCCGGCGCCTCCGCGCGATTGGAAATAACGATCGCAATCTCCGCGCTGATGCGCCCTTGTTTCACTGACTCCGCAATAGCGGCAAAGTTGCTGCCGCGTCCGGACAATAGGATGCCGAGTTTCTTTAGCTGCGCCATGGCGTATATTCTTTCATCTCCCAGCAGGATTGCAGAAACAAGATTTCGGGGTGAGACATGAAACGCTGGTTCGCCGTCTTGGCAGTGTTGTGCCTCGTCCTTTCCGCGCGCGCGCAGCAGAGTGCGGCGTACGACGTCGTAATCCGCAACGCCCACGTCGTGGACGGCACCGGATCGCCGTGGTATTCCGGCGACTTGGCGATCCGCAACGGGCGCATTGCCGGCATCGGCAATTTTTCAGGTGCCACGGCCAAGCAGATTATCGACGCGCGCGGACGCGTGGTTGCGCCCGGCTTCATTGACATGCTCGGCCAGTCCGAGCTGACCATCCTCGTCAATCCGCACCTGCCCTCGAAAATCTACCAGGGCATCACCACCGAAATCACCGGCGAGGGCGGCTCAATCGCCCCGCTGAACGACCGCATCATCGCCGCCGACCGGGTCGCGTATGAGCACTACCAGGTCCATCCCGACTGGCGGAACTTCCAGCAGTACTTCGCGCGACTGGAGAAGCAGGGCCTGGGAATCAATCTCGCCAGTTACGTGGGCGCGACGCAAGTCCGGCGCATGGTCCTGGGCGACGACAATCGTGCGCCCTCGCCTGCCGAACTGGACCGCATGAAGTCGCTGGTGCGCGAGGCCATGCAGCAGGGCGCGGTTGGCGTGTCAACTTCCCTGCAGTACGCTCCTGCGCCGTACGCCACCACCGAAGAACTCATCGCGCTTGCCCGCGAGGCTTCCCCGTACGGCGGCGTGTACGCCACGCACATGCGTAGTGAAGGCGACAACATCCTCAAGGCGCTGGATGAGGCTATCCGCATTGGCCGTGAAGCTGGAGTGCCGGTCGAGGTCTGGCATATCAAGGCGGCAGGCAAAAAGAACTGGGGACGCATGCCGGAGATCATCGCCAAGATCGAAGCGGCGCGCGCGTCCGGCGTGGACATTACGGCCGACACCTATGCTTACACCGCCGGGGAAAATTCAATGTCGGCCATCATTCCGCCCTGGGCGCATGACGGCGGCGACGCCAGGATGATCGAGCGCCTCAAGGACCCTGCCATCCGTGCGCGCATCCGCAAGGAATTGGAGACCGACACGGGCGACTGGGAGAACGAATGGCAGGAGGTCACCGGGCCCGACGGCTTTCTCATCACGTCGGTGCAGAATCCCAAGCTGCAGCCATTAATGGGGAAGCGGATTTCGGAAGTGGCCCGCATGTGGGGCAAAGATCCAATCGACACCGTATTCGACCTGCTGATCGAAGACCAGGCGTACACCTCGAACGCGATCTTCATCATGTCGGAAAACGATGTCTCCCTTGCTCTGCAACAGCCTTGGGTTTCGATTGACAACGACTCCTCCGGCACCGCGCCCGACGGCCTGCTGGGACGCGAGCATCCACACCCGCGCGCTTACGGCACGTTTCCGCGGATTCTGCGCAAGTATGTGCGCGAGGAAAAAAAGCTTCGCCTGGAGGAAGCTATCCGCAAGATGACGGCCCTGCCGGCGCAGCGCATGCGCCTCGCCGATCGCGGCGTCCTCAAGCAAGGCATGTGGGCTGATGTGGTGGTTTTCGATCCGGAAAAGGTGCGCGATCTCGCCACCTACGAAAATCCCAATCAGTTTTTGGGTCGGCATGGATTACGTGCTGGTCAATGGTGTGCCGGTGATTGAGGAGGGAAAGATGACCAACGCGCTTCCAGGAAAAGTTCTGCGGGGGGGCAGGAGGAAGGGAAAGTAAGAAGTAAGAATTAAGAAAAGAACGAAGCTGCAGGACGTTGGTTCTACTTCTTACTTCTGACTTCTGACTCAGGGTTAGGTGTACAGCACCTTGCGCTCGCCCTTGACGATCCGTCCGATGGTGTAACCCTTCTCGCCGGCGCGTTCCAGCACGGTCTGCACTTTCTTGAACTTCTTCGGCGGGACCACCAGGATCATCCCGATGCCCATATTGAAAGTGCGCATCATCTCGTCCTGCGGGATGCTTCCGAGCTGTTGCAGGTGCTGGAAGATCGGCTGCACCGGCCAGGTGCCCAGCTCGACCACCGCCGCCGTTCCCTTGGGCAGCATGCGCGGCAGGTTCCCGGTGATGCCGCCGCCGGTGATGTGCGCCATCGCCGACACGGCGTCGCCCTCAACCAGCTTTTTCAGCAACGGCCAGTAGCTCTTGTGCACCCGCATCAGCTCGTTGCCGACCTTGTTCTTCAGTTCGTTGACGTAGGTTTCCGGCGAGTAGTGCGCGGTCCCGAACAGCAGCTTGCGCGCCAGCGAGTATCCGTTGGTGTGCAGGCCGTTTGACGGCAGGCCGATCAGCACGTCACCCACCTGCACGGCCTTTCCGGTCAGGACTTTTTCCTTGTCCACGACTCCGACAATGAACCCCGCCAGGTCATACTCGCCATGCTCGTAGAAGCCCGGCATCTCCGCTGTTTCGCCGCCGATGAGGGCGCAGCCGTTGTGCTTGCACGCGTCGGCGATGCCGGCCACCACCCGTTCCGCGACCTCCGGGTCCAGCGTGCCGGTGGCGAAGTAATCCATGAAGAACAGCGGCGCGGCGCCCTGCACGGCGATATCGTTGACGCAGTGGTTCACCAGGTCGCTGCCGATGGTGTGGTGCAGGTTCATCTCAAACGCGACCTTCAGCTTCGTCCCAACCCCGTCCACGCTCGCCACCAGCACCGGGTCCTTGTACTTCTTCTTGTCGAGGGCAAACAGTCCCCCGAAGCTGCCGATCTCGCTCAGCACGCACTTGTTGAATGTCTTATGGGCGAGGTACTTGATGCGCTGCTTGGCGCGGCCGGCGCGCTCCAGGTTAACCCCGGCATCGGCGTAAGTGATAGTCGCGCGGTTAGGACCGTTATCGGCCAAGGCATTGACGTCCGTAAAGTGGGATCAGGGCCGGTCTGAAAGCTCCATTCTAGCATTGCACACTGACGCCGACGCGTGTCGCGGAACCACGAAAATGCGCTCGGCCCGGGCGCGATGCGCCGCTCCGGCCATGTCAGGCTTCAGCCTATTTCAGCAGATACCCGGAAAAGTGATAGGCCAAGACTCCCAGCAGGCCCAGCGCCGCTGCTACGTATCCCGTATAGATCCAGAAATTCCGATTGCTCTCCGCCTTGGGTGCCGCCGACGGGGGGTTGTTGGGTGAAGTTACCTGCTGCATCCGGCCTCCAACTTCATGAAACTTCCCCAGTTATCTCGGGGAACCTCGCTATGAGGCCCTATGATTACTTGCCATCAATCCGCGCCCGCAGCTGGAGGAATGAAGCTCAGGCACCCCGCATGAATGCAACGATCTTACTCCGGTTTCCGCGCTTTCGGCGCCGGAAAACCTCCGGATACGAGGCTTTTTCGAGAGCGGGAGGCGCAAACCTTTCGGCTCGGCACCGGGCAGGCAACAAAAAAAACCGCGGCGTGCTGCCCCGTCACATCGGCTTGTGACCGACCTTGCTCCCGGCCACGCGGGAAACGATTACACTCTAGGGTCCGCCCAAACAGGAGATGTCGTCGCGATGGATCACGTGGCCCAAGCCGCTATGAAGACCTCCACCACCGACAAGGCGCACGATGTCCTGCACACCGAGGGTCATCCTCTCGACGCGCTCTTCCATCCCAAGACCGTCGCCGTAATCGGCGCCACCGAGCGTCCCGGCTCCATCGGGCGCCGCGTCCTTTGGGCCCTGCTCAGCAGTCCCTTTGGCGGCACCGTGTATCCCGTCAGCAAGGACCGCCCCAGCGTCCTCGGCATCAAGGCCTACCCCAACGTCGCCGCCGTTCCGGAAGCGGTGGACATGGCCGTCATTGCCACTCCCGCCGCCACCGTGCCCGGCATCATCGGTGAATGCGTGCAAGCGGGCGTGAAAACTGCCGTTGTCATCTCCGCCGGCTTCAAAGAGCACGGCGAAGAGGGCCTCGAACTCGAGCGCCAGATCGCCGACCGCATCCGCGGCAGCCGCCTGCGAGTGGTCGGCCCCAATTGCCTCGGCGTCATGAACCCGCTTACCGGGTTGAATGCCACCTTTTCGCAACAGATCGCGCGCCCCGGCAATGTGGCCTTCCTCAGCCAGAGCGGCGCCCTCTGCACCGCCATTCTCGACTGGAGCCTGCGCGAAATGGTCGGCTTCAGTGCCTTCGTCTCGGTCGGCTCTATGCTCGACATCGGCTGGGGCGACCTGATCGACTACCTCGGCGACGACACCCGCACCCAGTCCATCCTCATTTACATGGAATCGATCGGCGACGCGCGCCATTTCCTCTCCGCTGCGCGCGAGGTCTCGCTCAACAAGCCGATCATCGTGATCAAGGCCGGCCGCACCGAAGCTGCCGCCAAGGCCGCTGCCTCCCATACCGGCACAATAGTCGGCAGCGACGAAGTCCTGGACGCCGCGTTTCGCCGCAGCGGCGTGCTCCGCGTCCACTCTATCTCTGACATCTTTTACATGTCGGAAGTCCTGGCCAAGCAGCCGCGCCCACGCGGCCCGCGTCTGGCGATCCTGAGCAACGCCGGCGGCCCGGGCGTGCTCGCCGCCGACGGTCTCGCGGCCCAGGGCGGCGAACTTGCCGAGCTTTCCCCCAGCACGCTCGAACAACTCAACAAAATCCTGCCGCCGCACTGGAGCCACGGCAATCCCATTGACATCCTCGGCGACGCCGGACCCGAGCGCTACGGGCAGGCGCTGGAGATCGCGCTCAAGGATCCCAACGCCGACGGCATCCTTGTCCTGACCGCGCCCCAGGGCCTGGCCGAGCCGACCAAAATCGCCGAATTGCTGAAGCCCTTCGCCACCTCGACTGGAAAGCCGATCCTGGCTTGCTTCATGGGCGGCGCGGAGATCGTCGCGGCCAACGAAATCCTCAACCGCGCCGGCATTCCGACCTTCCAGTTTCCCGACACTGCCACCCGCGCTTTCACCTACATGTGGCGGTGGAGCTACAACCTGCGCGGTCTCTACGAAACTCCCGTCCTCCGCAGCCAGACTGAGCAGGAGCCCGACCGCGCGACCGCCGACCGGCTGATCCAATCGGCGCGCCAGGCCGGACGCGCGCTGCTCTCCGAAGCCGAATCCAAGCAAATCCTCGCCGCGTATTTCATTCCCACAGTGGCTACGCGCGTCGCCGCAACCGCCGACGAAGCCGTCGCGCACGCTGACGCCATCACCTATCCCGTCGTCGTCAAGCTGCACTCGCATACCCTGACTCACAAGACCGATGTCGGCGGGGTTCAACTCGACCTCAAGGATGCTGCCGCGGTGCGCGCCGCTTTTCAGGCCATCGAGAACAACATTGTCGCCAAGGCCGGCCGCCAGCATTTCCTGGGCGTTACGGTGCAGCCCATGATCTCGCGCCACGGATTCGAGCTGATCCTCGGCAGCAGCATTGATCCGCAGTTCGGCCCGGTGCTGCTGTTCGGCCGCGGCGGCCAGTTGGTGGAATTCGAGCACGACAATGCCCTCGCGCTGCCTCCGCTCAACACCACGCTCGCCCGCCGCATGTTCGAGCAGACCAGGATCTACAAGGCGCTCCAAGGCGTGCGCGGCCTGCTCCCGGTCGATATGGCGGCGCTGGAAACGCTGATGGTGAATTTCAGCCGCCTAGTAATCGATCAGCCGTGGATCAAGGAGATCGACATCAACCCGCTGCTGGCTTCCGGCGACCGCCTCCTCGCCCTTGACGCGCGCGTCGTCCTCCATCCCGCCGACACCCGCGAAGACCAACTCCCGCGCCCCGTCGTCCGCCCCTATCCGCAGCAGTATGTCCGCGATTGGACGATGAAAGACGGTACCCAGGTCACCATCCGGCCCATCCGCCCCGAAGATGAGCCGCTGATGATCGACTTCCACGGCCGGCTTTCCGACCGCAGCGTTTACCTGCGCTACTTCCAGCCGCTGAAACTCACGCAGCGCACCACGCACGAGCGCCTCACCCGCATCTGCTTCATTGATTACGACCGCGAAATGGCGCTGGTCACCGAATTCAAGCGCCCCGACGGTTCCAGCGAAGTCCTCGCCGTCGGCCGTCTCAGCAAGCTGCACGGCACAGAAGAGGCCGAAATCGCCGTCCTGGTTCGCGACGAGTACCAACACCGCGGGCTCGGGACCGAAATCGTCAGCCGCCTGTTGCAGATCGCCAAAGACGAAAAGCTGAAGTACGTCGCCTCCACCATGCTCGGCGTCAACCGCGAGATGCGCGCCATCTGCAAGCGCCTGAACTTCCAACTCAGCGTGGACATGGAAGATGATCTGGTAAATGCGCGGGCGACGCTGAGCTGAGGCGAGAGCTAGAGGACTCAAAAGCGTGGACACCACGCGTCCTGCTACCTGCTGACCCCGGCAGGCTCAAATTGCCGCTTCTCAGGTCGCGCCCGGTAACGGTCAGCAGCCCAGTGCGTCTAACCCGCAGGACCACATCCGCAAAATTTCGAACCAGCGTATAGGTTCGAACGTATCGATGATTGGTCAACTACTGAGCCCATGCACCTGCGAGACTTGTTCCTCGACACCTTCCGGACATTATGGACGCACAAGCTGCGAACCTTTCTCACCATGTTCGGAATTGCCTGGGGCATCGTGTCGATCATGCTGATGGTTGCAGCGGGCGAGGGCCTAAGAGTGGGGCAGCAAAAGGTCTCGCAGAATTTCGGGCGCGACGTCATGATTATTTTTGCCGGCAGGACCAGCAACCAAGCCGGCGGTCTGCGCGCCGGAAGGCGGGTTCGCTGGGAAGAAAGCGACCTGCCGCTGGTCCAGGAGAAATCGCCCGATTGCCGGTATGTATTGCCCGAACTGGGAAATAACGTTCGCATCCACAGCAATTTCAACGCCGCCACGCTGCTGGTCACAGGCTCCCATCCGCCGTTTGCCGAAGTGCGCAGCCTCAACGTCGGTGAGGGGCGTTTCTATAACTGGGAAGATGTTCGCGAGGCGCGCCGGGTGGCGTTCCTGGGCAGCGACGCGCGCAAGCAACTGTTCGGCTCGCGACCGGTGGTTGGAGAAACCGTCTATCTCAACGAGATTCCATACGAAGTCATCGGAGTCATGCAAACCAAGAAGCAGGATTCCAGCTATGACGGCAGGGACGTGAACAAAATCTTCATTCCCTACCCGCCGATGCGCGAGGACTTCCCGAACAAACCGCCGGACACACCGCATACGCTCGATCGGATGCTGGTAACGCCGCGCAGCGTCGACCAGCACGAGGCTTGCAAACGCGAAGCGATCGCGGCACTGGCCGGCATTCACAATTTTGATCCCACCGACAAAGAGGCGGCCAACGTGTGGGACACGGTCGAGGAAGCCAAGGCATTCCAGACCATGACCAACGGGATGAAGTACTTCCTGGGTGCCGTCGGGCTGGTCACGCTGTTTCTCGGCGGGATCGGGGTCATGAACGTTATGCTCGTCGCGGTCCGGGAGCGCACCCGGGAGATCGGCGTACGCAAGGCCGTGGGCGCCACTTCGCGCACCATCCTGCGCCATTTTTTCCTGGAAAGCCTGATCGTGGTGTTCATCAGCGGTGCCATCGGTTTTGCGGTTGCGTTCGGGATTTGCGCACTGGTGGATCTGGCCCACATGCCGGATTACTTCGCCGGCCTGATCCCGACATGGCGAGCCGGGGCCCTGGCTTTTGCCCTGCTGGGGACGGTGGCTGTGGCATCGGCCATTTATCCTGCGCGCCGCGCCGCTTCGGTCGATCCCATTGAAGCGCTGCGCTACGAGGCGGGAGGTTAACGGGGGCGAGTCTCGTTGACCCACATATGTTGATACAAACCATCACCGATGCGTGGCACGCGCTGCTTCGCAGCATTACGCGCACCATCCTCACCATGCTTGGGGTTGTGTGGGGGATTGTGACCGTGACGCTGCTGGTGGCCTACGGCAGCAGTTTCCGCAGTGTCCTGGTGCGCGGCTTCGAAGCGTTTGGCCGCGGCGCCGTAGTCTGCTGGCCGGGACAAACCAGCGAACAGCCCGGCGGCCAGCGTGCCGGAAAGGTAGTGCGGTTCGAGCAAGCCGATCTCGAGCGCGTGAAGGAGGAAGCGACGCTGGTGAAAACGGCGTGCCTTGAAACCGTGAGGTGGCTATCGGTTTCCTATCAAGGTCGGCTCGCCAACACCGCGATCCGCGGCGTCTGCCCCGAGTACGGCGACATGCGCAACGAGGTGGCGAAAGAAGGGCGCTGGATTTCTGCCCAGGACCTGGTGGAGCGGCGCCGGGTGGTGTTCCTGGGCGGACGCATTCGCGAACAACTATTCAGCGGCCGTCCGGCGGTCGGAGAAGAGGCCGAAATCAATGGCATGCGCTTCACCGTCATCGGCATCATGGACCGCAAGCTGCAAATGAGCAATTACTTCACCAGCGACGATCGCTCGGTGTTTATCCCGTTCACCACTGCCGGTGACCTGTGGAGCACGAAGTACGCCAGCGTGATGGTTTTCGAACCGGTGGCGCCGCGCTTCGAGGCCAAGGCCGAGGCGCAGGTGCTTGCGGCCATCGCCGGCCGCCAGGGTTTTTCGCCGACCGACAAGAAGGCGATCCAGATGTTTGGACGTGAGGAGTTCCGCCCCGTCATTGACGGCATCACCATCGGGCTGCAGGTTTTGCTGGTGTTCATTGGCGCACTGACCCTCGGCATCGGCGGTGTCGGCGTGATGAACATCATGCTCGTCTCCGTCGACGAACGCATCCGCGAGATCGGCCTGCGCCGCGCCCTGGGGGCCACCAGGTGGCATATCCGCATTCAATTTTTGGTGGAGGCACTGCTCATCATGCTGTTCGGCGGCTTGTTGGGCATTGGGCTGTCCTATGCCGTGTCCGCTCTCGTGCCGACGCTGCCGTTGCTCGGCCCGCTGTTCAAGGACACCTCCGGTAAAGGCGACATCACGTTGCAGATTTCCCCGATGACGGCCATGTTTTCCGCGATCGTCCTGATCGTGGTCGGTACCTTGAGCGGAATTATCCCCGCCCTGCGCGCCGCCAAGCTGGACCCCGTCGAAGCCTTGCGCTACGAGTGAGCAGGAGCCGTGAGTCGTATGCCCCACCAGAGCGGCAATGCAGTTGCCCCGATGTGCGTTCCGCGATACAACTGAGCTAGTCCCATGAAGATCCTCGCCGTAATTCTCCTCCTCGCGTCAGCCGCTTTCAGCCAACAGCTTCCCGCGGCGCCCAGCAGCACAAAAGCAGAAGACAAAGCCGATTACTCGCAGGAGGCCTACGTCGTCGAGTCCCAGCGCACCGTGTACCGTTTCGAAAACGACGGCACCGGGCGCAAAGAAGTCACCGCCCGCATCCGCGTGCAGACCGAAGCCGGCGTCGAGGCGTTCGGACAACTCATCTTCGGTTACAGCTCCGCCAACGAATCCGTCCAGATTCCGTATGTCCGCGTGCTCAAGTCCGGCGGCGTGGTGGTCACCGCGCCGGCATCGGCCATCCAGGACCTCAACCCGCCGGTCGCTCGCGAAGCGCCTGTCTACACCGACTTTCACCAGAAGCACGTCACCGTTCCCGGCCTGCGTCCGGGCGAGATTCTGGAATACCAGGTCGTCACCACCACCAACACGCCGCTTGCTCCCAACGAATTCTGGATGGAGCACCGCTTCTTCGACACCGGCGTCGTTCTCGATGACCAGCTCGAGGTCAACATCCCGCGCAACCGCGCCGTCAAGCTGAAAACCCGCCCTGGCCACGACGCCAAGGTCGCCGACGAAGGCGAGCGGCGAATCTATCGCTGGTCCTCTTCTCACCTGCAGCGCGACGAAGACGACGCTGACAAGAAAAAACGCCGCCGCGCCCAGCCCGAGCGGCCGGACGTGCAGATGACCACCTTTGCCTCCTGGGACGCCGTGGGCCGTTGGTACGCCGGACTGGAACGCGACCGCCGCGCGCCCTCCGCCGAAGTCCGCGCCCGCGCCGAGGAACTGGTGAAGGGCCGCAACACCGAGATGGAGAAGCTGCAGGCCATCTACGACTACGTCGCCAAGAATTTCCGCTACGTCAGCCTGTCGTTCGGGGTTGGCCGCTATCAGCCGCATTCCGCTGCTGAAGTCCTCGCCAACCAGTACGGCGACTGCAAAGACAAGCACACGCTGCTGGAAGGGCTGCTCGATTCGGTGGGCATTCACGCCTCATCCGCGCTCATCAATTCCAGCCGCAAAATTGATCCCGACCTGCCCTCGCCCTCGCAGTTCGACCACGTCATCAGCGTCGTACCGATCGGCAAGGAAATGGTCTGGCTGGATACCACCACGGAGATCGCGCCCTTCCGCCTGCTCACGTTCAACCTGCGCAAGAAGAAAGCGCTGGTCATCCCGCCCGGCGGAGCGGCCCAGCTCATGGAAGCGCCTGCCGACTCGCCGGTGCCGAATACGCAAGTCATCGAGACCGAAGGCAAGGTCAGCGATCTCGGCAAGCTCACCGCCCATGTTCGGCTCTCCTTCAGCGGCGATAGCGAGCTGCCGTTGCGCGTCGGCTTTCGCCAGGTGCCAAACGCGCGCTGGAAAGATCTGGACAAAGTGGTGGCGCAAGTGGAAGGCTTGCGCGGCGACGTCTCCGAACTCAAAGTTGACGATCCTGCCGACAACCGCGGTCCGTTTCACATCGAGTTCGATATCGCGCAGCCCAACTTCCTCGACTGGTCCAAGCAGCAGTCGCAACTCGATCTACCGCTTGCCCGGCTGCGCCTGCCGGATCTCTCCGAATCCGACGGAAACTCGGTTGAGCCCATCGAAATCGGCGCGCCCGGCTCCATCAGCGTCCGCCTGAAAATCGAGTTGCCCGCCACCTTCAGCGCGCGGGCCCCGTTGCCGTTCGAGATGAAGCGCGATTATGCCGAGTACCGCGCCGTTTACGGCCTGAAGGGCACCACTTTCACCGCCGAGCGCTTCATCAACCTGCGGGCGCGTGAAATCCCCGCCGCCCGCCTGCGCGATTACGCCGCCTTCCGGCGCGCCGTCGTCGCCGACGAGGCCCAGCAGCTTGCCCTCGACAACACCCAGAAGGGTACGCCCAAGCCGCCAGAGAATGTTAAAGCCGAAGAGCTCTACGAAGCCGGGCTCAGCGCTCTGCAGGCGCAGAACTATCGCGGCGCCGCCGAACTGCTGAAGCGCGTTGTCGAACTGGAGCCGAAGCACAAGTCCGCGTGGAACGACCTGGGCAACGCCTACCTGGCGCAGCGCCGCACCGCCGACGCCATTCCCGCATTCCAGAAGCAGATCGAAATCAATCCCTTCGACGAGTTTGCCTACAACAACCTCGGCCGCGCCTGGTGGGAGAAGCGCGACTACGCCAAGGCCGCGGAGGCGTTCCACAAGCAGATCGAAGTCAACCCGCTCGACAAGTTCGCCCACCGCAACCTCGGCATCATGTACCTGGAAGAGCACAAGGACCGGGAGGCGCTCCCCGAACTGGAAAAGGCGACGTCCATTAGTCCGCAGGATGCGCAGGCGTTCATCAGCCTGGGCCAGGCGCAACTCAACCTCGGCGACGACGCCAAGGCCCTCGCCTCGTTCGACCGCGCCGTCCAGATCGCCCCCGCGCCCGGCGCCTGGAACAACATCGCGTACCAGCTCAGCCTCAAGGGCGTGCACCTCGATCTGGCGCAGCAGTACGCCGAATCGGCCGTCGCCTCCACCGCCGCCACCTTGCGGAATCTCAACGCCGACAACATGCAGTTGGAGCAGCAGGCGCTCGTCATCTCGCTGGCGGCGCAGTGGGATACCCTGGGCTGGGTCCACTTCCAGCGCGGCAAGCTCGACCAAGCCGAGCAATTCATCCGCGCCGCCTGGCTACTCGGCCAGCACGGCGAGGTCGGCGACCACCTGGCTCAGGTTTATGAAAAGCGCGGCGAAAAAGAAAAGGCCATCCAGACCTACGCCCAGGCTCTGGCCGCGTACAAGCCGCTGCCCGAGACCCGCCGGCACCTCGCCGCATTGCTCGCCGGGAAACCGGACAGCGCGTCCACGGCTGCAGATCAGACTGCGGAAAAGGCGGCGAAGAAAGCCGCCAACAAGACCGCGGGCGATAAGGCCGCGGCGCAAAGCAAGATGCTGGACCTGAAGATTGACGGCTTGGTTGACAAGGCCCGCCGCGATCTCGAGGCCTTGCGCACCATCGGCCTCGGCCCGCTGCTCCAGGAATCCGCCCAGGCCGACTTCTATCTTGTGCTCGGCCCCGGTGCGAAGGTGGAAGAAACGCGTTTTATCAGCGGCAGCGATAAGCTGAAGCCGTTCGCCGACGCCCTGCGCGGCATCAAAGTTGAATTCATGTTCCCCGACACCACGCCCACCCGCCTGCTCCGCCGCGGCACGCTCTCCTGCCTCCCCACCGGCGGCTGCAACTTCGTCCTGCTACCCGCCGACGACCTCTCCGGCGCGCAGTAGTTCAACCGTTACGCGCCCTCGCCGCGCCGCCGACCAGTTGCTCAAGTCCGACCCCGACATCCTCGGCATTTTCCCCACCTTTGTCGGGAAGGAATAGCGGGGCACACGCGCCCTCGCCTGTGGCAGGCGCCCCACCCAACGCGTTCTTCGTCGGGTGGGGCTCCCTCTGCGATCATCTAGCAATCATCAACTGCGCCAACCAAACTCCCGCCGGCGCCGCCACTGCCTAGTCCTCGTCTCCATCGGCCTTCAGCGGCGGGATTCGCGCCTCGATCTTCGACACCGTGTAGCGCTTCACCTGCGCTGTCCACGCCGAATCAATTGCTACAAAATCGGGATTGAACAAGCGCAGGTCGAGCGCAAGGTTGGTCACGTACAGCCAGTGGCCGTCAGGGCTGAAAGCCGGGCTGGCCGGGAACAACAGCCCGCGGGGCACACCCCGATCGCCGAGGCCATAAAAATCTCCGAGCTTGGCGATTGCTTTCCCCGTCGGGTCCACCACCACGATCTCATCGCCCTGGTTGGCTGCGACCCAGAGTTTGTCGTGTGCGTCGATGGCGATCCCATCCGCTCCGTTGATGCTGTTGGTAAATATCGACAGTGCGCCCGCGCTGCCATCGCCATTCACCTGGATTTTCAGGATGCGGTCGTCCCCGGTGTTCGCGACAAACATCGCGGTGGCCGCATGGTTGAACTCGATTCCGTTGGCCCCGAACGGAGGCACACCCTTCGTCGTCAGCAGCGGGTCGCTCGCCCACGACGTCGCCGCGCCACCCGCGCTGCCCGTCTTCCAGATCACCCCCAGGAACGAATCCGAAACGTACACGTTGCCCGCCTTGTCGAACGTCAGCCCGTTCAACCCCGAGTTTGCAGGATCCGGGACGGTCATGAACACCGACGACTTCCCCGTCACCGGGTTCACCTTGAGTACCTGCGCGCCACCGAAGTCAATGACCAGCAGGGCGCCTGTCGTGGGATGGAACGCCAGTCCGAGCAGGTGCGACGTCGAGTTCTCAACCGCCACTTGCCGCAGCAATTTTCCGTTCGGCGTGTAAACGTACAGTTGTCCCTGGCCGGAGGCGCCTCCGCCGGCGTTGAAGCCGAACGTCGCGACGTACACAT
>DASWAR010000186.1:0-18475 GCA_036391015.1 Terriglobales bacterium
TGATGAACCAGGCAGATGGATACGCTACCAGGAAAGAAATTGACAAGAAGTCGCTGATTGGAACCTCGCGCGAAGCGGTGCAGACGGCGGAAGACGCCCGCGAAATTGCGGTGAAGCGCATGGAAGCCGAGCGCATCGACGCTGAAGCCAAGGCGGCAGCCGATCGCGAAGCGAAAGCCAAGGCTCAGACCATGAGCGCCGAAGCTGACACGGCCGATGCCATACGCGCACGTGACGAGGCCGAGCGCCAGAAGCGCCAGGCCCAGGCTGATGCCCTCCAGCAGCAACAGGCCGCTCAGGCCGAAGCAGAGCGTAATCGCGCCGCTGCCGCAGCTGCCGCCGCCTCAGCGGATGAGCAGCTCCAGCAAGCCCAGCGTGAAAAGACAGAGCTCCGCGCCCAATTGCTGCTGCAATTCAACACCATCCTCGAAACCCGCGACACCGCTCGCGGTCTGGTCGTCAACATGTCTGACGTTCTCTTCGACACGGGAAAGCACACCCTGCGCCCGCTGGCGCGCGAGAAGCTGGCCAAGATCAGCGGCATCATGCTCGCCTATCCCGGGCTCAAGCTGGGAATTGAGGGCAATACCGACAGCGTCGGCGGCGATGCCTACAACCAGGGCCTCTCGGAGAGACGTGCGGAATCGGTCAGAGGGTATCTGGCGGGGCAAGGGATTCCGGGATCCTCGATGACAGCAGTGGGTTTCGGCAAAACTCAACCCATTGCGTCAAACGACACCGCCGATGGGCGTCAGCAGAATCGACGTGTCGAGTTGGTAGTATCTGGCGAAGTGATCGGAACCACGATCGGTGAGATGCGGATGCAGCCCACCACACTTCCCCAGCCTCGGTAACCGAAGCGCTACCACGCCTCGGTAATCCGCATATGGAGCCGGCCGCTCGCGGGTCGGCTCTTCCTGCAAGCAGTCCAAGGCCGAGCAGTTGAAAGAGCATATGCTGCGAATACGCAACTGGCGCCGTGAGGCATGGCCCAGGTGGGCGGCGGACGCGGAGAGCCGCGCTGCCACTTGGCTCAAGCGTACGCGGGCGCGCGCTCTGGCGGCAGCTCGGCAATTTCGTCGCACCCACTCAGTCGGGCTGCGTAGGGCGGCTCGCATTGCAATCGGCACAACCGGCATCGCCGGCGTGATTGCCGCCTTTGTGCTTCTCATGGGACTTCATTACGTCTATTTTGACAGGGATAGCCTGCCTGACATCGAACCGTTCGCCCGTTTTGAGTTTCCTGCCATTGGACATGTCTACGACACCAACGGACAGCCGCTGATCGAGTTGGCAAAAGAGCACCGCCAGATCGTGCAATATGCGGACATTCCCCCGGTTGTGCGCAACGCGATTCTTGCCGCCGAGGATAAGAACTTCTTCTCCCACGGCGGGGTTGACTATTCCAGAATCCCCCGGGTGCTGAGCAAGGTCAGAATTGGGACGCTGCTGACGCGCATTACACGGCTCGGGCGGCAAGACAAAGCCGACAGCCTGGTCATGTTGCGGCAGGGCGGCTCAACCATCTCGCAGCAGCTTGTGCGGGCCTACTTTCTGCGAAATCTCACCGACGGAGAAAACAGCAACGAGCTTCGGCCGGGCGCGCTTTCCTATGTGATCGGCGCGCGCAGCGCCAAGAAGCTGGTTCGGAAACTCGAGGAAATTCGACTGTCGGTGTGGATGGAACAGGAGATGCAAGAGCGTTTCGGTTCAAAACGTCGAGCCAAGGAGGAAATTCTGGCCCGTTATGCCAGCTTCCTTTACATGGGAAATGGGCAGTACGGGTTTGCGGCGGCTGCCGAATACTATTTTGGGCGCCCGCTCGCCGGCTTCACCGTGGCCGACGCTGACAAGGCCGCCTTGCTGGCGGGAATCGCAAAATCGCCTCGTGTCTACGCCCCCAGCGCCCAGGACGCCGAGAGAATCTTGCATCGCCGAAACCAGATCCTTGGGCTCATGGTGAAGCGCGGTTTCATATCCCGGGAGAACGCACAAGCGGCCAAACAGCACCCCATCGTGGTGGTCGCGCCGGGCAAGAACAATATGCCGCAGGCACCAGCCGTCGTTGAAAGCGTGCTCAGAGAGCTGAGAAGCCGCGACGCCGAACTGAGTGCTCAAGACTTGCTCTTGGGACGTATCCAGGTTTACTCCACCGTGGATTCCCGCGTGCAGCACATTGTTAACCAGGCGCTGGAGCATGGCCTCTTGATGTATGAGAAGCGACACCCGAGCGCAAGAGGGGTAATCCAAGGCTCTGTCATTGTGCTGAGGAACCGGAATGCAAGTGTCCTCGCCGAGAGCGGAGGACGCGAGTTCTACGAAAAGCGTTCCAACTCATACAGCGACTTTAATCGCGTCACGAAATCCATGCGGCAGCCCGGCTCTGCAATGAAACCCTTCGTCTATCTCGCCGCTTTTCGCCAGGGAATATTCAACCTTGAAAGTATGGTTCCCGACGAACCCATCAGCGTGCCCGACCGAGGGAAGCAAAGTATGAAATGGATCTCAAACTACGACGGTCAATTCAAGGGAATGATCCCCCTTCGGGAAGCGCTCGCCGAATCCCGGAATGCGGTAGCAATCTGGATAGCAACGCAGATTGGGATTGAGAAGGTGATGCAAACATCGCGCAGTTTAGGAATCCGGACACCCTTGCAGCCGTACGCCACCACGGCATTGGGCGCATCCGAAGTGAGCTTGTTGGAACTGGCCAATGCCTACCGCACGATGGCATCGGGCACTCTCGCCGAGCCTCATGTGATCCAGAAAATCCTTCGCGAATCGGGGAAGGTGGCCTTGGACAACGAACATGGATGGCCCCAGACAAATGTGAACGACAGCGCGCTGGTGCTCATTCAGGAAGGGCTGCGCGGTGTCGTGCGCATGCCGACCGGAACGGCACACGCGCTTGACTCGCACAGTTTTCCGGTAGCTGTGATGGGCAAGACAGGAACGACGAACAACTTCAGGGATGCATTGTTCGTGGGCTCCACTTACGGCCCCGAAGGAATCACCGTCGCCGTCCGCATCGGCTTTGACGACAACCGCTCCCTCGGACAAAGCGAAACCGGCGGCAGGGTTGCGCTTCCGGTGTTCAAAGAGATCATGCTCAATGTGTACCGCAAGAAGCTGGCAGGGCCTGTGCCGGAGTTCCCACCTGAGATGGAACAGAGCATCAGCATCCATCTGAATTCCGGCCCGGTCGAAATAGCCGCAGCCGGGTTCAATGTCCAAGCCACCAACGCTCCGGCACATTCTCCCTGCATTGTCCGAGAGCGTGGCGCGGCCGTCCGCCTCCTCGAACATTCCCGTGTACTCACGAACGACGATCTGTCACGCGAGTCCATCCTGAGTACCTGTCAGCCCCTGACAATGTCCAAGCCACCAACGCTCCTGCACGATTCTCCCCGCAACGATGGTCAATTCTGACCAGTTTTCCCGGCACAGGTCGACCAAATAGTACTGGCAGAGCTGTCCTCAATGCCGGCGGCAAAGGCAGCCGAGGTGCGCAGCCGATGAAGCCGGATGGGGACACGATCAACATTTACTACGGAGCTGCTGATTGCTCGATCGCCCTGGCTCGGGCGAGTGTGCGCTCTCTACTCGAGTGGCTGGATGCCAATGGAAGTAGCGAACGCCGGCAGCGAGCGCAGGATTAAGCTCTTACGGCAAATTAAACGAGGTGGTTGCAGGGTCGCTGTGCCGGATCTCAGAACCTGGCGCGAGGATTGGGGCATAAAGAAGCTGGTTCGCATCTGACAGGCTAAGATCACCGGGAACCGCGCGGAAATTGGACCGGACCTCGTATTGCTGTTTGCTAATTGTCTTGAAAAAAATCATACGCCCTGACAATTGGATATTGAGCAAAGCGGTCTTCCATTGTGAGGGTCCGACCTGAACGCGCCCAACTTCGATTGTGCCGCCATTGTCGATGTGCCCCAAGATCCCAAACCCAAAATTCACACCGTTGATGAGTTGGCCCGAGAGCTTGGACAGGCGTTTCTGCTGCGCATCGATCAGGACGGTTCCCGCAAGGCTATGCACCACCCGAGCTTCGTAGTCCGGAGGTTGGTAGCTGGGGTCGGGGCGGAATTTGAGCCTCACAAATTTTCCGTCGACGCCATCGTAGTCGTAGAGAAAAGCTTGCGGCATCACGCGCATCAGCTTTTCCAGCTTCTGCTCGTCATCGTCATACTGTTGCTTGAGCTTCGCCTGCTGGCCGGTATCGTGCAAAAGGCGGCCAATACGTGCGTTGTCCTGCTGCCGCTGGTCCGGGGTCAGCGCTACGCCGTCCCTGGCAAGTACACGGTAGACGGGGCCGTTCTTGGTCTCCACCTGCTCTTCCGTGAGGGATTGGTTTCCCACTCGCTTTTCGATCGCATACATCCACTTCCGCAGCTGCTCGCGGTCCCTGAGCTCATTGGCTACGACGCCTTTAATGAGTTCGCCCGCAGGCACCGGAGGCACCACGGAACTTCGATATTGTGCTGGGGCGGCGGTAGACACTACCAACACGGCTGCGATTATGAGGCGGCGTAAATTCATCGGGTCCAGAAGATTATCGAGGCGCACGGGCGTCGCTCTGTGGGGCTTCTTCCAGCGTCATGGCTGAGGTCGATTCTGGAAACGTCGATTTCAGCAAGGCAATGTTCTTGAGCACCTGATTCCATTTTTCGGGTTCCTTCTTTGCGAAAACCGGAACATTCGTGGTGTTGTAGAAGTCTAAAATGTTCTTCCGCAGCTCTGGCGTCACCTCGGCAAACTTACGGCCTGCCAGCTTGTCCAACAGCTTGGCGTAGGCTTCATCTGTCAACCCGTACTCCCCGGCTACGGTCGGCTTGCCAGTATCAAAGTCCGTGTTTTCCAGAGAAAGCTTTGCCGCTTTCAAGTCCCGGAGATAGATCCCATATTGGTCGACCGTGTTGTTGACACTCTTCAGATACAGCGTCTCAGTTTCCGGGCTTGGCATCTTGAAGCCGACCGCCTTGAATGGGCCGATCTTGGGCATGAGCCTGAAAAGTCCGGAGAGTACCCGAGCTCCAATCCCCGGTTTTTGGTAGCCCTTTCCCCACTTTTTCTCATAATCAGTGCGCTTCAAGTTGAAGAGAAACTTGTTCCTGGTGAAAGTCGGGTCCTCTTTGACCAACTCGTCTTTCTTGAGGAGAAGCGCGACGCGGGTCATTTCTGGTATGACGCTGCTGATGGACCGGCGAAACGTGCCGATGGACAAATCAACGCTGCTGAAGATGTCTTTCAGCTCAATCCCGTAGGTCTTCAGGAATGCCCGCTCCAACACTGGTTTTGAGACCTCAAAACCGATGAAGTTGTGGTACGCATCGGACGTGTAGCGGTACTTGGCGACTTGGACAACATCAAAACCGAACTCCGTCTGGATGTGGGCTTTTTTATTCTGGGCAAACGTGACTCGGGGTCCATACTTGGCCATCAGTTTGGGATACCGCTGCGCGACCGCAGCGTTCACCAACGGATGTCCAGTGATGTCGGCGGTGTAGTGCGCCAACGCTCCCATTGCGAATGCGTATTCATTGACGTCGGTCGCCTCGGAAAGCAATGCCTGAACAAAATCACCGCTCCGGACGTAGTGAACCAAATCGCTGAACAACCTGTTGCCGAATGGGTAATAGCCTATGTCCTGGACCAGGCATCCGCCGTACGCATACCCATGCGCCACGCGCAGGTCCTCGTCCGTTGCGCCGGGGTACTTCTGCAGCAAGAGGGGTTTAATCTGTTCGTCCCAAAGCAGATCAATGATCTGTTCGTGCGTCAGCACGGAATATCCGCTACACGCCTGGGGCACGGTAAAGACGAGCAGCACTACGACCAGCAATGTGCCAATGGCATGTCGCATGAATGGATGTTAGCGGAGAGCTCGCCCCGGGGTCTGTTCCAAATTGCTCTATCCGAACGATTATCAGACGTGGAGTTTTCCACTCTGGGTACCTGTAGTAGCCGCCGGCGATCAAGCTGTTACTAAACAAAGTCTTGAACGCACGCAGGGATGCCGATTGCTACCCTGGCGAACGTTTGTGCAATCTGGCCTGCATCGCAGTTGCCCCAAGAGGCGAATCTTGGCCCAGTTTTGCACTAGATTTCCACAGGGAGCAGGCGCAAGCCTTAGCGTCCGCATCCGATCCCTTATTTGCTCGGCCAACTTTTCACCGCGTATCGGGTTAGACTGTGGAGACGACGCGCCACCCCGGACTGCCTTGCAGGTTCCAGCAACGTGATGCCACCAACCAAACACGAATGTAGCGTCAGGTTCCGGCGCTGGCAGGTATTCTGCGCATTCCTTTCCGGGATCTCCGTTTGCGCGGCCCTGGGCCCGCTGAGCGCGCAACAAGTGCCCACGTTTTCATCGAACGTGAAGGTGGTGAACGTGCCGGCGACGGTGCGGACGAAAAAAGGCGAAATTGTCCGCGACCTCTCCAAGGATGATTTCACGCTGACCGAAGACGGGCGGCCGCAGTCCATCAAGTATTTCGCCAAGGAGAGCGAGCTTCCGCTCAGCATCGGTTTGCTGGTGGACACCAGCGGAAGCCAGCGGCGGCTTATCGAGCAGGAACGAAGCGCCAGTTATGTCTTTCTGCAACAAATGATGCGGGAGGGCCGGGACAAGGCATTCGTGATTCAGTTTGAAAGCGAGGTGGAGCTGCTGCAGGACCTGACTTCGTCGCGACAGAAGCTGGAGTCGGCGCTGGACGCGCTGCAGGGTCCCCAGATGCAAAGAAGCCGCGGCGGATATCCCGGGCAAGGTGGCGGTGGCTATCCCGGGCAAGGCGGCGGTGGCTATCCTGGGCAAGGCGGCGGCTGGCCCGGGTCGGGCGGCGGCTGGCCCGGGTCCGGCGGCGGTGGTGGGCGAGGGTCAGGCCGCGGCGGTATGCGAGGCGGTGGCGGCACTGCACTCTACGACGCGGTTTTTCTCGCCTCCGATGAGGTCATCAGCAAACAGCAAGGCCGGAAGGCTCTCATTATTCTTTCCGACGGGGTGGACAACGCCAGCCGCATATCGCTGGAGCGGGCGATCGAATCGGCGCAGCGTGCCGATACCATGGTGTACTCGATTCTGTTCGCCGACTCGGATGCCTACGGCGGAGGTTGGGGAGGCAGGGTGGGCGGCGGCGGCGGCGGATGGGGCCGGCGCGGCGGAGGTTACCCCATGCCTCAACCCCAACCCCGGCAATCCACCGCCGATGGCAAGAAGGTGCTGGAAAGAATCTCGCAGGAAACCGGCGCCCGCATGTTTGAAGTTTCCAAGAAGCAGCCCATCGGCGAAATCTATGCCCGGATCCAGGAAGAACTCCGCAACCAGTACAGCCTGGGCTACACTCCCGACCGCGTCGAAGGCGGCTATCACAAGATTCAACTCGCCACCCGGCAGAAAGACTTGATCGTGCAGGCCCGAGACGGCTATTACGCGCGGCCGTAGCCCTCGCCTTCGGCGAGCTCGGCTGAGTACATAGGGCATTTAGCTGATCCGCTGCGCACCCCGGGTGTGCTAACTTCTCTGTCCATCGTGCGAATTATAATCATTTTCATCTTCCTGGCCGCAGTCGCGATTATCACCCTGCTTGTGCTGTCGGTCTCGCCGGTCCTCGTCTTGGCGCCTGCAGTCACCGTGCTCGGCCAAGCGACGCCGGTTTCGGTTCGCGTGAGCGCTCCGCATGGAGTACGTCGCCTGGCAGCGTACGTAGAGCAGAATGGCGCCCGCTATCAGCTCGCGGAACAGGTGCAGCCGGCGAGTCGAATCCTGTGGAAACGGCACGTGTCAGACGGCACGTGGGATTTCACGGCCGGTGCGAAAGCCACGCCACAACTGAAAGACGGCAAGGCGCGGCTCATGGTCGAAGCAACCTCCAACGATTTCCGGGGAGGTACCACGCGGCTGGAGCGCGAGGTGACGATCGTGACCCAGCCGCCCGTCCTTAGCGTTGACTCCGAGCAGCATTATCTCTATCTCGGCATGGCTGACCTGGTGTCCTTCAACGTCTCCGGTTACTCCACGGAGGCAGGCGTGAAGGTCGGCAACCTGACATTCCGGAGCTGGCCCATGCCCGGCGGCAAGCCAGGTTTCTTTTCGCTGTTCGCGTTTGCCTGGGACGCGCCGGCCGGTACCGCCCCGGTTGTATACGCCACCAATCCCGCCGGCAATCAGGTGACCGGTCCAATGGTCTTCTCGTTCCCCAAGAAGGAGCAGCCCAGATACCGCGTACGCGATTTGCCGTTGGATGATCGCTTCTTACAAAAGGCCGTGGGCGAACTCGACCCCAATGGCTCGGGCGATCTCGTGACCCGCTTCCTGAAGATCAACAGCGAAATGCGCCGCGCCAACAACAAGACGCTTTCCGACTTGCGTTTGAAGACGGAAGCGCGGTTCCTGTGGTCGCAACCGTTTCAGCAGCAGCCGAACTCGAAGGTGGAATCAAACTTCGCCGACGTGCGGAATTACTTTTACCAAGGCAAGAAAATCGACCAGCAGGTGCACCTTGGTTACGACCTGTCGATTACGCAGCATGTGGGAGTGCAGGCGACCAACGACGGACGGGTGGTGTATGCGGCGCCACTCGGCATTTATGGCAACTGCATCGTCGTGGACCACGGATACGGCTTGCAGTCTATTTACGGCCACCTGAGCGAGATTGCCGTGCATGAAGGCGACATGGTCAAACGCGGGCAGATCATGGGCAAGAGCGGCCAAACCGGGCTTGCCGGCGGTGATCACATCCACTTCAGCATGCAACTCGACGGAGTGCAGATCGACCCCAAGGAGTGGTGGGACGCACATTGGATCCGGGACCACATCGCAAAGCGGGTTGATCTGGCAGCCTCCGCGCCTGGGGCCAAGTAGCGGCACCCGTTGGCCTTAGTACCTACTGGTCCTGGGCGGCGAAGAACTTTTCTTTGGTGAGCGGGTTTAATCCGGTAGCAGTTTTTCGGGTTCTAGTGTGCAAAGTCCAGCGCGCAATATAAGACTTGGCTCTGGACAGGCAGGAGTGAGTGATGACGACGAAGCATGTATCCATCGTGCTGATCGCGGCCGTGCTGGCGCTGGCTGTCGCCGTGGGCTGCAGCCGCGGGCGCAGCGACGCGCAGGTGATCGGCGAAGTGGTGACCAGGATCAACAGCGATCCGAAGATCTCCGAAAAACACATTTCCGTCATGTCCAGCAACGGCGTGGTTACGCTGAGCGGGTCCGCCGCTAGCGAGGAAGAGCGCGTCCAGGCTGCCAACGACGCCGCCCAGGTCGAGGGCGTGAAGACCGTCGTCAACAATCTGCTGCTCGCCGCGCCGCCATCGTTGCAGGCGAGCGCACTGCCTCCGGATGTGCAGGAACAGCCCGCCGCGAAGGCCGCGGCGCCCGCACGCGCCGCCAGGAAACCCTCCGCGTATCGAGAAAGCCGCAAACACCATACGGCCAGCGACATGCCGATCGTCTCCTCGGGCCCGGCGACCTATACCGCCAGCACGGCAGCCATGGCGCCAATGCCGACGTCCAACGTGACTGCGCCGGTGGTTCCGCCGCCTCCGCCTCCGCCGACACCCATCACGATTGAAAGCGGGACGATGTTCAACATCCGCATGATCGATCCGGTGGACACCGGCAAGAATCATCCTGGAGACAGCTTCCGCGCCACGCTCGATTCGCCGATCACCATCGGCGACAAGGTGGTCATTCCCGAAGGCGCCGACGTTGTGGGTCGCATTGCCGATCTCAAGGATTCCGGACGCTTCGCCGGCCAGTCGCAGTTGGCGCTCGAACTGGCCAGCCTGTCGGTGAACGGCCGCAAGTACACCCTGCATACCAACCAGTACACGCGGCAGGGCACGTCGCGTGGCGCCAGCACGGCGAAGAAAGTGGGGGCCGGCGCGGCAATTGGCGCGGTCATCGGCGGGATCGCCGGCGGTGGCAAGGGAGCTGCGATCGGTGCGGCCTCAGGCGCGGGCGTCGGCGGCGGAGCACAGGCCGTCACCAAGCCGCAGCAGGTGCGGGTTGAATCGGAAGCGCTGCTCAGCTTCCGCCTGGAGAGCCCGATTACGGTCATGCCGGTGAGCAGCATTCAGCGCCCGCGCAACGATTACAGCGGCGCGTACAATGCGCCGCCGTCCAACCACAACTACAACGCGCCGCCGCCGTCCAACAATGACAACGACGTCATTGATTACTCGGACGATTCCAATCGCAGCAGCGACCCGAACCGGCCGGTCCTGAAGCGTCGTCCAGGCACTTCCGACCAGAGCAGCAACAACCCTCCGGAGTAAGCGCGCGCGCTTCTTGCAGCCATGGATCAGAGCTTATCCATGGCCGCGGCCGGAGCGAATCGGCACGACAGGATTCAAGGATCTTACCGTGGTCGAAGTGGGTGACGGCAGGGTAGAAGTCTGACTCAATTCCGTTTCTGAAAGGTAGTCCTCGGTTACCTCTATCATCCCCTTGACGTAGCGCAACCGCTTTTCCAGCGTGGCTTCCTGCTCGTGATACCTGGCTACCTTGTTGGCCATGGCCGTATCGCCGTCATTCAGTTCCATGGAGAAAAACTGACTATCCTCCAGCATCATGCAGCCCAGGCGAGTACGATTACGGGCCCCGGTCTTTTTCAGCAGGTGGGAAACATGGTATTTCACGGTCCGTTCAACGATGCCAAGTTGGACGGCGATCTCCTTGTTTGACAGGCCATCCTGAACTAATTTGGCGACCTGCAGCTCCCGGCGTGACAGAGAGCGCATATTCGGTTCGGATTGTTCATTCGCACTCGCCATAGAATTCCTGGCCACGGCAATGGCCTCATTCTGCCATCCGTCGCTGTTGTAGCGCCTTGGCGAATCCGTTGCAGCGACTCAAGGGTTCGGCGCAGCCGCGAAATGGCTGCGCTCCGCCGCTTCCCATTTCACGTCTCCGCGCAGGTACTGCCACATTCCTTGCAGCCGCCAGACCATGTGCAGCTGGCGATAGGGAAAGTGTTCGGCAAAGCAGTACAGCAGCAAACGCGCAACTTCCGTCCAACGACTGTACCTGCGGTAGGTAAGTTCCTCCTGCACGACCGACCCGATTGAGATCATGGTGGCAAAGGCATAGCCGAAGATCATGAACTTGACGAAGAACTCGGTGCTGAGGACGCCCAGCATAAGGGCCAGCAGGATGCTGGCGTAGCCGATCGCTTCCACCACCGGCGCGAACAACTCGAAAATCCACAGGTAAGGCAGGACGACGCAGCCAAACCGGCCGTAGCGCGGCTTCAACACCATGCCGCGGTTGCGCCACAGAACATCCAGCAGGCCCTTCTGCCACCGGGCCCGCTGCCGCGCGAGCGCGCCCAGGCTCTGCGGCACCTGCGTCCAGCAGGTCGGCTCCGGCACGAATCCAATGCGGTAGCGCTCGCGGTGCTCCAGCAACGAGCGGTGCATGCGCACCACGAGATCGATGTCCTCGCCGATCGCCTTGGGCCGGTAGCCGCCGATCTGCAGCATGGATTCGCGGCTGAACACGCCGAATGCGCCGGAGATGATGGGCAGCATGTTCACGCGTGCCCAGGCCTGCCGGCCGATGAGAAACGCGCGCAAATATTCCACCACCTGGATGCACTCCACGGGACTGCGCGGCAGGCGGATTTCGCTGACCCGCCCCTCCGAAACCACTGACCCGTTGAGCACGCGCACGATCCCGCCGGCGCCGGCAACCCGCACCGGGTCGGAAAAGATCTCCGCCATGATGCGCAGCAGCGCGTCTTTCTCCAAGATCGAATCGGCGTCAATGACGCACACATAGGGCGCCGTCGCGGCATTCAGCCCGGCATTGGCGGCATCGGCCTTGGTGCCGCCCGCCTGCTTGTCGAGCACGATCAATCGTGGGTCCGCGTCGCTGGCGTACACGGCCCGGACCGGCGCGCAATCTACCTGCGGCAGGTAGAGCAGGTTCGCCGGCCGCAGCCGGAATGCCGATGTCAGGCAGGAAAGCGTCTCATCCGTCGAGCCGTCATTTACGACAATCAACTCCAGCGACGGATAATCCAGCGTCAGCAGCGCGCGCACGTTCTCGACGATGTTGGCCTGCTCGTTGTGCGCCGGAATCAGGATGCTGATCGGCGGGGTGAACGGCGACAACTCCAGCGTCTCCAGACGCAGGCTGCTCAAACGCCGCCGGTGCCGCAGGCTGGCGAAGATGGCGGTGATCAGCAGCGCCAAACAAAAAATGTTGGACAGCAGAAAGTAGAAGAAAAGGATCCAGTTCGAGAGTTGCAGCAGTTTGATCATGCCATGCCTGCCGTTTCTTTTTCCGCTTTCACTGCCGTTTCCAGGGCCAGTCGCGAGTGCGCCGCTCGTAGCGCGGCCGCAAGGCGTTCCGCGTCGGATCCTGCCGTGCGCTCCACCTCACCCAATGCTTCGGCGAAACGTCCCGAGCGTTCCAACTCCGCCACCCACTGCCTGCAGCCCGTAGTTGTCTCCCGCGCTGATCACCTGCCGCAGCACGCGCGTCATGGTCAGGCGTGAATTCATCAGCGCCCAAGCGGCCCGCTGCCGGACGTGACGATTCCGGTCTGCGAGGGCGCGGATCAGCACTGCAGTGGCATCGGTCGCGTGGAAAGACCCTAGGGCCACGACAGCGCGCAAGCGCACGAACCACTCCGGGTCGGAGGCGAGTTGCGCCAGCGGCGGCACCGCGATTCGCAGCTCTGCCTGCGACAAGCCGCGCGCTGCGGCTGCCCGTATTTCGGGCGAGGGGTCGCTGGCCAGGACCAGCATTTCATCCGTCATGGACGGGTCGGCCAGTTCCGCCAGCACTCTGGCCAGCAACTCGCGTTGCGAACCGTTCGCATGGACGATGTAGAGGAGCAACACGCCGGGCTTGTCGCGGCAGCAATTTAACAGGGCATTCTTCAACACCGGTCCCGGGACCAGCAGGCGGCCGTCCGACCAGCGGTCGAGGATGGGGATGGCGGCATCCGGGAAGGCGAGCTTGCCCATGCCGCGGACAGCCGCGATGCGGGTCTCCATGTCGCCGGAGTCAAGCGCGTCGGCCAGCGCGGGTACCGCTTCCCGCGCGCGAGTCCGGCCCAGGGCCACCAGCGCTCGCCAGCGCTGCCAGCCCTCCGCCGAGCGCGCCTCTTCGATGCGCCGGTCAATCAGGCCCCTGCGCCGCAGGCAATTCACCAGGCGCGGCAGTTCCTCCCCATGGCTTACCTCGATGCTGTCCAGCAGCATCGTTTCCAGCACCTCGCAGGCAAGCGGGTCGAAGCGCCAGGTTTCCGGCAGCACTTTTCCGCTGACCAAATCGTTCCATCGTTGCCGGATTTCAAACGTCTGCCGCTCCCGCCGGGCGAAATACCGCGCCCGCAGCCACCGCCGGAGCAGGATGAAGATCATCAGCGCCGAGATTCCCGCCACGGAGACAACAATCGCCTTGAGCACGATTGCCGCCGGCGCGAGCCGCGCCATCCATTCAGAAACGGATCCCATAGGAGAATCCCACGCTGGTCTGCGTCCGTTGCTGCGAACGCGCTTGATATGCGACGTAACCGCCGATGTCCTGCCGGGCGTTGATCTGGTACTTGAGGCCGCCGGCGAAGGTCCGCGCCGAGAAGCGGCCGACCTGGTCCACCACGGCGAAATTCTCCGTCCCGACGCCGAATGAAATATTTCCGCGCAGCCGTTCGGAGCGCAGCGGGAACGACAGCCGCGTGTTTCCCGACGGCTGCCACTGCGCTCCGACGATGGGGAACGAACTGCGCGCGGCCACCACCGTGAGCGACCACATCCAGTCCCGCGGAAGATAGAAAATTGCCGCCGAGGTAAGTGTCATGGCGCTGGAGTCGCGATACCAGAACCACTGCGGGCTGAAGCTGAATTCAACGCCGCGCACCAGGCCTCGGTCGCCGATGCGGAAACCGCGGCCGTACTCCAGCGCAAATTCTCGCCGTGGAATCACGCCTTGGTCGTGGCCGGCGCCTCCGCCCGCGGCAAACCAGTTCTTGCCGACGCGGCGGCTTACGCGCGCCGTCAGCCGTTCGGCATCGGCTCCGAAGCGCTGATAGGTGGTGGAAGAAACGGTTGTGGTCCAGTTCGAGTTCCAGCGCGAAATCAGGACCACGCTTTGGGCTGCCGCCGCGTCGGTGTAATTGAACGTGTCGATGTCAACGCCGAACCGCAGTTCATGGCGCCGTTCGCCGGACAGGGATTGCAGGCCCACCCGCGCTGCGCGATCGTTCGGATCCAAGCGCAACGCGGCCGTGTACTCGGCGCGAGCTTCCTGCCGGCGCCCGAGCCGCTCCAGCAGTCGCGCACGGCGGTCCAGCACGAAGGATTGCAGCGGCAGAATCGTGCGCGCGCGATCCAGCTCACGGAGCGCCTTGTCGAGCTTGCCTTGCCAGGTGAGTACGTCCGCCAGTCCGGCCATCACTTCGGCATCCGCCGGTGCTTGTTCCAGCACGTGGCGGTATTCGCTCTCCGCCTCTGCCCAACGTCCTCGCCACGCCAGCAGGCGTGCCCGCCACGCGCGCGCTTCCAGATCGCCGGGATTTGCCGCCAGGCGCCCGTCCACCATCGCGGCGGCGCCGTCCAGGTTTTTGCGCGCGACCTCCGATCGCACGACACTCTGCCAGTCCGATTCTTGCGGCATCGCAAATGCGGTTGCCACCACCACGCAGGCGGTTACATGAACCAGCCGCATCCATCGTGTTGCGCCGGCACTCTGCACATCTTCATTGTCATGTCGTGAGGCCCGCGGGCGTGCGCTTCGTTACCATGGATTACGCAGGCTTGCTGTCATTATGGGCGCGTTCCCACAACGGAAATGCGAGGGGCGGGAGCGGCGCGGGTAGTCGCGCGAGGTCGGAAGCAGGGAACTCAGCCTAGCGGCTGGGTGTGAGGGCGGTTCGAATGCGTGCTCGCGCAGTGCGAACACCAGCGCTTGCTCAGTAGGCTTTGCTGATCACGATATCAATCTTGCTCGACCCCACGGGGACGGGGTTACCCGAATAAGTGCCGTCGAACGTGCCGGGGCGCGGCGGTCCCACCATGCCGGCGGAATCGATGCGCGCAGTGACATACACCTTCCCCGCGAACGATGATCCGGTGAGAGTGATGTCGTCGGCGGTGAGCTTGTACTGATAGGGAAAACTCGCGCCGGCTTCCCGCTTGACCACCAGCGGCGGCCGTTTCGGATCGGGCGATGTTGAAGCGACGATCATGAGCAGTGCCGCGTTGCCCACTTTGTCCTTTAACTCCGCGCTGACGGTGATCGTTCCCGAGATCTCGCCGCGCGGGCCGGCGTTCGCCGCCGACGAAGTGCTCTGTTCCTGCTTCTTGCTGCAGCCGCTCATTCCGGCCACCATGGCAAGAAAAATGATGGCCAGCATTGTCAGGCTTCCCGTGCGATTCCTCCGCGCTTCCACTTGGGACCTCCTTCAACCTTTCACCGCGCCGGTCATGCCAGCCACATAGTGCTCGACAAAGAACGAGTAGATCAGGGCCACCGGAACCGATCCCAGCAGCGCGCCGGACATCAGCTCTCCCCAGTAAAAAACATCGCCCTTGATCAGTTCGCTGACCACGCCTACCGGGACTGTCTTATTCCCCGCATCATAGATCATGATCAGCGCATACAGAAACTCATTCGCCGACAGCGTAAACGCGAACATCCCCGCCGATAGTACGCCCGGCAGCGCCAGCGGAAGCACAATCCGGATCATCGCCTGGATTCGGGTCGCTCCGTCCACCATCGCTGCCTCTTCCAGTTCCTTCGGAATCGTCCGGAAATAGCCCGTCAGCAGCCAGGTGCAGAAGGGAACCTGAAAGGTCGGATAGGCGATAATCAGCGCCCACGGCGAGTTCAGCAGGTTGGTGTGCAGGATCGGCAGATTGCCGATCACGTCCGAGAGCGGGATGAAGAGCAGCGTGGGCGGCACCAGGTAGGTGACGAAGATCAGGATGCCCAGCGTGTTGGCGCCTCGGAAATTGAGCCGCGCCAGCGCATAGGCCGAGGTGATCCCCGCGAACAGTGAGATGGCGGTGGAAACGAACGCCACCAGCAGCGTGTTCTCCAGCCAGCGGACGAACAGCGTGTCCCGCAGCAGCGACCGCCAGTGGTAGGCGCAATTCTCCATCAGCGCGGTTCCGTCGAAGTGCAACGTACGCACTTGCTCGACCACCGTCGTCGTGCATGTCACCGGGATGTACGGGTTGACCTCGCGGTTGTAGGTCTCTTGCGTCGACTTGATCGACGTTACGAACATCCAGTAGAAGGGGAACAGGGCGAAGAGAACGAAAAAGAAAAGCGGCAAATGAAAAAACGCCAGCCGCTTGGCAAAGGTTTCGCCAACCACCCTGCTCGCCATGCTATGCCTTCTCCCGCCGCAGGTATACGAGCTGGAAGATGATCACAACGGCCAGGAACGGAAGCATGAAAAGCGATACCGCCGCCCCCAGGCCCAGTCGCGACCCGACCATGGCTACCTGGTATGCGTAGGTGGCGAACAGGTGCGTGCTGTTGGCAGGCCCCCCGCGCGTGAGCACGTAGACGATCTGGAAGTCGGAGAAGGTCACAATCACGGAAAAGACCAGGACGACGATCATGATGGGCTTGATGCCCGGCAGGGTCACATGCCAGAAGCGCTGCCACCCGTTGGCGCCGTCGATCATCGCCGCCTCGTACAGCTCCGGGCTGATGGTCTGCAGGCCGGCGAGAAAGGAGATGGCGAAGAACGGCGTGCCGCGCCAGATATTCACGAACGTAACCGACGCCAGCGCCAGCGTCGGATTGGCCAGCCAGAGCGGCCCACGGAAGTATCCCCACCCCATCCAACTGTAAAAGTGCCGCAGCGTCCAATTGATCACGCTGAAGTCGGGGTCAAAGATCCACATGAAGGCGATCGTGCTCAGCACGGTAGGCACGATCCACGGCAGCAGCACGGCGGCACGTACGATCCGCTGCAGGCGGGTCATCCGGTTGAGCAGGACAGCTAGCCACATGCCCAGGGCCCACTTGACTACCGTCGCGACGCCCGTATAGGCGAAGCTGTTCCACACCGTGCCCCGGAAAATCGCATCCTTGGTCACCAGGTCTACGTAATTGCCCAACCCGACGAACTTCACCTGCGACCACGCCATTCCGATCTGCTTGTTGGTGAGGCTCATCCAGACGCCCCAGCCGAACGGGTAGGCGATGAAGAACAGAATGATGAACCCGGCCGGCATCATCAGCAGGTAGCCAAGCACATTAGGCCGCTCCAGCAACTCTAGAGCGGCCTTGTACCTGCCTTCTCCTGGCTTCCCTGGTCCTTGCTCGGGATGCGATGTTTCCGTACCGACCTGGGGCACAGTCCCTGCCGCGTCACGCACCATAGATTGTCTTGAGCTGACCCTCGGCCCACTTCAACGACTCGTCCGGCGTCATCTTCCCGGTTGCCACATTCGCCAGCATGTCAATGAGTACGTAATTCTGCACCACCCGGGCAGCGCTGGCGTCGGCGGCGCCTTTCCAGCCGACGTGCTGCGCTTCCAGGAGATGGTCTCGGTAAGGCTTCAGAGCCGGGAACATTTCCCACATCGCGTCTTTCATGTAATCCTTCAGCGCTGCCGCCTGGTACGCCTGGCCGCGCCGCAGGTATTTCGTGAACTGCTCCTTGTCCATCAGCCAGCGGATGAACTCTTTGGCGATGTCGGCGTTTTTCGAATACTTGGGGATCGCTAACTGCTGGCTGTAGTGGTAGTGGAATATCCCGGCAGGACCGGCAGGGTTGGCCACGTGCAGGATGTCATTGACCAGCGGTTCGCCTTTTTCGTCCAGGATCACCTGGTTCGTCGCCGTCAGGTAGATGCTGGGCGCGTTGTTGGTCGCGGCGATCGATCCCGACAGAAACGCGCGATTGTTGGCTGAATCGTCCCACCCCGCGCCCGCCGGATCCATGGCATCGTCCCACAACGCCTTGAAGAACTTCAGTGCCTCCAGCGTCTGCTTGCTGTTGATCGTAATGTGGCCCTTCTCGTCCCGTTCCGCTACGCCGTAGCTCCAGAGATAAGGATAGGTAAAATCGACCGCATCGCCGAAGGTGTGCCCGACCGTCTGGCCGATCGGATGCCCGTTGGCCTTCCACTTTTTCCCTTCGCGCCGCAGCTCTTCCCAGGTCTTGGGCCACTGCGCCGTTCCCGCCGCCTTCAGGTACGATTTGCGCGCCACGTAGATGTTGGGAACGATGGTGTGCGGGACCGCGTTGAACTTTCCGTTCAGCATCGCATCCGCCTTGGCGTAGGGGATGTATCCGCCATACTTGGACTCGAGCGCGGTGCAGATGTCGGTGACGTCGACCAGCGAATCGCCGTACTGATTCTGCCAGTTATGGAAGAACTGAACGATATCCGGCCCTTGCTTGCTCTCGATGGCGGCGGCGGCGCGGGCAGGAATGTCGTTGGCGTTGATCTGTTCGATCTTGACCTTGACCTTGCTTTGCTTGCTCCACTCTTCGCC
>DASWAR010000187.1:0-2135 GCA_036391015.1 Terriglobales bacterium
GACTGACGACTGGAGACTCCAAGGGAATGTGTCTAGATTCTGAGAGTGGTTCTATCGGCTAAGTCGGGAGGGGAATGTTCCGAGGAAGAAGATGCTTCGCTTGCCTGCCGCACCGCCGGTGCGCTCAATTGGCTGGCTACCAGGGCTGGCGCCGCGGCCTTCGACCCAGGATCGGTCGAGGTGACCACTGCCGCCTGGCTCGGAGCCGGCGCGCTCACAACGCAGCATTCGTTATTCGCGCCGCTGCCGTCTTGCCATGCCCTTGCCTGCTTCATGCAGCACGGATGCGGCGATGACGTGACCGCGCCAAAACACAACGCTGTCGGCATCAGTACTGCCGCCAGCACCGCCGCCGCCGCGATCCGCATGTGCGTGAGACGCCGCATTTGCTCTTCCAGTATACCAGCCCACTAACATATGTATGTGATTGCCATCACACCCCCCGGGGTTACCGATGGGATGGTACCCCGTGCGTACGGTGCTGATTCCGTTCGAGCGCAGGGAAGGGCAACATGGCATAGGTCTACCAACTTCTACCTCCATTCCGCCATTGCTTCCGACATCGGTCGCTTCAGCACCGCCGCCGCGACAAGTCCGGCTGCCAGGAAGGCCACGATTTGCATGCCCACGTACGCGACCGTGTAGCTGCCCGGAAAACCGTACCAGTTCCAGTAGGGAATGTTGGTCGTGATGGCGGCCGTCAGTCCGACGACGAACACGAATCCGACGCGCGCGGCATAACTTGCCAGGCGCGTCCGCGACAGCAGCCACGCCGCCAGCAGCGCCTCGACCACCTCGGTGGCGAACTCGGTCAACAGTTGGCGCGGCTCCATCCCCTTGCCGCCCGGCGGGCGATAAAGGAGCAGCCCTTGCGGATTGCTCGCCAGTTTTTTTACATACTGCGGCATGGCTGCGTTCACGTCTTTCATGCTCGGGTTCGGCCCCAGCCCCACGCCGGGAAACAGGTAGAGCCCCGAGCGTGCTCAGCCCCGCGTATGTGAAGGAAACGGGAAGCGCAGAGGCAGCCCGATGACGGCCCACCGCCAAAATTGACTTGCCCGGTGCCTCGCGGCTAACATGCGCCACCACAACGGGCTGCTCTGAGAGTCCCGCGCGAGGAGCCGCCATGTCACAGCGAATCCAGAAATTTCCGCCTCGGCGTTATTGAGCCGTGCTTAAGGAGAGGGCGATGGCGACTAATCGGAGAACATTTCTGAAAGGGGCCGGTGTTGTCGGCGCGATGGCGGCGGCCGGTGGATTGACGATGGGAAATGCTCAGAATGAACCCACAACAAAGGGCGCGCGCGGCATGGCGAAGAACCTGACGGTGCTGCACATCTTTCGCAATAATCAACGTCGCTTGGGGGTCAAGACCGAGAAGGGAATCCTCGACGTTGGAGCAGCGGCCGCCTTATTGAAGATGCACGCGCCCGCAACCGTGGATGACCTGCTGCAGAACGAGGACGGTCCGAGCCTCAACGCGCTGGTGGATGCGGCGGCGAAATCGAACAAGGTGGCCAAAGCTTATTCGCCGGAGAGCGGCATTGAATACGGTCCGATAGTGACGCGCCCGGAGAAGATCGTCTGCATCGGACACAATTACAAGCGGCACGTGCAAGAGATCAAGGCGCCGTGGCCGAAGGAGCCGGTGCTGTTCAGCAAATTCAGCAGCGCGCTGAACTGGCATAACGGCAGCATCAAGCTGCCGGTGGAAGTAGCCAACAAGTTCGACTACGAGATCGAACTGGTGATCGTAATGGGCAAGACCGCGCACAACGTGAGCGAGGCGGATGCGCTCTCCTATGTCGCCGGTTACGCCACGGGTAACGATTTCACGGCGCGCGACCTGCAATACGAGCGCGGCGGGCAGTGGCTGATCGGCAAGACTCCCGACGGTTTCGCGCCCGTGGGACCCTACATGGTGACGGCCGACCAGATTGATCCGCAGAACCTGAAGCTGGAGTGCCGGGTCAACGGCGAAACCCGCCAGTCGTGGAACACCAACGACATGATTTTCCCGTGCAAGCAGTTGATCGCTTACGTCTCCAAGCACATGACGCTGAAGCCTGGCGACATTGTTTACACCGGCACGCCGCACGGCGTGATCAACGGCATGCCGAGGGACAAGCAGGTAT
>DASWAR010000188.1:0-3703 GCA_036391015.1 Terriglobales bacterium
TTCCTTCAGCGGAAAGCCGGCATGGTCCGATCCGACGCAGATGCGCATGCGCTAGCTCCTCTTCTTCAGTTGCGCCTTGGCGGCCGCGACGACGTGCTCTTGGGTGAATCCGAACTCCTGCTGCAAGACCACGGGGCCGACGCGCCGAAGGGAAGCACAATCAGGTGGAACGTGTGTCTGTGCATAAGTTTCGGAAAGTCGTATCCCTAGGGCTTAACCTCTTGGAACACCGTGATGATTCTCGGAGAGATGACCCCCCGGGGCGCCGAGAAACCCTCCACGCGGCGCGCCTCCAGAAACTCGGAGACGGCGGAGTCAAACAATTGTTTTTCGTCCGCGGGTGAACCTTCCGCAACATCAGGCGCTGGGTGGAGCGCGGAAACCAGTTGCGTAGGTGGCAGTTTCTGTGCTTCCACCAGCGTTGGGTCCAATTCGCCGATTTGCGTTTCCTGGACGCAAATCGTTTCAGGAACTTCGACCGTCGGAGATTGCGCCGGCTGTGGTGGCGGAAGGGTCGCTTCGGTTACTTCCGGAGGGCCAAGGGGGATGAGTTCCTCGAGGCCGCGATCGTGCACCGACGAACTGTCTCCTTGGCCGATGATGTTGACCTCTCGCGTGTCCACAACTCCCGGAGGTGGTGGCGCGACTTCTGGCGGCATGGCTGGCGTGGCTGCCCCCGCCAGCGTCCAATGCGTCTGCGGCATGGTGACGCCGGAACCCGGCCCATGGTCTTTTCCGGGCGGTACCGCAGGTTGTCGCAGCTCGGCTTCGCTTTGCCGGCGCCCAGTCCCACGCGAAGCCTGGCTGCGCAGCAAGTTGTACTGCGCCCTTAATTCGGCAGAGACCTCCTCCACGTACTCCGAGACGGTGTCCAGGATGTCCAGCGCCGAACGATAGGATCGTCCGATCAGCAGCGTACGCGCGTCAGTGACCGCACTCTCCACTCGCCGCGTGAAAACTTCCGTGCGCCGGACCTTGATTTCATTGTCCAGCAAGGCGAGGTCAATCATGTCGCCGACTTCATTGCGGCAGGCTTGGGCGATGGCGGCCGCTTTCTCCAAATCCTCGTTGGCCAATGCCTCGCGCGCTTGCTCTCTGGCCACGCTGACGGCCTGGATGCGCTTGACCTCTTCGCGTGCCTTGTCCAGCGTGGTGGTGAAATCGGCCGACTTGATAAATGATCGCGGCTGTGATTCAAGCAGCCGCACCGCTTCGTGGACCCGTTTCCGCGAGATCAAACGCTGGGCTGCCGCCACCGCTTCCGCCACACTCCGTGTGAACTCCGCCAGCCGGCGCTGCGCGTCGGCGAGAAGACCTTGCAATTCCTCGCCGGGAGACTCCGCCAGCGCCGTTTGCAGCAATTCGATCGCTCGCTCGTATTCCTCGGCCGAGATCAGACCGTTGGCCTGCTCCGTGATGGCCGCCAATTTCTGCCGCCGCGCGTACATGGCAGCTTCGTCACGGGCGAATTGGATGAGATCATCAAAGTCGGTGGTCTGGAGCCGATCCCGCGCCGACTCCAGCAACTGGATGGCCTCGCTGTACTGCCGCCCACGCAGCAAATCCTTTGCCTTCTGCGTGCATTCGGCTGCCTCGCGTTCCAGCTCCTCCCGGGCCAGCGTCTCCTTCACCATGGCGCGCATGGATAGCAAGGCTGCTTCGGCGGGATACTTCCCGGACGCCGCCTCCACAATCGCCAGTGCCTCCGCCGTTTTGCCCGACTCCAGCAGCCTCCGCGCCGTGGCGATCTGCTCCGCGATATATGCCCGCCTCTCGCCGGCCTGGCGCTGCTTTACCGCCATGGTCTTCAGTTGCTGCAAGCGGCGGTCCTCGGCGAATTGGCGCAGTCCTTCTTCGGCCTTGGCCAAGGCGGCGCGATAATCGTCGTGGTTCAGCGCATCTTCGATCTCGGCGGCCAGTCGTTCGATCTCCCGCCGGCACCGCTCCTGCTCCAGCCCGGTCGCAGCCGCTCGCGTTAGCTCCTTCAGGACAGCCGCCGCGGCGTCGATCTGTTCTGCCTTTTTCAGCGTGTCCAAAGCTTGCTGGAACTCGCGTGCCGCAATCTGCTTGCGCGCACGTTCGCTAAGCTCCTGGAATTGTTTCCGCCTCTCGCGCACCCTGATGGCGTCGCTCACCGCCGCGTGCATGGCGCGGGCCTCGGCATGGGTGGAGTCGAGGGCCAGTACCTCCTCAATCGCCTTGAGCGACTCCTGTAGTTCTCCGCTGGCCTGCGCCGACTCCGCCCTCTGCAGAGCCTGGCGGATCCGTTCGCCGCGGGCCTTTGTCTCCTGGACAGAGTCGCGGAGCTGGATCAGTTCGGGGTTGCTGTCGTCCAGTTTTACTGCCTCTTTCAAGTTGAGCAGGGCTTCATCGAAGTTCTGACGTCCGACCGCTTCTTCCGCCTTGCGTCGCAGTTCCTGCGCTTGTTGCTGCGCCACCCGCTTCTGGATTCGCCGCCGAACTTCCCGCATCAGCTCATTGCCGCGGCGATGCTGCCGGTCCAGCTTGAGCACCTGGTTCAACTGCTCCTGGGCCTCGTCCAGTTCCGACCTGGCCATGAGCTCCTGCACAGTTTGCAGGCGCTGTTCGATCTTTTTCCGCTTTAACTCATCCAGGATCTGGCCAAGATCAACGGCAAAATCTTCGGCGCTGGCAAAACGCGCCTCGCGGTCCTTGGCCAGCGCGCGCTGTATGACATTCTCGAGCTCCGGTGGATACTCCTTGAGGAACGTTTGTAGCGGAAGAGGAGGTTCGTGGATGATTTTCAGAAGTGTCGAACCCGTGTCTGCGCCCTGGAATGGCAGTGCATAGGTGAGCAGTTGGTACAGGACGACGCCGGTGGCGAAAACGTCTGTCCTGAAGTCGACGGGCTGGCCGTTGATCTGTTCCGGCGACATGTAGTTGATGCTGCCCATCACCTGGCCGGGGCGCGTCATGTGGTCGGCGCCAATGTGGGCTAGCCCGAAGTCCACGATCTTGACCGTTCCATTAGTTGTGACCATGATGTTGCCGGGCTTGATGTCACGGTGCACGATGCTCTGCTTATGCGCATAGTGCAGCCCATTGCAGATCTGAACCACCAAGTCCAGCTTTTCTTCCAGCGGAAGGTCGCGGTGGGCATGAATAATGTGATCGAGGGCCTCGCCCTCGATGAACTCCATCACGAGATACGGTGTTGCATCTAATTCGCCCAGTTCGTATACCGTCACGATATTGGGGTGCTGGAGTTTTCCCGCCGACTGCGCTTCGTGATAGAAGCGCTGGCGAAGTTCAGGGTCGTCGCCGATTCCGCCCGTCATCACCTTGATGGCAACCAGACGTCCAATGCGAGTGTCATTGCCTTTGTAGACGATACCCATCCCTCCCCTGCCGATCAATTCGACAATGTCGTACTTCCCGATTCTTGGAGGGACATTGGTCGCCATAGAATTGCGGAACTCCTTCACCCAGCTATAGGCGTACCAGGCGGCGCCGTGTTTGATGAGCGACGAAGTTCGGCGGCGTCAAGTTCGCGTTAGATCCCGGTGAGGGGGAGCGATGAAGAACAGTTCGTAAAGTGAAGGCGACCGCAAGGCACAGCATGCCTTCGCGGCGGCGCGCCGACCTCACCCCGACCTAATTATCCGCATAAACTATCACAAAAAACGCTTTGCGCCACTTGTGCACGACGAAAAAAGCTGGTTTTCGACAGGTGAGAAGAAGA
>DASWAR010000189.1:0-3464 GCA_036391015.1 Terriglobales bacterium
GGTGCTTTTCAGGAATTCCATCTCATGCTGGTGTTCGGTCAGGAACTCCTTTGCCCCACGCAAGGCTTCGTCCTTGCGCTCGATGAGCGCGGCGAGCAGGCAAATAATAAATGCGGTAAAGGCAAAGGCAATGAGGCGGACCAGGTCGCTGGGGTTGTCGATCTGTAGCGCAGCACGGACGCGCGCCATTCCGCTACCCTGAGCAGCCGTGGCCCAGGTTGGGGGAAGGAAAAATATGTCGCTCGCGATCACAGAAAAGACCGATGCCATGGCGCCCGCCTGCCATCCGCCCGTGTATGCCGCGACGGCAACCGCCCCCAGGAAAATGCTGAAGAACGAGTGCAGTTGGACGTCCGGTACTTGCATCGTCAGCAGCACGGCAACGCCAACCAACAGCGCGGGAATAACGTAGCGGCGGACAAAACGCCCGCGGCCGAAGGCAAGGATCGAGTGCAAACGAACCATAGGTGGAGTGCGACCAGTGTAGCGGAAAGCGGAGTGTTGCGAAACGTCAACCCCGGATTTGCCGCTCGCATCGCATCCAAGTACAGTTGTGATCGAGGCGGAAGCGATTGTCCTACGGTGAAAATCCACTTTCCCCCGAACCGGAAATTCCAGCTCCGGTGAGCGAGGAGCGCGCAGCGGAGTTCGCCGGGCCGGTGATCCAGGCTGGCGAAAATCCGGAGTGGGGTATCTGGGAAGTGGTTCGCATCGCCGTGGTGGCGATGATCGCCATCGGCCTGCTAAGCACGGTGGCACTGGGGCTGGCGCTGCGTTTTGCGGGAGCGGCGCGCCCGTTGCCGGCAGACCTGGCGCGCAACGCGCGAGTGGTGGTGCCGGCGCAATTTGCGGCGTACCTGGTGGTGATCGCGTACATGGTGTGGCTGCTGCGGTCGCGCGGCCGTCCATTCTGGGCGGCGATCCGCTGGAAGTGGCCTCAGGCAACCTGGTTCGGGTGGATGGCGCTGGGCGTGGCGCTGGCGCTGCTGGTGCAGAGCGCGTCGGCGCTGTTGCCGATTCCGAAGTCGCTGCCCATCGACCGGTACTTCCGCGACATGCTGGGCGCGTACATGATGGCCGCCTTCGGCCTGAGCTTCGCCCCGCTGGTGGAAGAGCTGTTTTTCCGCGGGTTCCTGTATCCCGCGGTGGCGCGCCGCTGGGGCCTGGCGGCGGGCGTGGTGGCGACCTCGGCGCTGTTCGCGTTGATCCATGCCTCGCAACTGGCGCACGCCTGGGCGCCGCTGCTGCTGCTGTTTTTCGTCGGCGTAGTGCTGACCCTGGTGCGAGCGCGCACGCATTCGGTGGCCACGACGTTTCTCATCCACGTCGGCTACAACGGCACCCTGTTCGGCATGCTGTACATGGCCAGCGACCACTTCCGGCATTTCGAAAGACTGTCCTGAACGCGGCCACCGCGGCGCGTGGTATTTTGTTGACCATGATCGTGGCACGACAAGAGCTGCTTGCCATGCTGGCGGAAAAGTCCTTCCGCCTGGGCGAATTCAAGCTTTCCTCCGGCGGGACCAGCGACTACTACATTGATTGCCGTGCCACCATGCTCGATGCCGAGGGCGCGCGGCTCACCGGCAGGACGTTTCTGGACGAGCTGTACCGGCGCGGCTGGACACCGCAGGCAATCGGCGGTATGACGCTGGGCGCCGATCCAATTGTGGTGTCGGTCGCAATGCTGACCGCGCAGCAGGTGCAGTCGCGGCGGCCGGGGCACGAGCAGGCGGAAGCGCAGGAGGCATGGCTGATTCACGCTTTCATCGTTCGCAAGGGAGAAAAGGGATACGGCACCGGGCAGCGCATCGAGGGATTCCGCGAGAAGGGCGCGCGCGTCGTGATCGTGGATGACGTCTGCACCACCGGCGCCTCGACGGTGGAAGCGATCAAGGCGGCGCGCGAGTTCGGGTTCGAGGTCATCGGCGTCCTGTGCCTGGTGGAGCGCCAGGACGCCGGCGGACGGCCGAGCGTGGAGCAAGCCGCGGCGCCGGCGCCGTTCGTATCCATCTTTACCGCTGCCGAGATCCGGGAAGAGCACCTGCGGCTGAACAAGGTGCACGGCACACAGGGCTGACAGCAGAAGTAGCAGGAGAGATATTGTTCAAGACATTGGAATGGACGGAGGAAGGTGTCCGCTTTATTGATCAGCGAAAACTGCCGACCGAGGAAACCTACGTCACAGCGACCACCTACGAAGAGGTGGCGGAAGCAATCCGCAACATGACGGTGCGCGGAGCGCCGGCGATCGGAGTGACGGCCGCGATGGGCATCGCGCTCGGGGTGCGGGATTCGGACGCGGACCACCTCTCGGAACTGCGGCGCGATTTCGAGCAGATTTGCGAAACCATCGGCGAAACGCGCCCCACTGCCGTCAACCTCTTCTGGGCCATCCGGCGCATGGAACGTAAGTTCGAGGAAGCCAGCGAGTTGCCGCTGCCGCAACTCAAGCAGGCGCTGGTCACCGAGGCGCGGCAGATGTACCTGGAAGACATTGCGGCCAACGAGGCCATGGGCCGCCACGGGGCGGTGCTGTTGCCGGCCAGCGGCGGCGTGCTCACGCATTGCAATGCGGGCGCGCTGGCTACCTGCGGATACGGAACGGCGCTGGGCGTGATCCGCGCGGCGGTCGAACAGGGCAAGAAGCTGCACGTCTTCGCCGATGAAACGCGGCCGTTCCTGCAAGGCTCGCGCCTGACCGCCTGGGAGTTGATGCAGGACGGAATTCCCACCACCGTGATCGCCGACAACATGTCGGGCGCGATCATGAAGCAAGGCAAGATCGGCGCGGTGGTGGTGGGAGCGGACCGGATCGCCGCCAATGGCGACGTGGCCAACAAGGTCGGCACCTACACCGTCGCCGTACTGGCCAAAGAACACGCCATTCCCTTCTACGTCGCCGCGCCGTTTTCAACCGTTGATCTGGAGACGCCGGACGGAAGCCGCATTCCCATCGAGCAGCGTTCGGCGCGCGAGGTGACGCACATGGGCGACCGGCAGATTGCGCCCACCGGCGTGAAGGTGGAAAACCCGGCCTTCGACGTCACGCCGCATCAGTACGTGACGGCGATTATCACCGAGCTGGGCGTGGCGCGCGCGCCCTATGCGGAATCGCTGCGGCAATTGGGCGCGATGAAGGGGAAGGGATAGCAGTCGCAAGTCCCGAGTCGCGAGTTATAGGAACGGCATCTCCGGTTCTCGCTCGCGACTCGGGACTCGGGACTGTTTCGGAACTGTGCCGGACGGCGGCACGTATCTACAAGCAGGAGATCGACCGTGCTGACATTCATACTGTGGTGCATTCTTTTCGTGTTGTGCTGGCCGGTGGCGCTGCTGGCGCTGGTGCTGTACCCGCTGGTGTGGCTGCTGCTGCTGCCGTTTCGGATTGTCGGCATCGCGGTGGACGGCGTGCTGAAGCTGCTTTGGGCGATCATCACCTTTCCTGCCCGGCTGCTGAGCGC
>DASWAR010000190.1:0-2813 GCA_036391015.1 Terriglobales bacterium
GAACCAGCCGCGTCCCAAAATCATGGCCTGCGTGTAAAAGCGGCCGCGGACAGGGTCCCCAATCAGCACCCCTGTTTTGTCGCCTCCCAACTTGCCGAAATCCTGGGCCGGAAAAGCGACTGCATCCCAAAAGCCTTCCGGGTCTGAGTTTCTTGCTTCCTCAGTCCAATGCGAGCAGCCGTCGGTAGTCCTGTAGAGGCGGGACAGGTCGCCCGGCCCAGACGACATAACAATGGCGGCATTTGCATCCCACGCCCAAATCCCACGGAAATCGAGTTTCTCGGCGCCGGGCGGTATGGCGCATCGCTGCCACTTGGAACCACCGTCTTGCGTACGCAGAACGGTGCCGTCAGCGCCGCTCGCCCAAGCGACCAAGCCGTCGACTGAATGTATGCCACGGAGGTTGGCGGTGGAGTGGGACTCCTGGACCTCCCATTGGCCGCGTGCGCTGGCAAAAGCGGCGAGCATGAATACGACAAAGAGAAGGTTCCGAGCCACGCGGGGGAGTGTAGCGAAGGCCAATCGACCCGTCCAGAAAACGGAGGCATCTTTCATGGGGTCATGAGCAGATGCAGGGTAATTCATTGCGTCCGATAACGGATATTATGTAAAGTGCGAACTCGAACCGGCAAACATGCGGCCGCTCAGGCCTTCGGCGCCAGTAAATCCTCAAGATCAGCCCGGAATTGGCGAAGCGCCTCCAGCCTCTCCGGAGTGGCCTCCAGCGTCTCCGCTTTAGCCCGAAAGACTTGCCGCCCTCCCTCGTCCACCTGCACGCCCATCACTTCCCCCATGCGCCAGCCGGGCGTGCCGATCATCGTGAGCCCGGCAGGCGTGGCTTCCAGCAGCGCGATGCACTCGCCGCGCACCACTCCCACAGCTTTGGGAAAACGATCGAATGTCTGGAGTTCAAATCCGGCGAGATAGATGCGCTGCAGCTGTTCGGCGGAATCCATCGGGTGATCGGATGATCTGGTGATCGGGTGATTGCGTCAGGCGTCAGTGAGTAGATCACCTGATCGCCGGATCACCAGATTCCTACATCTTGTAGCGCCCCAGGTCCTCGTCTCCCAGGTTCTCCAGCCACTTGCGGAGCTCTTCCTGGGAAACTCGGTCGGAGACGGCGCTGGCCATGCGCGAGGTCTTCAGCACTTCGTCTTCGACAAAAATCGGGCAATCCACTCGCAGGGCCAGGGCAAGCGCGTCGGACGGGCGCGAGTCGATGGAGATGATCTGCCCGTCGCGTTCCACCCAGATGATGGCGAAGAATGTGTCGTCGCGCAGTTCGTTGACCACCACCTTGCGCACGCTGGCGTCCAGCCCGGTCAGCAGGTTTTTCAGCAGGTCGTGGGTCATCGGGCGCGGCGTAGTGACCTTTTCGATTTCCAGGGCGATGGCATTGGCTTCGTAGATTCCGACCCAGATCGGCAGTACCGCATCGCCGCCGACGTCCTTCAGGATCACGATGGGCATGTTGGTCACCGGGTCCATCATCAAGCCCCGAATTTTCATCTCGACTTCCATCGTGCCCCTCCGAATGCTTAGACGCTCATTTCCCCCAATAAGCTGTTGGGAAACGTCGCCGTAACGCGCACCGGCACATATTGGCCGACCCGCGGTTCTTCGCCTCCGCTTGTCGTGAAGTTTAGCACCTTGTGCTGCGACGTGCGCCCGATCCACTGGCTGCGAGCCGCGTTCCGGCCCTCGACCATCACTTCAAGTGCCTCGCCCAGGTGGCGCCGGTTCGCCGCCAGTGAAATTTCCTTCTGCCGCGCGTTCAGCACCGCCAGGCGCAGCGCCTTCTCCTCTTCCGGAATGCTGTCAATGTAGGTCAGCGCCGGCGTATTCGGCCGCGGCGAATACTTGAAGGAAAAAATCGCGTCGTATTCCACCTGCTGAATCAGCGCGATGCTTTCCTCGAAATCCGCTTCCGTTTCGCCCGGGAAACCGACGATGACGTCGGTGGTAATGCTGATCCTGCGCCGCGCCGCCTTCATCCACGCAATCCGCTCCAAGTACTGATCGCGCGTGTACAGCCGCTTCATCAACTGGAGCACGCGGCTGGATCCGCTCTGCACCGGCAGATGGACGTGGTCGCAGAGCGTCGGCACGGCATCTATGGCGTCCACAATGTCCTTGCCGAAATCGCGCGGATGGGAGGTAGTGAACCACACCCGGCGCACTCCGCCGACCTCGCCGACCGCCACCAGCAGCTCGGCAAATGTCTTGTTTCCAGATGGATCACGGTAAGAGTTAACGTTTTGCCCGAGCAATTGGATTTCCGTGAAACCCTGGTCGGCCATCTTGCGCGCCTCCGCCAGCACCGAGTCCGACGTGCGGCTGCGCTCCTTGCCGCGGGTGAAGGGAACCACGCAGTAAGCGCAGAACTTGTCACAGCCTTCGATGATGGTGATGTACCCGCGATACGGGTTGCTGCGGGCGGTGTACTCGGTCTCGAAGGTCTGATCGGTCTCGCGGTCGTCCAGTCCGGTGACGCGCGACTTCCCTGCCTCGATCTGCACCAGCATTTCCGGCAGGTTGCGGTACGACGCCGACCCGCACACCAGCGACACATGCGGCGCGCGCTCGAAAATCCTCTCGCCTTCCTGCTGCGCCACGCATCCCAGCACGCCGAATTTCTTGCCCTGCTTCTGCAGAGCCTTGTAGTCGGCCAGGCGATGGAACACCTTCTGCTCGGCCTTGTCGCGGATGGAGCAGGTGTTGTAGAGCACCAGGCCGGCTTCCTCCTCGGTCGGCACCTGGCGGTAGCCCTGGGCGAGGAGGGTGCCCACGACCTTCTCCGAGTCATGCAC
>DASWAR010000191.1:0-31873 GCA_036391015.1 Terriglobales bacterium
GGGCGCCGCGACCGTAAAACAGCTTAGAGTTTCAGTTTCAGTTTCAGTTCAGAAGGGCTAACTGAAATTTAGAATGAAACCTCCTTCCGAATAGATCAAAATTTTCAACTCCGAGGACAACGTATATGCAGCAAGCCACCAAGACGGCAAAACAAGAAGCTCGGGCCGGCACGAGAAAGGTCGCGCTGCTCGGCGCCGGCAAGATGGGCGGTATTCTGCTGGAAGCTTTTGCGCGCTACCAGGGATCGCCGCGCCTTGCGCTCAGCGCCACGGTGCAGCATGCCGAGCGCGCCGCGACCCTCGCGCGCCGCTTCAACCTCCCCATCAGCACGGACAATCGCAAGGCCGCTCGCACCGCCGACATCATCTTCTTGTGCGTGAAGCCGCAGGTGGTGGAACAGGTGCTGGCGGAAATCCGGCCTGAGGTCGGGCGCGGCAAGTTGGTCGTCTCCATTGTCGCTTCCGTCCCGACCAGCTATATCGAGCAAAGGCTGAAGGGAAAAGTACCGGTGGTGCGTTCCATGCCCAACACGCCCGCCGTGGTGGGCTTTGGAATGACCGCCATCTGCAAGGGCCGCTTTGCGACTGACGAGCACATGGAAATCGCGCGCCAACTGTTTGCATCCGTCGGCCGGTGCGCGATTGCCGAAGAAAAGCAGATGGACGCGATCACCGGCCTTTCGGCCAGCGGTCCGGCGTACATTTTCATCATTCTCGAATCCCTCGCCGAAGCCGGCGTCAAGGTTGGGCTGTCGCGCGAACTGGCCACCGAACTGGCGGCCCAGACCGTGCTCGGCGCCGCGCAAATGGTGCTGCAAACCGGGAGTCATCCCGCGCTGCTGAAGGACGCGGTCACCACGCCCGCGGGATGCACCATTGACGGCATCCTCGAACTGGAAGAGGGCAAGCTGCGGGTGACGCTGATCAAGGCGGTGGTAAAGGCGACGCAGCGCGCGAAAGAACTGCTGATTAGGAGTTAGGAGTTAGGAGTCAGGCGCTAGGAGTTAGGGGTCGCATGCCTGCCAACTCCTAACTACCAACTACTGCCTGCTAATTCTTGAACGCTTCTTTGTTGACCACGAACGGCATCTTGGCGGGATCGGCGTTGTAGTGGTTCTCCAGCACATCAATCAGGCCTTGCACGCAGCGGCCCGCCATGCCTTTGTCAGGATCGGTGGAGAGACGCGTGATCTTGCCCGCGCTGGCGAAGTGCGGGTAGAGGCGGCAGCGGTCTTCGATGGCGGGATCGCGCAACGGCGAGTCGGCGGGCAGCGGCTCCTTGGCGAAGACGTCGAGGGCGGCGCCGGCAATCCAGTTTTCCTTCAGCGCCCTGGCGAGCGCGACCTCGTCCACCACCGGCCCACGCGAGTTGTTGATGAGGTATGCGGAAGGCCTCATCATGCGCAGCGTCTTCTCGTTGATCAGGTGATAGGTCGGGACGTCGCCCTCGCCGGGACGGACCAGCGGCACGTGAATGGTGACGAAATCGGATTCGTGCAATGCCTGCTCGAATTCCACGTACTTGATCCAGGTGCGGTCTTTGGTGATGCCGGAAGAATGGCGCAGGTTCTTGAGCTGCTGGATGGCCTGCACGAACTGGTGGTTCTGGTACACCGGATCGTAGCAGAGGATGTTCATGTCGAAGCCGTCGCATTTCCTGATGATCGCCTGCCCGATGCGACCGGTGCCGATGACGGCGATGGTTTTTCCGGTGACTTCGTCGCCCAGAAACGGCAGGTACGGGTGCCAGGTGCCCCACTCGTTTTTGCGCACGTTTTGTTCGGCGCTCCACAGCTTGCGGGCGAGCGCGCCCATCATGAAAAAGGCGAATTCAGCGGTGGCTTCAGTGAGCACGTCGGCGGTATTGGTGAACGGGACTTGGTAGCGGTTGGCGTCGGCACGATTAATGTTGTCGAATCCGACGGCGAGCTGCGAGACCACCTTCAGGTGGCCCTTGCCCGCCTCGAAGATTTCCGCGTCAATGGGATCACGCAGGGTGGTGATGAGGCCGCCCACGCCGCTGCGAAGCTTCTCGATGATGAGTTTTTTCGGCGGCGGCTCCGGGCCGGGATAGACCTCGACGTCGTAGCCGCGCTGGCGCAGCAGATCGAGAGCTTCACCGATATCGCAGGTGGCGTACACGCGCTTCTGGTCGGCCATGTCGTTCTCCGCACAGGAAAGAAACAGCCTAGCTTACGGGAGCGGGTCGGGAAAAATCCAGTTGGACGATATCGGGTGATCTGGTGGTCGGGTGATCAGGTGATCTGAAAATCGCGCGCGCAGCGAGCAGACGTAGAAACATGCCGCGTTACATGACGGGCGGGACTGCGATGCCCATCACCTGGAGAATGCGGATGAGTTCGCGGCGCACCACCGCAGCCGTCGTCAGCAGGAATTGTTTTCTGCCCTCATCCGGTTCGTTGAGGATGTGGTGGCGGTGGTAGAAGTTATTGAAGAGCTGCGCCAACTGGAACGCGTGCTTGGCGGCGTGGGCGGGCTCGGCGGTTGCGATGCACTGCTCGAAGACGTAGGAAGTTTTCGAGGCAGCGAGCCAGAGCTCCCAGAGTTCGTTGCCGGCGGGGCCGGCGAAGAATTGGGCGAAATTGTTTGCGGCGCTAGCTTCATTGCCGATGATTGAGGAGAGCACCGCTTCAGGATCGACCCCGGCTTTGCGGAAGATGTTGGTGGCGCGAACAACGGCGTACTGGGCGTAAGGGCCGGTTTCTCCCTCGAAGCTGAGCGCTTCCTTGAAGTCGAAAGCGATGACGCTCGGCTTGGTGAACTTGAGCATGAAGTAGCGCAGCGCGCCGATGGCGATCTGGGTAGCGATCTCGCGGCGCTCTTCCTCGCGCAGCTCGGCATGGCGCGAATCCACTTCCTTGCGGGCGGCAGCGATCAGCGTGTCGATGAGGTCGTCGGCCTTGACGCCGAATCCCTTGCGGCCCGAGACCTCGATGTACGCCTTACCCCGATCATCTTCGCTCAGGGAGTAGCCGAGTTGTTCCGCACATCGAGGTGTGAGCGCAACCATTTCGTAGGACAGGTGCGTGTAATGCTCGGCAGCATGGGTGTAGCCGAGCGCGCGCAGCGCTTCGATGACGGTGTTCTGCGCTTCCGCCTGGCGCGCGTCAATGACGTTGTAGATGGCGCTTACGCCGCCGAAATGCGGATGTTCTTTTTCGCCCTCGACCGCCGAAATCCAGACTTCCTTCTGATTGGGATACTGGTAGAAGCGGCGATATTCGAAGTCGCGGCCGAGCAGGCCGAACTTCCATAGGTGATACGCGATGTCCTTGCCGACGTAACCGACGGTGCCGTTGGAGCGCACGATGACCTTCTGGTCCTCTTCGGTGTGCTCCTCTTCGGACTTGCCAGCTGCGTGCGGACGCCCCATGACCCAGCATCCTTTGTTCTTGCCCTCGGGTTCGAGGTAGAGCACGCCCTTGTCCTTCATCTGCTGGAAGGCAAGGTCCCAGAAATGCAGGCGGAGAATTTCGCTCTCGCGCGGCAGGAAGTCGTACTCGATGGAGAGCCGCTCCATGGTTGCAAGATGGCGGCGCAGAACGGCGGTGGAGATGATCTCGGCGATGTCGGCGGATTCGTTGCCGCCCTGTTCGATGGCGTGCAGGGTTTCGCCCCGCTTCTGCAAGTTCGCCTCGTCTTCCTGGTACCACTGCGAGACGCGCGCGTAGAGGTCCCAGCAGAGGTAATCGAAGCGCGGCTCGCGGCGCGCGAGCTGTTCAATGTCCTGCTTGCTTTTAGGTTCGAGTTCGCGGAAGCCGACGACCACGTCGGCGACCTGGACGCCGGTGTTGTCGATGTAGTTCTGCACGGCCACGGTGCGGCGGGCGGCGCGCAGCAGGCGAACGAAAGTGTCGCCGAGGATGGCGTTGCGCAAGTGGCCGATGTGCGCGGCCTTGTTGGGATTGATGCTGCTGTGCTCGACCAGAATCTTGCCTTCGACGCTGGGAAGTTGCGGTTGCTCATCTCCCGCGGCGAGCGCGGCGGCAGCGGCGGCGCGATTGAGGCGCGCGTTGATGTATCCCGCACCCGCGACTTCCAGCTTCTCGAAGCCTTCGATGGAACCGATGCCGCTGACGATTTCCTCGGCGATCTTGCGCGGCGCCTTGCGCAGGCGCTTGGCGAGCTCGAAGGAAAGCGGCAGCGCGAATTCGCCGAGCTCGATCTTCGGCGGTTGCTCGATGACTACGTTGTCCAGATCAATGTCGTAGGTCTCGCGCAGGTAGGCGCGGACGCGATCGGCGAGCTGCTGCTGGAAATGGCGGTACAAGCGGCCTCTAGAGGTTGTGGAAAGAAGCGATTATAGCAATGCAGGAACGTTTGACGCGCTGGGAGGGCTTCCCTATGATGAAGGATTCGAGAAATTAGAAGTAAGAAGTCAGAATGAAGAGTGAAGAATTGCCGGAAAAGTTCTACATCACGACGCCGATTTACTACGTGAACGCGCGGCCGCATCTGGGGCATGCGTACACCACCATCGTCTGCGACACCATTGCGCGGCGGCAGCGGATGCTGGGCAAAGACACCTACCTGCTGACCGGAACCGACGAGCACGGGGTCAACGTGGAGCGCGCGGCGCAGGCGGCGGGACGCGATCCCAGCGAATACGTGGACGAGATCGCGGCAGCGTTCAAGGCGATGGCCGACCGCGTGGGCGCCACCTACGATAAATTCATCCGCACCACCTCGGCGGAACACAAGCGCGGCGTGCAGGCGCTGTTCCGCGTGCTGCGCGATAACGGACACATCTACAAGGGAACGTACACCGGCCAGTACTGCATCCACGACAACCTGTATGTGGATTCCGCCGGGCCGGGCGCGCCCTGTCCGACCTGCGGGCGCCCGACGGAAACCATCAGCGAGGAAAACTACTTCTTCAAGCTGTCGGCGTTCGAGGACAAGCTGCTGAAGTACTACCAGGAGAATCCGGAGTTCATCCGCCCGGAGACGCGGCGCAACGAAGTGATGTCGTTCGTGAAGGGCGGGCTGCGCGATCTCTCCATCAGCCGCAGCACATTCCAATGGGGCATTCCGGTGCCGGACGATCCCGGCCATGTGATCTACGTGTGGCTGGACGCGCTGAGCAACTACATCACCGCGATCGGGTACGGATCGGAGAAGAAAAAGGACCAGCAGCAGTTCGAGAAATACTGGCCGGCGGAAGTGCACATGATCGGCAAGGAGATCGTGCGCTTCCACTGCGTGTACTGGCCGGCGTTCCTGATGGCGGCCAACCTTCCGCTGCCCAAGACGATCATGGCGCACGGCTGGATCCTGTTCGAGCAGGACAAGATGTCGAAGTCGCGCGGGAACATCGTGCGCGCGGAAACGATCATCGACGTGCTCGGCCTGGACGCGCTGCGGTACTTCCTGCTGCGCGAGATCGTGTTCGGGCAGGATGGGTCGTTCTCCTTCGACGCGCTGGTGGGGCGCTTCAATTCCGACCTGGCGAACGACTACGGGAACCTGGCGAGCCGCACGTTGAGCATGATCCAGCGCTATTTTCGCGGCGAGGTGCCATACCCGTCGGCGACAGGGTCGCGGACCGCGGCGGACAACGCCATCCAGGAGCACGCGACGCGCGCCATCGAAGAATGCCGGCGGCTGTTTGACGATTACCAGTTCTCGCGCGCTCTGGAATGCGTCTGGGGCGTGATTGCCGCCGTGAACAAGTACATCGTGGAAAACGAGCCCTGGGCGGTGGCGGAAAAAGAGGACGAGCCGAGCCGGTCGCGGCTGGGCACGATCCTGTACACCGCGGCGGAGGCGCTGCGGGTGGTGACCGCGCTGGTGCACCCGGTGGTGCCGGAGTCGAGTTCGCGGATCTGGAAGCAGCTTGGGTTGGGAGAAATCGGAAAGTTCCGGCTGGACCAGCTTAAATGGGGACAACTGGAGTTGGGAACGAAGCTGGGCAAGGTGGAGCCGGTGTTCCCGCGCGTGGACAAGAGCGCGATCGAGAAAATGCACGAGATGGAGCAGCAGGGTCGTGCGCCCGTCGCATCGGCCGAGACAAAGAAGCCGCCCGCAACCGCCGAAGCGCGCCAGCCGGTGGAGATGGCGATGGGACAGAACGGTGAAACCGCGCCGCCCGCGGGAAGCGGAGCGAAAGCGGAACAGCAGGCGACGCCGGCGGCGGTGAGCGGCCCGGCGGCGGCGAGTGCTGGTGCGGCGGCGGCGAGCACGAAACCTGCAGCGGCAATCCCCGAAGGGAAGATTGCGATTGACGATTTCCTGAAGGTCGAGATGCGCGTCGGGCAGGTGAAGGCGGCGGAAAAAGTCAAAGGCGCGGACCGGCTGCTGCGGCTGGAAGTGGATATCGGAACGGAAGTGCGGCAGCTTGTCGCCGGCATCGCCGAAGCGTACACGCCGGAGCAGTTGATCGGACGCAAAGTGGTGATCGTGGCCAACCTGGCGCCACGCAAGCTGAAAGGACTGGAGTCGAACGGCATGATCGTGGCGGCTTCGGTCGACGGCGGCAAGCCGGTGCTGGCGGGATTCCTGGAAGACGTTCCGGTCGGAGCGAAGCTGAAATAGTGGTCAGTTGCCAGTTGTGGGTCGCTGATCACTGGCCACTGATCACTGACCACTTTCTTCATGTACGTTGACTCCCATTGTCATCTCGAAGGTCCGAGGTTTGCGCAGGACCGCGAACAGGTGCTGGCGCGGGCGCGGGAGGCGGGCGTCGAGGCGCTGGCGGCGATCGGGAACGGCAGCGGGCCCGACGACGTGGCGTGCGGGATCGAACTCGCTGACAAGTTCGATCCTTCTGGTGTTCGGCATTCTGCAGGCAGGCAAGCATCTGTTTTAGCCGATAGCCGACAGCCGAGCGCCGACGGCCCTCGCATCTACGCGACAATCGGCGTGCATCCGCACGAGGCGGCGCTGGCGGAGGAACGGCATTATGGCAAGATGGAAAAGCTGGCGCGCGACCCGCGGGTGATCGCGTGGGGCGAGATTGGGCTGGACTATTTTTACGACCACTCGCCACGCGAGGTGCAGCAGAAAGTGTTCGTCCGGCAGATGGAGCTGGCGCGCGCCGCCAAGCTGCCGATCGTGGTCCACAACCGGCCGTCGGACAACAGCGAAAATGCTTGGGAAGACCTGTTCCGCCTGCTGCGGGAGAACTGGCAGTCGAGCGGCCTGGGCGGGATTCTGCACTGCTTTACCGGCACAGTGGAGCATGCGCGGGCGGGAATGGATTTGGGATTCATGATTTCATTCGCCGGAAACGTGAGCTATCCGAAAGCGGTTTCCATTCGCGAGGCGGCGGCGCAAATCCCACTGCAACGGATGCTGATTGAGACGGACTCGCCCTACCTGGCGCCGGTGCCGCATCGCGGAAAACGCAATGAGCCGGCGTTCATGGCAGAGACGGCGCGGCATATTGGAGAGCTACGTGGGATCTCGGGTGAAGAGGTTGGGGCGGCGACGACAGAAAATTTCTATCGCTTCTTCGGACTTCATTAGCCACAGAGGGCACAGAGGAAGACTTAGCAATTCCTCTGTGCCCTCCGTGGCTAGTTTTTTCTTCCCCGATACAAGCCCGCGATCCCAAACGTGTAGGGAGTCCAGAAGACATCGCCGAATCCGGCGGAGCGCATGCGCTCCAGCATTTCTGCGGGCGAAGGAAAGCGCTCGACGGAGGCGGGCAGGTAGGCGTAGGGGCCTTTGACGCCGGAGATGACGGTGCCGACGGCGGGCAGGACGCGCTTGAAGTACAGGCGATAGCAGCGGCCGATGAGGCCCGCGGGTTCGCCGAAGTCGAGGATGCCGACTTCGCCGCCGGGGCGCAGCACGCGGGAGATTTCGCGCAGTCCGGCATTGTAGTCGGCGAGATTGCGGAAGCCGAACGCGGAGGTGACGAGATCGAAGCTGGCGTCGGATACGGGAAGCCGGAGGGCGTCGGCCTCGAGCCAGCGGAGTGAGCTGTCGTGGGATTTCTGGACGGCGCGGACGAGCATGGCGTGGGAAAAGTCGGCGCCGAAAATTTCAGTTTGCTTGTCGGCCACACGCGCGAGGGCGAAGGTCATGTCGCCGGTGCCGCAGCAGAGGTCGAGAGCGCGGGCGCCGGGGCGTTGCAGGATGTGGCGAAAGGTGCGGGCAGCGCGGCGCCACCACAGGCGGTCAATGTTGAAAGAGAGCAGGTGGTTGAGCAGGTCGTAGCGGGGCGCGACGGAGGTGAACATCTCGCGCACGGCGGCGGCGGCCTGCTGGCGGTCCTGCGCGCCTTCGGGGGTGGCGCCGACGATGGGCTTGGGCGAATCCGCCATGAGTTTAGTTAACCACAGAGGGCAGTCTTCAGTCGTCAGTCTTCAGTCGTCAGTCGTCAGGATCATCCCCACCCTGTCTCGCCCCGTCGACTGCGTCAGCGCAAGCTCCATCGCGGCGAGACAAGGGTGGGGCAACCGAAAAAGCAGGTTTCTCGACTCGGACGCGCCTTGCTCGCAGGCAAACCCGGCCCGCACGCTTTATGGCGCGTCCTCGCTCGAAATGACAATAGTGAAGGGGCGTTCGCGGCACGGCTCCCTCGGCTGCGCTCGGGACAAATTCCGCCGTGCCCTTCCCGCAACTTTCGTGGAGCGACCTAGGTGTGACTACGCCTTCGATAGGTGGCGGAGTTCTTCGACGGCCTGGATGACAACTCGCTCGGGGACGTCGGAAACGACTTCGACTGTGCCGACCGCGATGGGAAGGACGAAGTGGACGATGCCGTTCATGGTCTTCTTATCGTGCGCAAGGCGGCGGGCGATGCGCTTGCCGCGCGATGTAACCTTGGGCAATGCGGCATAGGCGAGCACGGAGGAGATAATGCGGCGCGCGGTTTCGGAGTCGGCCTTCTGCATGGCGGCGGAGATCATGGAAGCGGCCACCATGCCCCAGGCAACGGCTTCACCATGCAGGAAGTGCTTGTAACCGGTTTCGGCTTCCAGAGCGTGGCCGACGGTGTGACCGAAATTCAGGATGCGGCGCAGGCCGGCTTCGCGCTCGTCGGCGGCAACCACGTCGGCCTTCACCTGCACACATTCGGCGATCAGCCACTCGAGCGCGGCGGGATCGCGCTGCAGGATGCGCTCGCGGTTCTGCTCCATGAAGTCGAAGATGTCGGGGCGGCGAATGATGCCGCATTTCAGGGCTTCGTAAAGGCCGGAGCGGTATTCCCGCTGGGCGACGGTGGAGAGCACGCTGGGATCGATGAGCACGGCGCGCGGTTGATGGAAGGAACCGAGAAGATTCTTTCCTTCCGGGAGGTCCACCCCGGTTTTGCCGCCGATGGAGGCGTCCACCTGCGCGAGAAAGGTGGTGGGGATTTGCACGACGTCAATGCCGCGCATGTAAATGGATGCGAGAAAGGCGGCGACGTCGCCGACAACGCCGCCACCGAGGGCGATGACGGCGGACTTGCGGTCGGCGCCGCGGCGAACCAGTTTGGTGGCGAGGTCGCGAACGGTTTCCAGGGTCTTGGCGCGCTCGCCGTCCCTCATTTCGATGACGGTGTGGACGAGCTTAGCCTTGCCGAGGGAGGCGGTGAGCGTTTTGGCCCAGTGTTTCTTGACCAGCGGAACCGTGATGACGAAGTAGCGCGAGCGGTCGGGCAGAGCGGCGCGGAGAAGCTCACCGGCGCGCGTCAGCAGACCCGATTCGATGGTCGCCGTGTACCGATGGGAGGGGAGCTGAACTTCGACTTGCCGCACGATTCTATGATAGCGCAGAGGCAAAGCGTGGGTCGCGGCTGGTCGCTGGTAGTCCCTAAACGGTAGTGATCGGTGGGCAGGGCGCAATCACTCGGCGGTGATACTGACTATCGCAGGGGCGAAGATGTAACATCGTCCGGCCATGAAATCCGTACCCAGTGAGACCGATTTCATCGTGGTGGGAGCGGGGATTGCCGGGCTGCGCGCGGCCATCGATCTGGCGCCCGCCGGGCGTGTGCTGGTGCTGGCCAAGCGCGAGTTAAGCGAATCGGCTACCCAGTATGCGCAGGGCGGAATCGCGGCGGCGCTGAGCGATGAAGACGAGATCGGGCTGCACCTGCAGGACACGCTCAACGCCGGGGACGGGCTATGCAACGAGGCGGCGGCGCGGGTGCTGGTGGAGGAGGGCCCGGAGCGGATCGAGGAGCTGATCGCCTGGGGCACGGAGTTCGACCGCAATGGGAGCAAGCTGGTGTTCGCCCGCGAGGGAGCGCACAGCCGCAACCGCATCCTGCACGCGCATGGGGATTCCACGGGGCGCGAAATCGGGCGCGCGCTGTGGCTGAAAACCAAGGCGCTGAAGAACATCACGCTGCTGGAATTCGAGTTTGCAACCGAGCTGTGTACCGAGGATGGACACATCACCGGGTTAAGCGTGATGAATGAGAAGGGCGCGCGCAAGCAGGTGCGCGCGTCGGCGGTGCTGCTGGCCACCGGAGGTTTGGGCCAGATCTATCGTGAGACGACTAATCCCGGCGTGGCGACCGGGGACGGCGTGGCCATGGCGTACCGGGCCGGCGCCGAGATCAGCGACATGGAGTTCGTGCAGTTCCATCCGACGGCGCTGTACGTGCCGGGAGCGCCGCGGTTCCTGCTGTCGGAGGCGCTGCGCGGAGAAGGAGCGTACCTGCGCAACATGGAGCTGGCGCGCTTCATGCCAAAGTACCACGACATGGCGGAACTGGCGCCGCGAGACGTGGTGGCGCGGGCAATTGCGCATGAGATGGAACTGGTGAAGTCGCCACACGCGGTGGTGTATCTGGACCTGACGCACCTGAATGCGAAAAAGCTGGAGAACCGCTTCCCCCGGATTTACAAGACCTGCCTGGATTACAACGTGGACATCACCACCGACCTGGTGCCGGTGCGTCCGGCGGCGCACTACGCCATGGGCGGAGTGCGCACCGATCTGGACGGCAGAACCAACCTGCGCGGGCTGTTCGCGGCGGGCGAGGCGGCGTGCACCGGGGTGCACGGCGCGAACCGTTTGGCGAGCAATTCCCTGCTCGAAGGGCTGGTGTTCGGCGCGCGCGCTGCGAAAGCAATGCGGGAAGAGCGGCGCGGGCATCGCTCCGCTGCGGATCATGCCGCGGAGGCTGCGCCGGGCGCGAGTAACACAGCTTCAACCAGCGCTGTGGTGCAGGAAATCCAGAGCTTGATGTGGCGCGAGGTGGGGATCGTGCGCAGCGGACCGCAGCTCAAGCGCGCCGTCTACGAATTGCAAAAGCTGCGGGAATGCTGGGGGCAGGCGATGCATCGGGCCGGGTGCGAAGCCGCCAATATCCACCAGGTCGCGCTGTTGATTGCGCGCTCGGCGCTGGCACGGGAGGAAAGCCGGGGAGCGCAGTACCGGACGGATTATCCGCTGCACAACGATGCGAAATTCAAGAAACACTCGGTGGTGCGTGGGGAGAAGATCAGTTTTGAATAGTCGACGGTCGATGGTCGACGCTGACGGCCGTGCACACCTGATTTCGGTTTTGCCACTGAGCTTTCGTAAGAGGTACGTGTGACACTTCCAAAGTTCGCTGTTCTAGTATTTCTCCTGACATCCCTTTCAACCGCTCAACAGCCGGGGCCGAAGCCGGCGGCGCCGGAAACGGCGAAAACCGTTTCGCCTTCGTACACGCCGGGTCTTGACGTAACAGCGATGGACAAGAGCGTGGACCCGTGCGTGGATTTTTATGCGTACGCGTGCGGCGGGTGGCAGAAGCAGAACCCGATTCCGGCGGACCAGTCATCGTGGAGCCTGACGGCAAAGCTGCAAGAGGAGAATCGCCAGGTCTTGCGGCTGATCCTGGAAAAAGCAGCGGCGCCGGAGCCGCACCGCGGGCCCATCCAGCAAAAAATCGGGGATTTCTACGCGTCGTGCATGGACGAGAAAGCGGTGGACGCGACCGGCGCCGGCGCGTTGCAAGGTGATCTCAATCGCATTTTAGCGGTGCGCACCAAGGGAGATCTGGCGGATTACTTGGCGCGCGCGCATCCGGAGGACATCGGGATTTACTTTGGGCAGGCGCCGCTGTTCCGCTTCGGCTCGACGCAGGACGCGAAGAATTCCGCGGAAGTGATTGCGGAGGTGGACCAGGGCGGGCTGGGGCTGCCCGACCGGGATTATTACCTGAAGGATGATGCGAAGTCGCAGGAATTGCGGGCGAAGTACGTGGCACACGTGCAAAAGATGCTCGAGCTTGCGGGCGAAGCGCAACAAGCAGCCGCGGCGAGCGCGCAGGCGGTGATGCGGATTGAAACTGCGCTGGCGAAAGGCTCGATGACGCGGGTCGAGCGGCGCGATCCCAAGGCGACCTATCACCGCATGTCACGGCAGGAACTGCAGGGGTTGAGCCCGGCGTTCCCGTGGGACCGCTATTTCGGCGCCTACGGCCTGTCGGGCGTGAAGTCGCTGAACGTGGCGTCGCTGAATTTCGTGAAGGCGATGAATGCAATGATCGCAAGCGAAGAGCCGGCGGCGTTGCAGGCGTATTTGCGGTGGCACCTGGTGCACGCCCAGGCGCGCTGGCTGGCGTCACCGTTCGTGGAGGAGGACTTTAACTTCTACAGCCGGACGCTGACGGGCGCGCGCGAGCTGCAGGCGCGGTGGAAGCGGTGCGTGCGCTTCACCGACCGCGCGCTGGGCGAGGCGCTGGGGCAAGCGTACGTGGAGGTCGCGTTCAGCGCGCAGGCGAAGCAGCGCACGCTGAAGATGGTGCAGCAGATCGAACAGGCGATGGCGCGCGACATCCAACAGTTGAGCTGGATGAGCGAACCGACCAAACAGCAGGCGCTCACCAAGCTGCACACCGTGGTCAACAAGGTTGGATATCCGGACAAGTGGCGCGACTACGCGGCGCTGAAGATCGCGCGCGACGACGCGCTGGGCAATGGCGAGAGGGCGAACGCGTTCGAGTTCGCGCGGCAATTGCGCAAGATCGGAAAGCCGGTGGACCGGACGGAGTGGTACATCACCACGCCCACGGTGAACGCGTACTACGACGCGCAGAACAACAGCATCAATTTTCCTGCCGGGATTTTGCAGCCGCCGTTATTTGATCCCAGGATGGACGATGCGCCGAATTATGGCGATACCGGCGGCACCATCGGGCACGAGCTGACGCACGGCTTTGACGACCAGGGCCGGCAGTTTGATGCCGATGGGAACCTGCGCGACTGGTGGCAACCGCAGGACGGCAAGGAGTTCGAGCGGCGGGCGCAGTGCGTGGCCGACCAGTACGCGCAGTACACGATCGTGGACGAGATCAAGATCAACAGCAAGCTGACGCTGGGCGAGGACGTGGCCGACGTCGGCGGGCTGATCCTGGCGTACATGGCGTGGCGCGAGGAGACACACGGGCAGAAGCTGCCGCCGGTTGAAGGGCTGACGCCGGAGCAGCGGTTCTTCATCGGCTATGGGCAGAGCTGGTGCAGCAACCAGCGTCCGGAGGTGATGCGCATGCGAGCGATGACCGATCCACACTCGCCCCCGAAGCACCGCACCAACGGCGTGGTGCGCAACATGCCGGAATTCCAGGAGGCGTTCCGCTGCAAGACGGGCGAGCCGATGGCGTCGGCAGAGAGGTGCAGGGTGTGGTGAGTGGAGCAGGCTTCAGGCTTCAACTTTGGGCTTCGGAAGGTTCTCTTTAGGGGCGATGAGGAGCGAAGCGACAACCGAGATCAGCAAGACCAGGCCGACAGTGATGAGGGCGTATTCGGTGGGGATGGGGTAATAGCTCGAGAACAGCATTTTCACGCCGATGAAGACGAGGATGGCGGAGAGGCCGTAATGGAGAAAGTGGAAGGCTTCCATCATGCCGGCGAGCGCGAAATAGAGGGAGCGCAGGCCGAGGATGGCGAAGACGTTTGAGGTGTAGACGATGAACGGGTCGCGGGTGATGGCGAGCACGGCGGGGATGGAGTCGGCAGCGAAGAGAACGTCGGTGGTTTCGACCACGATGAGCACCAGCAGCAGTGGGGTGGCGAACAGGCCCGGCTGGCGGACGGTGAAGCGCCCGCCGACGTAGTCGGGCGTGACCGGTACCCAGCGGCGGAACATTTTCAGGACGGGGTTGTGCTCGGGGTGGATTTCCTGCTCTTTTTGCCGGAATAGCTGCACGCCGGTGTAGATGAGGAAGACGCCGAAGACGTAGATGATCCAGTGAAAGCGGCGGATGAGCGTGACTCCGGCGAGGATGAAAATGCCGCGCATGATGAGCGCGCCCAGGATCCCCCAGAACAAGACCTTGTGCTGATAATTCGAGGGGACGCGGAAATAACGGAAGATCAGAAGAAAGACGAAGAGGTTGTCAACCGAGAGTGATTCCTCGATCAGGTACCCGGTAACGAACTCCAGCGCCGTGGCGCGCCCGCGCCAGTAAAAGACGAAGACCGCGAACGCCGCCGCCAGCCCCACCCACATCAAGCTGAAAAGCAGGGCCTCGCGGAAGCGGATGGCGTGCGGCTTGCGGTGGAAGACCGCCAGGTCCAGCACCAGCATCACCACCACGAAAATATTAAAAGCGATCCAGAAGGTGAGATGGTTCATTGCGAGTACCGAGTACCTAGTACCGAGTACCGAGCAACTGCGCTGGGTTGAAGATTGAAGATTTCAGATTGAAGATTGCCGGAGCACTCTGCAATCTACACTCTGCACTTTGCACGTTGCAATCTGCACTATTCAGCTCTGGTTCAGCAACCGTATGGTTTCCAGCACAACGCTGCCCACAATTTCCAGGCTCTGCGGGCTGAGCTTGTCCAGCGTGTCCTGGGGCGTATGCCAGTAGGAATTGTTCGGACCATAGTTGTAATCAATGAGGTCGGCAACGGGGACACCGGCGCGGGCGAACGGCACGTGGTCGTCCTCAAGTTCGTTGGCGCGCCCGAAGAAGTGCGACTGATAGCCGAGATTGGTCGCCGCCTTGTAGATCACGTCTTCCAGCCACGGAGCTGAATTGGAGTCGCGCTCGATGTTGAGGTCGGCGTCGCCGATCATGTCGAGCAGCAGGAAAGCCTGGATCTTCTTGAGCGTGCCGTCCTTGGCCCACTTCTCGGCCAGATGCCTGCTGCCGTAAACGGAATCCGTGGGCGACCACTGCCGGATGGCCTCCTCGCCGTCAAACCAGACCAGCCAGACGCTGTAGCCTTCAAGCTTTTTGCCGCGCAGTTGGCGGGCGAGTTCCAGCAGCAGGCCGGTGGAAGAGCCGCCATCGTTGGCGCCGACGAAATCCTTGCGGCGGTAGAGCGTGTCGTAATGGCCGGTGACCACGATCAGTCCGTCCTTCTTGCCTGAGAACTTGGCGATGAAGTTGGTCATACGCAGGCTGCCAGCGGGGGTGGAGGCGGTGAAGGTATCTTCCTCGAGGTTGTCGCCCTTGAGTTCCTGGTGCAAATACGCCTCGGTTTGGGCGTGGCCGGGGCTGCCGACAAAGCGCGGGCCGAAGGCGACGACCTCGCGGGTGTATTGCAGCGCGCGCTGTCCGTCGGCGTGAGGTAGCGAAGCGGCTGCGGGCGACGGAGCTGTGGCCGGTTTTGGCGAGGATTCGGGGGCGGCAGCGCTGGTACTGCTGCGATTGCAGGCGGCGAAGGCGGTCATGATGAAAAGCGAAAACGCGGCGGCCCTCAGGCAGGGCGAACAGGTGATCATGCGACGTACCCGAATCAGGATAACAGGTTGAGCGCGCGCGCAAAGTTTCCGTGATGCGGGTCACTATGCGGCAGCTTGAATTCCAGTAGAATCAAGCATTCCTATGGCGACCCTGATATCCCAGGCAGCACCGGCCATGAGCTGGCAGGCGGCTGCCCGCATGATCGATCACACGCTGCTGAAGCCGGAAGCCTCGCGCGAGCAGATCGAGAAGCTTTGCCGCGAAGCGGCGCGCTTCGACTTCGCCTCGGTGTGCGTGAACGCGTACTGGATCCCGGTGTGCGCCGCTATCCTGCGGCCCACGCCGGTGAAAGTGTGCACCGTGGTCGGATTCCCGCTGGGGGCGACGCTGACCAGCGCCAAGCGCTTCGAGACGGTGGAGGCGCTGCGGCTGGGGGCCGATGAAATTGACATGGTGATGAACGTGGGCGCGATGAAGTCGGGCGACCACGCGCGGGTGGAGAACGACATCCGCGCCATTGCCGAGGTGACGCACGATGCCGACGGGCTGCTGAAAGTCATCTTTGAGAACGTGCTGCTGACGCGAGAAGGGAAAATTGCCGCCTGCGAACTGAGCCTGGCAGCGGGAGCGGATTTCGTGAAGACTTCCACCGGGTTCTCGTCGGGTGGCGCGACGGTGGAGGATGTTGCGCTGATGCGCGCGACGGTGGGCAACCTGGCGGGAGTGAAGGCGGCGGGCGGGATCCGGACGGCCGACCAGATGATGGCCATGGTGGCGGCAGGCGCGGACAGGGTCGGGGCGAGCGCGTCGGTGGCGATTTGCAGAAAGCTGGGAGCGCCGTACTAAACCAGTCGGCAGTCGTCAGTCGCCGGTCGTCAGAAAGAATCAAATCGGTTCAGGGTCTTTCCGTTCAACTCCGAATCCGCACTAGTCGCTGAACCGCCGCTGCTGAAGCTGGGACCCGCCTGATATCATCCAATCCTAACGGCCCAGACCATGACTACGATGCCCCGAATCATGACCACGACCGCGACCCAAGCCGTGCCCGTACATGTCGACTCGCTGCTGCTGGAAGTGGCCGACGTGGTGAATACCACGCTCGACCTCAACACCATCCTGCGGCGGGTTGCGGAACTGGTGCGGCGCGTCATTGAGTACGAGCATTTCGCCATCATGCTGCTCAATGAAAAAACGCAGGAGTTGCGGATTCGTTTCTCCATCGGCCTCCCGCCCGAGGTCATGGAGCGATGCCGGATCAAGGTGGGCGAAGGCGTCACCGGCCAGGCGGCGCAGCGGCGGGAAGCGGTGCTGGTCAACGACGTTCTGAAGGCGCAGCACTACATCGAGACGCTACCCCAGGTGCGCTCCGAGCTGGCGGTGCCGCTGATCATCAAGAACCGCGTCATCGGAGTGATTGACATCGAGGCGACGCAGCCGGGGTATTTCACGGAAGACCACCAGCGGCTGCTGTCGCTGATCGCGTCCAGGATCGCGATCGGCATCGAAAACGCCCGGCTGTACACGCGCACGTCGCGGCAGGCGAAGACCCTGGCGGTGCTGAATGAAATCAGCCGCGACCTGACGTCCATACTCGATCTCGACGCGCTGTTGCAGCGGGTGGGTGAAGCGGTGACGCGGCTGATTGATTACCAGATGTTCAGCGTGCTGCTGGTGGACCCGGCGCGCGCAATTCTGGAGCACCGGTTCTCGCTGCGCTTCAACGAGACGGTGCAGATCAAGCACGACATTCCCATCGGCCAGGGCCTGGTCGGCTATGCAGCGCGGCACAAGGAGCCGGTGCTGGTGAGCGACGTCGGCAAGGACCCGCGCTATATCAACACCAACCCGGAGACGCGCTCGGAGCTGTGCGTGCCGCTGATCTATAAGGACAAGGTGATCGGGGTGCTGGACATCGAGCACACCCGGCGCGGCTATTTCACCGACGACCACGTGCGCACCATGACGACGCTGGCGGCGCAGGTGGCGATCGCGATCGAGAATGCGCGGCTCTACGAGCACGTGGCGCGCCAGGAACGCAGGCTGCAAAAGGACATGGCACTGGCCCACGAACTCCAGTTCCGGCTGCTGCCGCACTGCTGTCCGGTAATCGGGAATGCGGAGCTGGCGGCGAAGTTCATTCCCGCGCGCGAGATCGGCGGCGACCTGTTCGACTTCCTGCAATACGAGCGGCGCGCGCCGGACCGCGAGCGCGGCGATGACCGCAAACCGAATCTCGGCATCGCGATTGGCGATGTCAGCGGTAAGGGCGCGCCTGCCGCCTTATATGCCGCGCTAGCCAGCGGGTTTCTGCGGTCGCACGCCAGCTCGCGGCCGGGCGCAGCCGAGATGCTGTCGCTGCTGAACCAGTCGCTGGCGTCGCGCCGCATCGAAGGCCAGTACATCTCGGTGGCGTATGCGGTGTGGGACGATCAGCGCAAGCTGCTGCGCGTGGCCAACTCCGGCCTGCCGCGGCCCTTGTTCTGCCGTAACCGCCACGTCGAGCAGGTGGAAAGCGTGGGTCTACCGCTGGGCCTGTTCGACAACCCCGAGTACGACGAGGTCACGTACCAAGCACATCCCGGCGATGTGTTCGTCTTCTTCAGCGACGGCGTGCTCGACGCGCAGAACCGCGAAGGCGACATGTTCGGAGGGACACGGCTGGTGAAGGTGATTGAGGCCAACTGCGACCGCCGTGCCGACGACATCGTGACCGCAATCTTCGCAGCCGTGGGCGACTTCACGGCGGGCGAGAGTCCGTACGACGACCAGACCGTGGTCGTGCTCAAAGTCCTGGGAAAGCCCGGCAAAAAGAAATGAGCAAGAGCGCCGTGCCCGAGGGGCGACCACCCGCATTCGTGTATCACCACGGCGTCCTGCACTGCGAGCGCGCGCCGCTGACCGAACTGGCGCTGAAGCACGGTACGCCGCTGTACGTTTATTCGGCGACGACCGTCCGCGACCGTTACCGCACCTTCGACCGCGCGTTCCGCGGGTTTCCGCACACCGTCTGCTATTCCGTCAAGGCGAATTCCAACCTGGCGCTGCTGAAGATGCTGGCCGGGCTGCGCTGCGGGTTCGACGTGGTCTCAGGCGGCGAGTTGTTGCGCGTGCTGTGCGCCGCCAGAACAGCGGCCAGGCGCGTGGTGTTCTCGGGGGTGGGAAAGGCGGCGGAGGAAATGGACGCCGCGCTGCGCGCCGGCATCCTGATGTTCAACGTGGAAAGCGAAAGCGAGATGGCCGCGCTGGCCCAACGTTCCGCGCGCCTTAAGAAGACGGCGCGGCTAGCATTTCGGGTCAATCCCGACGTCCCCGCGGAAACCCATCCCTACATCGCCACCGGGCTGCATCAACACAAGTTCGGGGTGCCGATTGATTCCGCGCGGCGCCTCTACGAGCGGGCCGCGCGGGAAAAATGGCTGGAGGTGGCGGGCGTCAGCGTGCATATCGGGTCGCAGATCACCAGCGTGGAACCGTTCGGGGCGGCGATGGAGCGCGTCGCCGAACTGGTGCGCGAGCTGAAGAGCGACGGCCATCGCATCCGCTACGTGGATGCCGGCGGCGGACTGGGCATTCGCTACGACGCGCAGGAATTGCCGGAATTCGCCGCGCATGCGCGCGACCTCGCCAGGGCGGTGACGCGTCCGCTGCGCCGGTCGGGAGTGCATCTGTTGCTGGAGCCGGGGCGTTCGATCGTGGGTCCGGCGGGCGCGCTGGTGGTGCGCGTGCTCTACCGCAAATCGAACAATGGAAAGTCATTCGTGGTGGTGGACGGCGCGATGAATGACTTGATCCGCCCCGCGCTCTACGGCGCTCACCACGAGATTGTTCCGGTGGAGCGCACCCGAGTGGAAGAGCGCGACATTGTGGACGTGGTCGGGCCGATCTGCGAGACCGGCGATTTCTTCGCCCGCGACCGCGCCCTGCCGCCGGTGGAGGAAGGCGGGTTGCTGGCGATCCTCGACACCGGGGCGTACGGAATGTCCATCAGTTCGAACTACAACACGCGGCCGCGCGCGGCGGAGGTGCTGGTGGAGGGGAAGAAGGCGCGCGTGGTCCGGAAGCGGGAAACGGTTGAGGAGTTGTTGAGGAATGAAAGGTCTTAGGTCTTGGGTTTTAGGTTCCAGGTCATTTCGGTTCTTCTTTCATAGAAGGATTAATTTTCAAACTTGTCACCGTATGCCCATTTTCAACTTGTTCCGCAGCACGTCGAAAAAGGTCTTGCGCATGCGCAGCAGGGTGGCATGGTACGCCGACCTGCGACAGGAGATGCGGTCGTCGTCAGAAAGCGGTACGCCCACCTGGCCGTCAATGCTGAGGTACGCCTCCTCGCCTGCGCTCTTGACGACGATCTCGATCTCGACCGTGTCCTTCACCACCAGCGGCCGGTGGGTGAGCGAATGCGGGCAGACGGGCACGATCACCATGGCGTCCACCGATGGCATGAGGATGGGTCCCCCGGCAGCCAGCGCGTAGGCGGTGGAGCCGGTGGGAGTGGAAATGATGACGCCGTCGGCCTTGTAATTGGACACGAAGACGGTATCGAGGTAGAGCTCGAAGCTCACCAGCCGCGAGATGGCGCTCTTGTTCACCACGGCGTCGTTGAGGGAGTCGTAGTTCGCCACCACTTTCCCGTCGCGCATCAGCCGGCAATTGAGCATGTTGCGGGTTTCGTGGGCACAGCGGTGCTGGTCAACGGCTTCCAGAGTTTCCCAAAGCTCATCGAGCGGGACCTCGGTGAGAAACCCGAGCGACCCGAGATTGACGCCGAGGATGGGGATGTTGGCGGGCGCAACCGCACGCGCCGCCGAAAGCAAGGTGCCGTCGCCACCGAGGACAAGGACGAATTCGGGTTTCTTCCCGGCGAGTTCGGAGCGTTCCACCGACTCGGCTTCCGGCAGGTATGCCGCGCTTTCGCGGTCGAGCCAAACGCGCTCGTAGCCGTGCTCCTGGAACCAGCGCAGTACCTTCGGAACCAGTTGTTCGAGTTCCGGTTTCTCCGGCTTGGCAACGATGGCGGCAGTCTTCATGGCGCAATCGGGGATTGTACAGGCTGGCGGAGGAAACGGGCTAGCGTTCGGCGTAGAGGAGGAATTCGCGGTTGCCCTGAGCGCCCAGAATGGGCGACTCGATCACGCCGGTGACGCGCCAGCCCAGGTCCACCAGAGCCTTGCATACTCTATCTGCCGCGGCTTGCTGCGCCACCGGGTCGCGCACGATGCCGCCCTTTCCGACCCGTTCCCTGCCGACCTCAAACTGCGGTTTCACCAGCACCACGATGCCGCCGAGCTTGTCACCGGCGGCTGCGATGACCGCCGGCAGCACCAGGGTGGCGGAGATAAACGAAACATCCATAACGACGAACTCCACCGCTTCTGCCACGTCCTCGCGCCGCAGGTAGCGAGCGTTGGTCTTTTCCAGCAGGCGTACGCGGGGATCGGTGCGCAAGCGGAGGTCAATCTGGCCGTAGCCGGTATCCACGGCGATGACGCGCGCGGCGTCGTGTTGCAGCAGGCAATCGGTGAATCCGCCGGTGGAGGCGCCGATGTCCATGCAGATGCGGCCGCGAACATCAATGTGCCAGTGGTCGAGGGCACGCTCCAGCTTGAGCCCGCCACGGCTGACGTAGCGCATGTCTTCGCCCAGCAGGCGGATGACAGCATCCGCGTTAACCGTGGTTCCCGGCTTCTCCACCTTTTGCTGGTTGGCAAGCACCTTGCCCGCAAGGATCAATGCTTGCGCGCGTTCCCGCGAGGGCGCGAGGCCGCGCTCCACCAGGAGCCTGTCAATGCGGGTCTTCACCGCGCCAGCGTAGCAGGAAAGCGGCGATTAGCAATTAGCTGGTCAGCGATGGCAAACAAATTTTTTCCTCGCCCATAACGTGTGCAGTTTGCTAAACGAAGCGTCAATCCTTGACTTGCGAGTTTAAAGCGGGTGATTTGCACACGCTTATTCACACCAGTGTTGAAATTTCAGAAAGTGTTTGGCAGCAGACGCGCTGAGGCGCCGCCGCGCCGGAAATCGCCCGCCGCTACTTGAACCAGGTGTATCCCACGCGGAACTGCAGGGTCGCGTTGATTCCCGGGTTGTGGTCGGCGAGGCTGGCATTCGAGATATGGGTGATGTGCACCGACAAGTCCACCGCCTGCCGGTTGCTGCGCAGGAAGTAAAAGCCGAAGGCGCCGCCGGGCATGAAATTCACCCGCGAGGTGTCCCCCGGCGGTATTTCCGTGGTGCTGAAAAGCAAACCGCCTTCCGCCGCCAGGTAAGGCACCACCCGGTTGCCGCCGGTCCAGTTGTATTTCAGCACCACCGGGTTGGCGGCGAAGCTGTAGATCCACTGCTGCGGCCCGGAGGTGTAGAGCGCCGATTGACGGACTTCGTAAACCGGCATGATGTCGGCGGCCCATTCAAAGGTGCCGCGCATGCGCCCGCTGCCCAATTCGCCGGTGAGTACACGTCCGATGCGCAGACCGCCGTTGATGAACTTGAATTCCGAGGCGTGGCCGAGCCCGGTGCCTCCGCCAAACCATGGGCCAAGTTCCCACACCGGCTGGCGCAAGGGATTGTCCTGCGCCACGGCCGCCGCGCTCAGCAGCACCACCACGATCAGTTTTTTCATGTGCCCTTCCCGAGTGTGAGGAATGTAACAGGGAATGAAAGGAATTGTCGATTTTCGAATGTCGATTGCCGATTGACGGTTATGCGTCCACGGGACGGTGGGAGCTTACAAACGGAAACCCGGCCGACGGCGGCCGGGCTGCAACCTCTCAACTCCGCTGACACTCGAAACTAACTCGCCACTTCCTCCAACTGCTTCAGGTCGACATCGAAATTCGACCAGACGTGCTGCACGTCGTCGATCTCTTCCATGGCTTCCACCAGGCGGATCATGGTGGTGGCCTGCGAGCCTTCGAGTTTGATGTAGTTCTGCGGGATCATGGCAATTTCCGATGCGGTCGGAGTGATGTTCGCCTTCTTCAACGCCTCCAGCACCGCGTCGAAGGCGTGCGGATCGGTGATGATCTCCCAGGTCTCGCCGTCGTCCTTCAGGTCCTCGCCGCCGGCTTCCAGCACGATGTTCATCAGGTCGTCTTCTTTGGCCGCCGGTTTGGGCACCACGATATCGCCCTTCTTGTGGAACATCCATGACACCGACCCGGCTTCTCCGAGGTTGCCGCCGTGCTTGCCGAAGGCATGCCGGATCTCGCTGACTGTGCGGTTGCGGTTATCGGTGGAGAGATCCAACAACACGGCAACCCCGCCGGGGCCGTAACCTTCCAGGTTGAATTCTTCGTAGGTGACGCCGGGTAACTCGCCGGTGCCGCGCTGAATGGCGCGCTTGATGTTGTCCGCCGGCATGTTTTCGTTTTTGGCGTCGAGGATGGCCTTGCGCAGGCGCGGATTCTTGTCGGGATCGCCGCCCGACTTCGCCGCCATGGCAATTTCGCGGATCAGACGGGTGAAAATCTTGCCGCGCTTGGCATCCAGCGCACCCTTCTTGTGCTTGATGGTGGCCCATTTTGAATGGCCAGACATGAGAGACCTCGATGAAAAAAGAAGTGGGCACAAGCGTGCCCCGGCGCACTAGGACGCCCAAAAACACTGCAGCAGTCGAGGATTATAGCACGCTGGAAAAGGCTGAATCAGGTAGTTGGCAGCCCGTAGGCCGTATCACCGCAGCGGCGGCAAAATCTCAACTTCGGGTTGGCCGGCTCTTTGCTTGTGCCGAGACCGGTACGCGTACAGGACTGCCAGCAGCGGCGCGGCCAGCAACACGCCCCAGAAGCTGAAGATCATTCCCAGGACGATGGGCGCCAGGATGGAAGCCCAGATCGGCACTTTGGCGGTGCGCCGCATCAGGTAGGGCTGCAGCACAAGGCCATCGGTCACGGCGACGACGGCGTAGAGGATGAACACATACATCAGGCGCATGAAGCCGCCACTGACCACAGCCGCCACCGCCGGTCCAGCCAGCGCCATGACCGGCCCAAAATGAGGAATAAACTGCAGGATAGCGGCCAGCACCGCCCACAGCGGCGCCCCGGGAACGCGGATGATCAGCAGTCCGACCAGCCATAGACATGCCACCGCGGCCGAGTCCTGCAGTTGGGCGATGAACCAGCGCTGCAGTGCCCCGCCGGTGACGCCGGCATGTTCACGGAAGTCCATTTGCTTGGATTGGATGCGCGGGCTGCCATGTCCGTCTCGAACAAGTGGCGGGCACCCACTTGCGTTGCGATCACCAGATCGTCCGCAGGAGCGGCGCGCTAGCTCTTCCCCACGTAGGCTTCGCGAATGTACTTGTTGTTGATCATCGACTTGCTGCTGCCGGACAACGTGATACGACCGGTCTCCATGAGGTAGGCCGTTTCCGACATCTGCAGCGCGTAACTGACATTCTGGGCAACCAGGAGAATGGTGACGCCCTCCTTGCTGATCTGCTCAACGTGGCCGAAGATTTCGTCCACCAGCTTGGGAGCGAGGCCGAGCGAGGGCTCGTCGAGCATCAGCAGTTCGGGTTCAGCCATGAGGCCGCGGCCGACAGCGCACATCTGCTGTTCGCCGCCGGAGAGAGTGCCGGCCAATTGCGTGCGCCGCTCCTTGAGGCGGGGGAAGAGATCGTAAACGCGGGTCAGGCCCTTGCGGGCGCCGCGGCGCAGATTGGGCGGAAAGGCGCCCATGAGAAGGTTGTCTTCCACCGTCATGCGCGGCCAAAGCTGGCGGCCTTCGGGGACCAGGCTGATGTGGCGCTTGACGCGCTCGTGCGGCGGCAGGGCGGTAATGTCCTCACCTTTGAAAACAATGCGGCCGCTCTTGATCTTCAGGACGCCGATCAACGTGTTCAAGGTAGTGGTCTTGCCGGCGCCATTGGAGCCGATCATGGTGACGATCTGGCCGCGGGGCACGGACAAGGAAACGTCCCACAAAACCTGCACCGCGCCGTAGCCAGCCGCGAGGTGCTCGACCGAAAGCAGGACATCGTTGGCCGGGGCGTCAGGCATTATCCCAACCTTTCGGGGCGACGCCGAGATAGGCTTCGATCACAGCGGGATCGAGTTGGATCTGCTCGGCCGTGCCTTCGGCAAGTTTCTCGCCGTAATTGAGGACGAGAATGCGGTCGCACACGGCGGTAATGGCTTTGACGTCGTGCTCGACATACATGATGGTGGTTCCGCCGGCGCGAATCTGGCGAAGCAGGTCGAGCATGGCGGCGGTCTCGGCGTGGGTGAGGCCGCCGCAGATTTCGTCGCAGAGAAGGATTTCGGGCCTGGTGGCGAGGGCGCGCGCCACCTCGAGCTTTTTCTGGTTGCCGACCGAGAGCACGTAAGCCGGAGTTTCGGCCTGATCATGCAGGCCGACAGAGCGCAGGACTTCCATGGCGACTTCGGGCGGGAGTTTATGGTCGGCGGATTGACGGCCGAAATAAGCGCCGACCTGCACGTTTTGCAGCACCGTCATGGTTCGGAACGGGCGCACGATCTGGTGGGTTCGCGCAATGCCTACCTGCACCAGACGGAACGAGCGCAGCCCGGTCACGTCCCTGCCGCGGCACAGCACCTGGCCGGACGTCGGCTTGTACGTGCCGGCGATCATGTTGAAGAGCGTGGTCTTGCCGGCGCCGTTGGGGCCGATGAAGCCGAAGATCTGTCCGCGGCGGACTTCAAAACTAACGTCCCGGACCGCTGCCAACCCCCCAAAGAACTTCGTCAGATGATTTACCTGGAGTATTGGCAGCCCGTTTGTCTGCTCGGCGGTCACGGATCCTCCTGATCCTGCGAATGAGATTGCGCAGCGCGCCCAGAATTCCGCCCGGCTCGACCAGCACGATCACGATCAGCAGCCCTCCATAGATGAGCAGGTGAGCCTGGGGAAAATAAGCCACGATTTCTTCCTCAATGATACCGATGACACCGCCGCCGATGACCGGCCCCCACACCGTGCCCAGCCCGCCGATGACGGGCATGAGCAGGATCTGAACGCTGGTATGAAAACCGAAGACGCCGTTGGGATGAATGAACGCGGCATAGCGGGCAAACACGCCGCCGGCCATGCCGGTGAGGGCGGCGGCGACGGCGTGGGCCTTAAGTTTGTAAGTGAAAGGATTGACCCCGGAATCGGCGGCGGCGTCCTCATCATCCTTGATGGCGCCCAGGCCAAGTCCGAACTTGGTATTGGCGATAAAGTACGAGATGGCGACCGCGGCGGCGGCCAGGACCAGCGCCGAGTAGTAATGCTCGGCCTGGTTGAAGGGGCGGAGTTCGGAAATCCGGTAGCCGCTGGCGCCGCCGGTAAATCCGACGTTGGTGGCCACCACCCGCACGGTTTCGCTGACCCCGATAGTAGCAATGGCGAAATAGGGGCCGCGAAGGCGGAATGTCGGCAACCCGATCAGCACGGAGGCGATCGCGGCGGTAACACCCGCGCAAAGAAAAGCGACGTACGGGTGCAGATAGACGGCATCGATCAAGATGGCCGCGGTGTAGGAGCCGATGCCGTAGAACACCGCGAAGCCAAACGAGACCTGCCCGGTATAACCGCCGAGGAGATTCCACGCGACACTGGCTGTGACCCAGACGAACGTAATGAACAGGAGACGGACGGCGTTGGCCTGAAGTCCGAAGGCAGGAAGAAGCGCCAGGACGGCGAGGAGCAATAACGGCGGCAGTAGTTGCCACAGGCGCCGTGGTGGTTTCATGCGAGCCGCCGGATTCTCCCGAGCAGACTGGCAATGCCTCCGGGAAGGACGATCAGCACGACCACCAGCAGGCCGAAAGAAATCGCAAGCTGGTAGCCGGCAGGAAGCCAGATGATGCTGAGACTTTCGACCAGAGCCAGCACGAGTGCGCCAATGGCGACGCCGGAAACCGATTCCAGCCCGCCGAGAACGATGATGACGAAGGCGCGGATCAGGAAGGGCCGGCCGAAGTCGGGATTGAAGGAATACAAACTGGCGAGCAGCGCGCCGGCAAGTCCGGCAAAGCCGATGCCAATACCAAACGTCAAGCCCGCGACCTTCTGGTCGTTCACCCCGACAATCTGCCCGGCGTAGCGATTCTGAACCAGCGCCCGGAGTGCGCGGCCGAACCATGTCCAGTTGAGCAGCGCTTCCAGCAGAAGCACACACCCGGCGGCGGCGCCGAAGACGAAAAGGCGGATGGTAGGAATAATGATGGGGCCGAGGTGGATCACATCGAGCGTGCGGGGAGTAAAGATGGACCGGTCGGTATTGCCCCAAATCAGGTAGCCGAGGTTCTGGAGCACGAGCCAGAGGCCAAACATAAGCAGCAGCGAGGCCAGGGTCGGCTGGTCGGAACGCGGCAGCCAGCGCACCAGCAGCCAGTGAACGAAGATGCCCACGATCACCATGATGGGAAACACGGCCAGCGCCGCCAGGATGGGATCGAGGTGGAAACGGTCAAACAACTCCATCGCGAAATAGGCGCCCAACATCATGAACCCCGCATGAGCGAGGTTCACGATCTTCATCACGCCGTAGATGACGGTCATCCCGACCGACATCACGGCGTAGATGCCCGCCAGCAGCACCGCGGCCACCAGCAGGTTGGCAAAATCCACCGAGGTCATGCGATTGTCATCTCTTCGGCATGGGCGCTATGGTGTCGCCGGTTGCCGCGTCTTTGGGATATACGATGTCCGCCTTGCCACCCGGCTTGGTCTGCACGATGACGAAGGGCAGATTGGCCTGGCCATTGGTGCCAAACTTCAGCACTTGTCCGGGCAGCAGTGAGTCCTTGAGCTGCGCGGTCTTGAGCTGGTTGCGAATGGCGTCCTTGTTGAGCGAGCCGGCCTTCTCGATGGCGGCCACCAAAATGCGCACGGCGTCGTAGGCGGGGGCTGCATACCAGGAATCAGGGTTGCGGCCGGTGAACTGCTTGTAATCCGCGATGAACTTTTTCACCTGCGGATAGGGCAGATCCAACGACCACCAGACGCCGGCAAAGATGTAGTTGATGCCGTCGCCAATGGCTTTGCGAGCGTCGGACTCCGGACCGCGGGCGCCGTAGCTGACCATCTGGTGGTACATGCCGTTTTGCAGGTACTGGCGCTGCATGGTGATGTAGTCCTGCAGGTGGGCATCGGACAGGAAGATGTCGGCGTGGGAGTTCTTCACCTTCTGCAGGAGGGCGGAGAAGTCGGGCGAGCCGAGGTCGAAGTTCTCGTTGAACACGATCGTGAAGTAGCCAGGGTGTTTGTCCACCCATTCCTTGATGCCCTTGACGTAGTCAAGGCCGTGATCGGTGTTTTCCACCGCCATAGCGATTTTGAGGCCCTTTTTCAGCTTGCCGGAATCCACCACGGAGCCGAGATATTCGCCGGTGGTCACGCCGAGCGAGTCCACCGGGCTGAGCGTGCCGAAGGTGTACTGGTAGCCCTTGGCGAAGATGGTGGAGGCGGCGGCGCCAGGAGTGATCCAGGGCGTCTTGTAACGGTCGGGCATGACCGATTCGGCTTGGCCGAGCACGGTGGAATAACCGCCGATCACGGCAGTCACGCCATCGGAACTCATGGCGCGCTCCACCAGCGAGGTGGATTTTCCCTGGTCGGAACCGTCGTCGTAGAACACTTCCTTGATGGGCACTTTTTTCTTGAGGCTCTTCACCATGACCCCGCCCTGGTCATTGATCTGCTTGATGGCGAGTTCAATGCCTTCCTTCTGGAACTGGCCCGGCTTGGCTTCGCGTCCGGTCGTCGGCAGAATGACGCCAACCTTAATTTCCGTCTGGCTCCACGCCGTGGAAACGAAGCTAGCGGTGAAGAGAATGCAACTGGCAACAGCAACGCAGAGTGATCGAATGTGGTGAGTGCTCACGATTCCCTCTCCTGTAGATTTGGAAGTAAACACAACGAAAGTGGGCCGCGAAACAGGTGCAGTGGCGCATGATAGTCCGGGGACGGGAAAGCCGCAAGCGTTTGGAGGGCCATTGGCGGTTTTCAAATCTCGGTTACCGTTTCGGCACTGATTTCAGCCGTCAAGCTGCGGCCGCAGGGCCGCGAGGAGTTCCGTCGGATAAAACACCCGGCGTTTGAGCCCTGATGCGAGTTGCTCGTGGCACGAGGTTCCGGTGGCCACCAGCACGCGCGGCCCGTCGGACTCGGCTTCGGCCACCTGCTGGAACAGGTCCTGGCCTACGGCCATGCTGAGATCGTAATACTCCTTCTTGTATCCGAAGCTGCCGGCCATGCCGCAGCACTCGACGCTGGAGGTGGCGACGTCAAAACCGGCGGCTCGCAGCAGGGCCTCGGTGGCAGGCGCGCTGCCGACGGTCTTCTGCTGGCAATGGCTGTGATAGAAGAGGCGCTTGCCGAGCGGGTGGCGCGAGGCCGGGAACAGTTTCGCCGCGTCCAGGCCGGTTCCCTGCATGAACGCCCAAAGGTACTCGACGGCGTCGAAGCTGTGGTCGCGGAGACGCTCGAACAAAAGCTGGCCTTCGGCACCGGTCAGCAGGCGGCGGTAGTCGAGGCGGAACATCGCCAGCACGCTGGGCTCGATGAGGACCACGTCGCGGCCGTCTTCAATGTAGTTGCGCAGCAGTTCGGCGGTATGACGCGCCTGGCCGGCGGCGGTGGAGATCAGTCCCTGGGAGAGGGCGGCACGGCCGTCGGCACAGGTGTCGCTGACCACGACGTCAATGCCGAGCGATTGGAACACCCTTAGCGTCGCCAAGCCGCGCGAGGGCGAGCCGTAGTTGGTGAAGATGTCGGCAAAAATGACAGCTTTCGCTTGCGGGTCCGAAACCCGAGCCACGCGATTCTTCGCCGCTTCCACCAGGGTTGGCTTGGCAAACGGCGGCAGCTCACCGCGGCGATCAAGACCTACGAATTTTTCCATCAGCAATCGGACGCCGGGGATGGCGTTCATCCAGTTTGACAGCGGCGCCAGCAGCGAGCCCCATCGGCCGAAGGCGTCGTAGCGTCCGAAAAAGAGTTTCTGCAGGGGTGCGACTTCGCCGTCGTCCGCCAGCGCGCTGGAGAACAGTTGGGAAATTTTGCCGGCGTCGCGTTGATTGAGCCGTTGCCGCAACGTCGAGTTGAGAAACGGAACGTCAATGCGAATGGGACATTGCGTAACGCAGCGCGAACAGCCGGTGCAGAGTTCGCTGAAGCGGGCAGCTTCGAGCGTGCGGGTGCCGGCTTCCCAGGAGCCACCGATGCCGCCGGAGTAGGTCTCACCGCCGAAGGCGTGGCCGCCGACGGTCTGGAAATTGGCGCACGAGTTCAGACAGGCGCTGCAGCGGATGCAGTACAGCGCTTCGTGAAGCACGGGGTCCTGGCGCATGCTCATCCGGCCGTTGTCCACCAGAACGAGATGGAATTCGCGGCGCGGCGCAGTGTCGCTATTGGTGAGCACGGGCGCGGCGTGCAACGGGGGAGTGATGATGCTGGTGTAAGACGACAGCTTCTGGCCGGTGGCGCTGGCGGCGAGCAGCTCGAGGAAGGGCGCGAAGTCGGCCCGCGACGGCAGCACCTTTTCCACGCCGGCGATGGCGATGTGCAGCGGCGGGAGCAGCGTCGTCATGCGGATATTTCCCTCGCTCTCCACCAGGGCGATAGATCCGGAGTCGGCGGCGATCAGGTTAGCGCCGGAAATGCCGGCATCGGCGGCCAGGAATTTCTGCCGCAAGTGCTCGCGGGCGAAGCGTGTAAGTTCTTCTCCTGTATCAAGCGGAAGATCAGTCTTAAAGCGGCTCTTGAATAGCGCCGTGATCCGTTCGCGGCTGTAGTGAATGGCGGGGGCGATGATGTGCGAGGGCTGCTCGTCGGCAACCTGCAGGATGAATTCGGCGAGATCGGTCTCGGCGACTTCAATTCCCTGCGCCTGCAGCACGTGGTTCAGTCCGACCTCTTCCGAGGTCATGCTCTTCCCTTTCACCACCAGGCGGGCTCCGGCGCGGGTGCAGACGCCGGCGATGTAACCGGTGGCGTCGTGCGCATCCCTGGCCAGATAGAAGTGTCCGCCGTTGCGCTTGACGCTGGCTTCCAGGGTTGCGAGCAACTCCGGCAGGCCGGCGATGGCGCGTTCCTTGATGGCGCGGGTGCGGTCCTTGAGTTGGTCGTAGTCAGGCAGAGCGCTGGTGGCCGCATAGCGGTTGCGATTGAAAGTCTGGGTATTGCGGCGAACCGCGGGGCTCTCGATGCGCAGCGCCATGCGGATGGCGGCGAGCAGCGTGCGCTTGGAGCTCTTGTTGGCGACGGCGCGCGGCGACTCCGGTGCTGGTGCAGGTGTGGCCATGGCTATACCACGATGACGTGCAGGCGATGCGGGCCGTGAACCCCGCGCACCAGCGGTCCCATGTCGGCGGTGGCGCTGGGCCCGGTGATAAAGACGAAGTTGCGCCGCAGACCATCGCCGTTCAGGCGGTCGGGGCGGAACAGGTCGGCGGGACGCTCGACGATGTTCTCGGCGGGCAGCACGGCAACATGAAAACGGGAGAGCAGGCTGACGAAGCCGGCATAATCGTGATCAATGCAGACGCAAATCGAGCCGCTGTGCGCCACGCCGGCGAAGGCGTCGGTGATGCCGACCACGCAATCGTCCATTGCCTTGCGGCTGCGAGCGTCAAACGCGCCGGGAAGACGGCGGCAGGCGTCGAACAGTTCGGTAGGCAAATAAAGAGGTGCGGCAACGGCCAGGGGCCCGGCGGGCGCGACGCGGGCGACGGCGGCGGCAATCTGATCGGGTGTGCGGGCGACACGTTCCACGGTCGCGGCAGCCGCGGTGGCCGACTTCTCGAAGGCGTCGATCAGGGACATGGAGGCGGATTGTGCCACAGAAAAGGTCGCCGGTTATCGGTAATCGGTTGGCGGATTGCTCGCCACCCGTGCTCGCGAAGCGGTTCGCTAAAACCCGCGCCCATTCGCATCTTTGGGGGTTGACTTTGTAGTTTCGATTGACAAGCCGCTTGCGAACAGCATATACCATGCCGCACAGAACGCCTTCCAGGCGTGTGGGCTTTCGCAGGGATTCGGCCAACAACTTCGTCTCATGTGCATTAGTTTGTGCAGATCAAGGGGCTCCTTGGGCTTTCCAGGAGGAATGTGATGGCCAAGAAAAAAGCATCCAGCAAACGAGGAATCACGCGCCGCGACTTCGTCAAGATCGCCGGCATGGCGGGAGCGTCCGTGGTGGGCGCCGGAGTATTGGGGAAGGCCCCGGCCTTCGCGCAGGAGAGGTCGCTCCATTTCCTGCTGTGGAAGAATTTTTCGCCGCCGGCCGATGTCGAGATCCTGCGCCAGGGCGAAGAGTGGAGCAAGCAAAGC
>DASWAR010000192.1:0-4711 GCA_036391015.1 Terriglobales bacterium
TCCGGGTGCGACAAACGGTGGTACCTTTACCAGCGCGGGTCTGTCTTATCGGCGGGATCTGCGTCCTCACATAGACTGCCGACCTTCAAGCAATCGCCAACCATGGAGGCTTGTATCACAGACTGACCCATCTCCCGGCGGCTAGCCCGCAGAACTCTATTTTTCATGCTTGGTGGTGCGTCAGAAACGCATGAGGTCTTATCGAAAATACCTCGGATCGAGTTCCCGTCCTTGGCCACGGTCTTTGCCCCGAGGCATTTCCGATCAAGGCTAGCGACGATCCATTCGGAACCGTGCCCTCTGCGGACGGCGCTCGGTTCCAAATTGCTTCCAAAAGACGTCATCCGCGACTCTCAAGAGTGGTAGAATCCGCGATCAAACCACAATGAATTCGCGAAATCTCAAACTGTTTGTCGGCGTTGCCGGCGTGCTCGCCAGTCTCTTATTGCTGATCGCGTGCAGCGAATCCAGCTCCAATGTCAGCGAACCGATCAAGTTCGGCGTGATCACTTCATTGACGGGCAGCAACACCGCTTTCGGGCAGGCCCACAAGGCGGGGTATACGATCGCCGTGAATGACATTAACTCCACGGGCGGCGTGAATGGCAGGAAGATTGAACTTGTCTATTACGACGACCAGAGTAAGCCTGACCGGGCGGTGCGGGGCGTCTCCAAGCTGGTGGATGACGACCATGTGGCCCTGCTCCTGGGCGCCTACTCCAGTGAGAGCACGCGGGCCATCGTGCCCGTGGTGACAGCGAAGCAGGTGCCACTGATCATTCCCACGGCCGTGGCCGACAACATCATGCAGGCCAACTCGCCTTGGGTGTTCCGGATCTGCGCGGGTTCGGGCGCCTTTGCCGCCGCCACGCTTGATTTTCTGAAAAACAATGGCGATCCGAAGACGCTGGCGATCGTTTACGAGAACACCAACTTCGGCCAGGCGAACCGCAAGTCCATGGCTGACGCGGCTAAGGCCGCCGGCCTGAATGTGGTGGCGGAGGAAGGTTACCAGGCCAAGTCACCCGGCTACGAGGCCCTGTTACGGCGGGTGAAGGCGCGCAATCCCGAGGTCATCTACTTTGCCTCCTATTTGTTCGATGCCAGCGCCCTGATGCGTCAGGCGGCGCAGGTGCAGCTCAACTCCACGTACTACACTTCGGCTGGCACGGGCTTTGCGGTGCCCGAGTTCCCCACCGACAAAGGCGCGGGGAAATACGCGAACTACACCTTCTCGGTGGCACAGTGGCTGCCACCAGCGAAGTGGCCGGGCTCGCAGGAATTCGACAGGAAGTACTACCAGCTGACGACAACGCACCCGGCCTATCACGCCGCCGAGGCCTATGCGGCTCTCCTGGTGGCGGCCGATGCCATGAAGCGCAGCAAGGCGGCTTCTCCAACCGCGATCCGTGACGCGATCCGCAACACCAACATGCCCCAGACCATCTTTGGGCCCATCAAGTTCGACGGCCAAGGTAAGAACGCGCACCCGCTGCTGGTCACGCAGGTCCAAGACCAGCAATACAAGGTCGTGTGGCCGCCGGACGTGGCCGAGACCAGGCCGATCGTGCCGACTCCGGCATGGTCGCAACGCTGATCCCACATGGCTGATGCGGCGGCACGCGCTCGACGCGCAACGCTGCGCCGCACGACCGAGGCGAGCCAGAAAGTTGTTCACTTTTCAAAGGGAGGTCCAACATGACGCAGGCTGCGGGGCAGGCTCAGCCGCCTACAACGGTAACTAGGTTCTTGGTCCTGGCGGTGGTGGTTGCGCTGGCGCTTGCGGGGTTCGGCCTCTACATGAAGTCGCGTCCCGCCGCTCGCCGCAGCGGTGCAGCCAGCACACCCAAATCGATGCTGTGCCTCGCCGGCGCTAACACTATTGGCGTGAAACTGGCGCCGTCACTGGCGCAGGCGTTCCTGCAGCAAATGGGCGCGACCCAGGTCAAAGTCGTGCCGGGCTCGGCCTCCGGGGTAGAAACGGTGCAGGGTATCCTTCCCGGAGCCACGTCACCTTCGGCCATTGAAATTGACGGTCGAGCAAATTGGGTTGCCTTTGATCGCTTGGCGGATGGCTCCTGCGACATTGGCATGTCGGCGCGCCGCATCAACCAGGAAGAGATCACGAAGCTTCCCTTCATGGGCGACATGACCTCTTCCTCCAACGAGCACGTGCTGGCCCAGGATGGCATTGCCATCCTGGTGAATAGTGCCAATCCCGTTGCTTTCCTCACCACGGAGCAACTGGCCGGAATCTTCTCGGTTGCAATTACCGACTGGTCGCAGGTGAGCAACACAAAGGGAATCATCGTGCTCTATGCTCCGTTCGCGAACTCGGCGACCGAAGATGGATTCAGGTCTCTGGTGCTCGGCGGCGGAACTGTGGCGCCTAGTGTCAAACGGACAAAGGACATGGCGTCCGTCGCCACTGCGGTGGCCGCCGATCGCATGGGCATCGGATTCGTGGGCTCCGGTTTCGTCGGTAGTGCACGGGCGGTCCCCGTATCGGAACGCGGCACTGTGGCTCTGCTGCCCAACCGCATGACCATAGCGACCGAGGATTACCCGCTTACGCGGCGTTTGTATCTCTATACTCCCGCAAGTCCCACCAACCCCTACGTGCGGCGCTTCTTAGAGTACGCAGCATCGAACCGCGGCCAGGAAGTGGTCGCGGCTGCCGGATTCGTTCCCCAGAATGTAGTCGCCGAGGAGAAGGCAACCACGCAGGAAAACGCTCCCCCCGAATACAACCGGTTGACGCGAGGCGCCGGGCGCTTATCGCTGGATTTCCGCTTTCTCCCCGGGGGCGCCGTGCTCGATAACAAGGCAATCACGGACATTAACCGGGTTGTGGACTTCATGGGCGACCTGGGCTACGGCGGCAACAACATCCTGCTATTCGGGTTCGCCGACAGCACGGGGAATCCGCAATTGAACGTAGACCTCTCGCAGGCGCGGGCGTATGCAGTGGCGGACGAGTTCAAGCAGCGTGGCTTGAAGCCGGGTCTGGTCAAAGGCTTTGGCGACTACCTCCCGGTCGCCTCCAACGACACGGCGGAAGGCAGACAGAAGAATCGGCGCGTAGAGATATGGCTGAAAAAGTGAAAATGACCGCCGGTTTGCGCGCAACACGACTGCCGCCCAGACGCACCGGATTCTGCTTCAGCGCTTCTGCTCAGGGTTGCTCGTGGGGTGTAAACCTGATGACGATCATGGTTTCCACCGCGACCGGCTCGCCGCCCAGCCGGTACGGTTCATAGACCCACTGCCGCACGGCATCGATCGCCGGCGAAGCCAATGCCTCTGGCCCCCTCACGAACTGCACATTCGCCACTCTTCCGTCCTTGGTCACGAGGGCAGTGAGCACTACCGAGCCGCTGATGCCCCGGGCGCGGGCGGACGCTGGATAGGCCGGTTCAACCTTGCGCACCAGTTGGCCCGGCGTCAGTTGCGGGGCGGAGCCGCTAACCTTGGGCGCTCCTTCCGGACCAGCCACAGAAAGAGAGTTCTGCTCAACGGTGATTTCGGGCAAGGCTGCAGCCGGTTCTGTCCTGTGCTCCGGAGTTGCGGACGGTGCTGTGCTCGACTTCATGGCTGGCGCCGAACCGGTACCCGCCGGCGTTGAAGTGTGACGCACGCCGACCAGGTACCAGCCAAGTGCAAGTACAAACACGAAAGCAAGGCCGATGCCAGCCTTCGTTGTGGCAGAAAGTGAGCGCCACACGGCCGGTGAAGGAAGGCCGTCGTACGACCGCACTGCTCTCAGAACGCTGGATGCGGTCAGAGCACTTGCCTGCTTACGACCTTGACTGAGATGAGAGACGGTGCTGCTTGGAGGAGTGGGGGCCGAGGCCTTGACGCGCTTGACGGCAGCTTCGGCGTTTCTTGAACTGACCTGATGTTCTTCTGTCGAGGATTTTGGGCCCTTTCGGTTGGCATCGCTAAGCAGTGTCGCAATGCCTTGCGCCATACGGGACAATTCCTCGCGGTGCTGCGCCTGAAACGCGTGCGGCTTCGACGACACAACTTCCAAGATTGCTTGCAGACGCCCGTCCACAATCACCGGCACGATCAGCACCGATCGCAGATTTATTCGGCGGCTTGCCAAGGGATCGACGCGAGGATCGGTGGCGGTATCGTCGCACTGCACCAATTCGGCGGTGCGCAGACAAATTCCGGAAAAACCGGAATCGGGGCCCAGCAGCACTCCCACATCCGGAGCATTGCCTGCACTGGCGCAGCAGCACATTGCCGATCCATTGCCAATGGCAATCGCCACCCCGTCTGCGCCGGTGATGCGGGCAGCTTCCTCAACCGCCAGGTCCAGGGCAGCTTTGGTGTCGAGTCGAGGAACGTCTGGCATGCCCACGGTCTCGTTTGGAGTGGCAGGCGCTTCTATGCGGCGAAAGATCGGAGCCGGTACCGCAGGTTGCGGTTGCACGCCGTCAGCCGGAGTCGTTGCCAATTCCGGTACCACCCTTCACCTCTCTGGCAATTGGTTATACAACTTTATCGACCACAAAAAAATAGGCATTGCGCCTGACTCTTTGCAGCCGGCTCGATTGCCCCCCAGGAGGCTGCGGAAAAAGTCGGTTTCACCTGCGACTGCGCCCCTCAGCGGCTAACGCCGCCGGACAAAGAAACGGTTCGCACGTGAGGCGGCTGTCGCCCGTTCGCTATTCCAAACCGAGGTCGTGGAGCGAAATGCCAG
>DASWAR010000193.1:0-3209 GCA_036391015.1 Terriglobales bacterium
CGAGGTAGTCGGCGATCTTCGGCAGCCCCTCGATGATCGGCTGGTCCTGGGGCACCTTGCAGTCGAGCACGCGCAGCGGATTGGTCTCGGCGCGGCGCTGGCAGTCGGCGCACATTTTCGCGACCACAGGTGAAAGCGCGGCGCGCAGGGCTTGGTGGTAGCGGGGGCGGTCGTTGGCGCAGCCGACGGTATTCAGTTGCAGTGTCCAACCCTGGATGCCGAGGCGGTCGAGAAACGTGGCGAGCATCTCGAGGATTTCAGCGTCGCGCGCGGGCGATTCGCTGCCCGCGGCGGGCGGCCCGATGGCCTCGGCGCCAATCTGGTAGAACTGGCGGTAGCGGCCCTTCTGCGGGCGCTCGCGGCGGAATTGCGGTCCAATGTAGAACAGCTTTTGCACCCCGGGACGTTCCCACAATTTGTGCTCGATGTAAGCGCGGACGACGCCGGCCGTGTTCTCGGGACGAAGCGCCAGCCACTGGCCCTTATCGCTCTCCGCCCGGCCGCGATCCTGCCAGGCGAACATCTCTTTGGAGACGATGTCAGTCTCTTCGCCGACCGAGCGCTGGAACAGCGACAGGTCCTCGAGGATGGGGGTGCGAATTTCCTGGAAGTTGTAAGTGTGGAAGACGTCGCGCGCGGCGGCCTCGACAAAATTCCACAGCGCCGTTTCCGGCGGGAGCAGGTCGCGGGTTCCTCGGACGGATTTGATCATTCGAGTTTCAGTTTCAGTTTCGAGCGCCGGGCCCGGGCTTCGAGCGCACGACCATTCTGCCGCCCCTAAGCATTGCCCCCCGGCTTTTCGCTTGCTTTTTTCTTGCTTCGAATGCGAGCCTCCCGAAACTGTGCCCGAATTCTGCCGGAGGCGACAGCCATGACGATAGACTGCACCGCACCTAACTCATCATCCGTAATGGCCTGTTCTTTGGCCACGCCAAAGTAATGCTCCATTCAAGGGTAGCAACCAACGGCCATCGCAGTAGCCAAGTGGATTAAAACCGTTGTCCTGGGTTCCAAAAATTCATTATGGCGCGCCGAATCGTAAAAATCGTTGTAAGCCTTGTTCTGTTTCTTGGGGAGCATGCCTCTCTCCTTCCCTCCACGCCGAGCCGTTGGCGAGTCGCGCCCTCAATTGCTGTCTGCTCATAGACTACCAACATGCCGTCTTCGCTCGGCTGAAAACAGTGCGGCTGAAATAGGTTGGGACGCGAATTATACGCCGACTTCCTGCTATTTCGCCGAAGCGACCGCCGCATTGTCACCGACAATGAACGCATCCACGCGCAAGCCCACTGGCAATTGCGCGCCGTGATCAAGTTCCAGCAGCGTTTCCAGGATTTTCGTATCCACCCGCTCGGCAGGTTCATCGGTGCGGATGTTCTTGCGCCCAAGCTGCTCCCCGACACGAACCACGCGTCCCCAGAATTTCTGGCCGGGGAAGGCATCGGCGGTGACGTAGGCCTTTTGGCCGACGCGCACCTTGCTCACCTCCGTCTCATCCACGTCAACGCGGACGCGCAGGACGTCCTTGTCTCCGACGGTGAGGATGGGGTCAGGCGCGGTCGAAGAGTTGGAAACGCTTTCGCCGTTGCGATGATGCTTGCGCAGCACCGTCCCGCCGATGGGTGAAACGATAAAGGTCTTGGCATATCGTGCCCGAGCCTCTTCCAGGCGCGCTCGCGCCAGTGCCAGGTTGGCCTGGGCAAGGGAACGATCTTCCTCCCGCGCCCGGTCGTCCACCAGCGAGTGCCGCTCCAGCGCTTCCTGGTACTTTGCCCTGGCCACGTCGTACTCGCGCGTATAGCGATCCAGTTCTTCGCGCGAGATCACGCCTGCCGCCCACAGTTTTTGGCGGCGTACCATCTCGGCTTGCGCGTTGTTCATGACGGCTTCCGCCGCCCGCGCCGAAGACCATGCCTCGGAGCGCTCCTGGTTGCGAGCCCCGTTCAACACCTTGCGCAAGTCGGCGTCTTTGGCTGCGACATCGGCTTCGGCCGCCATCACCTGCGCTCGGTAATCGGCATTGTCGAGAACCGCGAGCACCTGCCCGCGCTTGATCGCATCACCTTCCTCGACGTTCACCGACTTCAGCTTGCCGCTTAACTCCGATCCCAGCTTGATGTCTTCCGAGGAGGGCTCGACCCGGCCCGGCCCGGCGACCAGCCTGGCCGAGTCACTCTGCGGCCGGACGGTGGGCGGCGAAGCCACACGGCCGTGTGAACGGGCCCATATCAAGCTCACCGAGACGAGTGCAACAGCAACGATGGCTACCAGAAGGAAAAGTCTCTTATTCATAACCGCCTCCAACTTCCTACGTCCCACTACGCGATGTTCAAACCGGCCTCCGACTCCGCCGCGTGGCGGAGCAGCGCACCGGACATGTCTGGTTCCGCGTGCTTCCGGGTGGCAATCCGTCCATCTTCGATGGTCACCGTTCGGTCAGCGAACTCCAGCACCCGGGAATCGTGAGTAACGATGACGACTGCCCGGCCACGGTCATGGGCGAGCTGGCGCATCATCTGCATAACCGCGCGTCCGGTATGCGAATCCAGCGCTGCCGTGGGCTCGTCGGCGAGAATGATGTCCGGATCCCCGGCCAGCGCCCGCGCGATCGCGACTCGCTGCTTCTGTCCACCGCTGAGATCGGAGGGAAACGTGTCGTACTTGTCACTGAGCCCAACCTGAAGCAGCAACTCGCGCGCTCGCATCTTCGCCGGCGTGCCGTGAATACCGTTGAGATCGAGCATTAACTCCACGTTCTCCCCGGCGGTCAGAGTCGGAAAGAGATTGAACCCCTGAAAAACAAAACCGATGTGCTGCAGGCGGACCCGCGGCAGTTCTTTTTCGCCCAATCGGGTAACCTCCCTGCCGGCGATGCGAACGCTGCCCGAACTCGGGGTCAGGATGCATCCCATGATGGAAAGCAGCGTGGTCTTGCCGCTGCCCGACGGGCCCATCAGGAGCACCAGCTCTCCCGGGTAAACGTCAAGGTCGACTTCCCGAAGCGCCGGAACGGTGGCGGCGCCCTCGGTGTAGGTCTTGCTCAGTCCGCGAACTGAAATGATCGGTTCCATGCTTTCTCCTGCGCTCAGCCTTTGAACACCATGGCCGGATCGAGCCGGGTCACTTTGTTGATCGAAACCAGCGCTGCGCCAACGCACATCAGCAACGTGAGGAAGAAAATCCCGACCGCCATCGGCCAGGGCAGCAGA
>DASWAR010000194.1:0-20739 GCA_036391015.1 Terriglobales bacterium
CAGACCGTACCCAACAGAGCGCATCTTCGGCCGCTTACAGCGTCATCGAGTCCCACGTCGACGCCACTTCGGCGCGCTTCGAGAAAAACATGCGCGCCATGGCCGACCTGGTCGCCAGTATCCACAACGAGGAAGAAAAAATCCGCCAAGGAGGCGGCGCGAATGCCATTGAGGCGCAGCACAAAAAGGGCCGCCTCACCGCGCGCGAACGTCTTGCCATGCTGCTCGATTCCGGCAGCGAGTTCTTTGAGATCGGCGCTTACACCGCCTTCGGCATGTACGAAGAGTGGGGCGGCGCGCCGGCGGCGGGCGTCGTCACCGGCCTCGGCCGCATTCACAGCCGGCTCGTAATGCTGATCGTCAACGATGCCACCGTGAAAGCGGGCGCGTTCTTCCCCATGACCTCGAAAAAGGTCATCCGCGCGCAGAACATCGCGATTGATAACCGCATCCCGACCATCTACCTGGTGGACTCCGCCGGCGTCTTCCTTCCATTGCAGGAGGACGTTTTCCCCGACACCGACGATTTCGGCCGCGTCTTCCGCAACAACGCCGTGATGACCGCCATGGGCATTCCGCAGATCGCGGCCATCATGGGCATGTGCGTCGCCGGCGGCGGCTACCTGCCGGTGATGTGTGACAGCGTCCTGATGACCGACGGCAGCGGACTCTTCCTCGCCGGGCCCGCGCTGGTTCAGGCGGCAATCGGGGCGAAGTATTCGGCGGAAGAACTCGGCGGCGCCGCCATGCACGCGGCGATCAGCGGCACCATTGATTACCACGAGCCCAACGACGAAGCCTGCCTGGCGCGCATCCGCTCACTGGTGGAGAAGATGGGCTACCGCCGCCTCTCTCCGTACGATCGCAAGAAGCCGGAGGCGCCGCTTTACGCCGCCGAGGAAATTTACGGGATCTACGAATCCGATCCTGCGTGCCCCTACGACATGAAGGAGATCGTCGCGCGCATCGTGGACGGCAGCCGTTTCGACGAGTACAAGGCCGAGTACGGCAAGACCGTGATCTGCGGCTACGCGCGCATTGGCGGCTTCGCCGTCGGCATCGTCGCCAACCAGAAACAGCACCAGCAGCAGACCGATGAGTCGGGGCACAAGCGCATCGAGTTCGGCGGCGTCATCTACACCGAGTCGGCGGAAAAGGCCGCGCGCTTCATCATGGACTGCAACCAGAACCTGGTGCCGCTCGTCTTCCTGCACGACGTCAACGGCTTCATGGTCGGGCGCGACGCCGAGTGGAGCGGGATCATCAAGGCAGGCGCGAAGATGGTGAATGCCGTGTCGAATTCCGTGGTCCCGAAAATTACCGTGATCATCGGGGGGTCCTTCGGCGCGGGGCATTATGCGATGTGCGGCAAGGCCTACGATCCGCGCTTCCTTTTCGCCTGGCCGACGGCGCGCTATGCCGTCATGAGCGGCGATTCGGCGGCGGGCACGCTGGTGGAGATCAAGATCAAGCAACTGGAACGCGGCGGCAAGAAGCTGAGCGACGAGGAAAAGAAAGAGCTGTCCGACTCGGTGAAGAAGACCTACGACGAGCAGACCGACCCGCGCTACGGCGCCGCGCGACTGTGGATCGACAAAATTATTGACCCGCTGGAGACGCGCGACGCCATCACCCGCGCCCTGGAAGCCGCCGCGCTGAACCCGGACGTGCCGGAGTTCAAAGTGGGAGTGCTGCAAACGTGAGCCACGACGCTTACGGAAAAGAGCTCTTCCCAAAAACTGCTTGGGCAGCGGTGTCCGTACGGCGGGAGCCGGAGCTTGATCGCGCGTCCCCCCAGGGACGCTTGATGGCAGCCCAGCGATTTATCGCTGGGTACGCGCATCCCAAAACCCGGTCTGTCCGGCAGGACGGTCGAAGAACAATGCCGCATGCTCTCGTCAATAATCGCGTGCACGTGATCTTCAGCACCAAGGGACGGCAGAAGCTCATCCCGGAAGATACTCAGCCCTGCTTATGGGCGTTCATGGGCGGAATCGCCCGAAAAAATGGTTTCACGGCGGTGGCCGTCGGCGGTACGTACGACCATGCCCACGCATTACTGGCGATTCCTGCCACGATGCCTTTGGCCAAAGCCGTACAACTGATCAAGGGCGGCTCCTCTAAGTGGTGCAACGAGAATGTTCCACGCCGCTTTGCCTGGCAGGAAGGCTACGCTGCGTTGAGCGTGAGCGCGTCCCACAAGGATGCTGTCGTGCGTTACATTTGCAACCAAAAGGAACACCATGCAAAACGCACCTTTGAGGAAGAACTGCTTCAATTCCTAAAGAAGAGCGGAATCGATTTTGATCCCAACGACGTGTTCGGATGAGTTCTCAATCGTCCTGCCGGACTCGTTCGCGACTGTTGCATCTGCACCCAGCGATGAATCGCTGGGCTGCCTTCAATCGCCCTCCGGGCTTGGGCAGAGCCGTGTGAGACATGACTGTACCCGTCAAATTAATCGAATGTCCCCGCGACGCCTGGCAAGGCCTCAAGGGCCAGATCCCCACCGAGGTCAAGGCCGCCTACCTGCGCGCGCTGATCGGCGCCGGGTTCAAGCACATTGACGCCGTATCGTTCGTCTCGTCCAAGGCGGTGCCGCAGATGGCCGATTCGGAAGAGGTGCTGAAGCAGATTGATCCGCCCGACGACGTCGAGATCATCGGCATCGTGGTCAACGAAAAAGGCGCCGACCGTGCCGTCGCCACCCAGGCCGTACACACCCTCGGTTTTCCATATTCGGTCTCACCCACGTTCCTGCAGAAAAATCAGAACCAGACGCTGGAAGACGCTTACGACACGCTGGAGAACATCAAGCAGAAGGCCGATAGCGCCGGTCTCGATGTGGTGGTGTACGTCTCGATGGCGTTCGGCAATCCGTATAACGACCCGTGGAGCGCCGACGAAGTGCTGGAGGCCGTGGACCTGATCGAAAAGACAAGCGCGCGTTCCATTTCGCTTGCCGACACTGTGGGCCGGGCCACGCCCGAGCAGATTCGCGCGCTGGTTACCGCCGTGCTTGCCCAGTACGACTACCTCGACATCGGCGTCCACCTGCACAGCCGTCCCGCCGAAGCGGTGGACAAGATTCTTGCCGCGTATGACGCCGGCATTCGGCGCTTCGATTCCGCCATCGGCGGCCTCGGCGGCTGTCCCTTCGCGCAGGACGAACTCGTCGGCAACATTCCGACCGAAAAAGTCTTGGGAGCACTGGCGCAACGCGGCGCCGACGTGCCTATCCGCAAGCCACTCGACAATGTGATCCGCATAAACGCCGACATTGCCGCGAAGCACAAAAGCTAGCTACGGATTCTCACGGATTTCCACGGATTTGCCCGATGGTTTATCTTGTTTGGTCTTATCCGGCTGAATCCGTGCAATCCTTGGCGTTCTTATGCCTTTCAATACCCTCACGCTCGCCCACGAAGACCGCGTCGCGCTCATCACCCTGAATCGGCCCGAGAAGCGCAACGCGGTCAGCTTCGAATTGCTTGCGGAGCTCATGTCCGCGCTTGACGAGGTGGAACGCTCCCCTGCGCAGGTGCTCATCATCACAGGAGCGGGCAAGGCCTTCTGCGCTGGTCTGGACCTGGACGAACTCAAGGCGCTGCTGGGCAAGACGCACGAAGAAAATCTCGAAGATTCCGCGCGCATGGCGCAGATCTTCCGCCGCATTTACGAATTTCCTCTCCCCACAATCGCCGCCGTGAACGGCGCGGCCATCGCCGGCGGAACGGGCATAGCCACCATGTGCGACTTCACGCTTGCCGTGCCGGAAGCGAAGTTCGGCTACACCGAGGTTAAGATCGGGTTTGTTCCGGCGATCGTGTCCTCCATTCTCGTCTGGCAAGTCGGCCACAAGATCGCGCGCGACCTGCTGCTCACCGGACGCCTCTTCGACGCCGCCGAGGCGCATCGCTACGGACTGGTGAACGAGGTCGTTGCTCCCGACCGCCTCATGCCGCGCGCCCGCGAGTTGGCGGCGCAGTTGCTGGAGAATTCTCCGTCGTCGGTGCGCCTGACCAAGAAACTGATCAACGGATTTCTCGCGCGCTCGCTTGACGATCAGATCGCGCAGGCGGTCGAGGACAACGCCCGCATTCGCACCACTGAAGATTTTCGCGAAGGAGTAACCAGCTTCCTGGAGAAGCGGAAGCCGAAGTGGAAAAGCTGGTCTTAGTTATTGTCATTCCGAGCGCAGCGAGGAATCTGCTTTTCGCCGTTGATGAACAACGGATTCCTCGCTGCGCTCGGAATGACAATATCCCAGGATGACGAATATCCGAGGATGACGAACGAAACCACAGTCCGCGTCCGTTACGCCGAGACCGACCAGATGGGCGTGGTCTATCACTCGAACTACTTCATCTGGTTTGAAGTCGGCCGCGTGGAACTGCTGCGCCAACTCGGCTTCACCTACAAGGAAATGGAACGCCAGGACCAGTGCTTCATCGCCGTGGTGGACGCGCGCTGCCGCTTCCGGGCGCCGGCGCGGTACGATGATGAGATCACCATCCGCACGCACCTGAAGAACGCGCGCGAGTCGCTGATTCACTTCGCGTACGAAGCGGTCCGCAAGAACGACGGCACGGTGCTGGCGGAAGGCGAAACGACGCACATCGTCACCGACGCGAAGCTGAACAAGCGCCCGCTGCCGGAAAGGTACCTGACAGCATTCAAGCGGGCGGTGAAGGCCAGCGATTAGCAATTAGCGGTTAGCCGAATAGGTTGCAGGTCGAAATCAAAACAGCTCTAATCGCTAATCGCTAATTGCCAATTGCTAATTGCTGAACATGAAAGCGCTCCACATCAACGGCTCCGAACTCACGCTCGACGAACTGCGCGAAGCGGTGTACGAGCGGCGTCCCGTGCTGCTCGACCCGGACGCCCGTCTGCGCGTGCAGGCGGCGCGCCGCGTGGTGGACGACATTGTCGAACGGAACGAAGTCGCCTATGCGGTCACCACCGGCGTCGGCAAACTCTCGGACGTCCGCATTGCGCCCGAACAAATCCGCGAATTGCAGGTCAACCTGCTGCGCTCGCACGCGGCCGGAGTCGGCGAGCCGCTCAGCGAGGCGGAAGTGCGCGCCATGATGCTGCTGCGCGCCAATTCCCTCGCCAAGGGATATTCCGGGGTTCGCACCGAGGTGATCGACACGCTCTGCGAGATGCTCAACCGCGGCGTACATCCCGTGGTTCCGTCGCAAGGCAGCGTGGGCGCCAGCGGCGACCTGGCGCCCTTGGCGCACCTCTCGCTGGTGCTGATCGGAGAAGGCGAAGCCTGGCACGCCGACCCGAAATCGCGGCGGCCGCGGCGCCTCGGCGATCCTCACGCCCGCCGCCATCCCGGCAGAGAGGCTCTCAAGCGCGCCGACATCAAGCCGCTGAAGCTGGAAGCCAAAGAAGCCATCTCTCTGATCAACGGCACCCAGGCAATGGTCGCGGTGGGTGCGCTGGCTCTGCTGACGGCGCGGGCCCTGGTGGATTCCGCCGACGTGATCGGCGCCATGTCGGCCGACGCGCTGCGCGGCACCGACGTTGCCTTCGACGAGCGCATCCAGCACGTTCGTCCGTATACCGGACAGATGCGCAGCGCCGCCAATCTGCGCCGCATGCTGGAAGGCAGCGCCATCCGCGAGTCGCACCGCGAGTGCGGGCGCGTGCAGGATGCCTATTCGCTGCGCTGCATGCCGCAGGTGCACGGCGCCGTATACGACGCGCTCAACTACTGCGCGCAAGTGCTGGAAATCGAGATGAACTCCGCGGTGGACAACCCGCTGGTCTTCGTTGCGCCCAAGCAGGTCGGTGCGCGGCAATCCGAGGACCCGCACGGCGACATTCTCTCCGGCGGGAACTTCCACGGCGAACCGGTGGCCTTCACGCTCGACTTTCTCGCCATCGCGCTCAGCGCGCTCGCCGGAATTTCCGAGCGCCGCATCGAGCGCCTGGTGAACCCCTCGCTCAACGAGGGGCTTCCGCCGTTTCTGGCTAACGGCGCAGGACTGAACTCGGGATTCATGATGGCGCAGGTCACCGCCGCGGCCCTGGTCAGCGAGAACAAGGTGCTGGCGCACCCCGCCTCGGTGGATTCCATCACCACCTCGGGCAACAAGGAAGATTACGTTTCCATGGGAATGACCGGGGCCATCAAGTTAAAGAAGATTCTTGCCAATGCGCTCCACGTGCTCGCCATCGAAGGCATCGCCGCGGCGCAGGCGTTGGACTTTCTGGCGCCCCTCAAGCCCGGCAAGCGCGCGCAGCAGGCCATGGCAGCGATTCGCGCCGTCTGCCCGCCTTTGGAGCACGATCGCAGCCTCGCTCCGGATTTCGCGCGGGTCGCCGAAGTCCTCAAGCGCGGGGACATCGCGGCGGTACTGCGGTAGTCATCGACAACGGATGCCCACGGACATGCGGCAAAGAGCAAGAACAGGCAAAAAAATGACGCGGAAATCACACTCGATCTCCGCGTTGTGTTCTTATCCGTGAAATCCGCGGCGATCCGTGGTTATAAGGTCACGCCGCGGGCATGGCCTTTCCCTTGGCGACGTGGTGCACGGTCGAGGTCTCGACGTCATAGAGGTGCACCTCGGCCGCGGTGTGCGCCAGGTGCTGGATCATCTCACTGATGCGCTTGAACTCCAGGTGGTGAAAGTTCTCTGCATCAGCCTTGGTTTTCCAAAAGCTCATGGCGAGCACCTGGTCGGCGTCGTGGTCGGCGATGAGGACGATTTCGTCAACAAAGCCGGGATGGGACTGCAGGATGCCAAGCACGTCATTGTGCAGCTTGCGGCAAAGTTCCTTGGCCTTGCCGGGCTTCGTTTTGATCTCGACAACGCGAGTGATCATAGCGGGTCTCCTTTGCGAGGATGAACATGGCGGTACTTCGGATCAATCACCGTATGGTCGCACAATCGCCCACAGCCGGCGCGCTGGACTGCTTGCCCGGCCGGAAAGGCAGGACCGAAACGGGACTGGCGGTCCAAACCTATGGTTCGCCGCCGGCGCGATCCCGGGACGAAGGCGCGTAATAGCCGGCGCGCGCCTGCACGCGGTAGTCGCCGCCCTTGGCCTTCACTTCCACCTTGCGATAGGTGCCGTCGCGCTTGTTGTTGGTGGGCGTGTAGCCGATGCTGTACTGGCTGCGGAGTTCGGCCGCCACCTGGTCGAAGGCCTGCTTGAGCTTGTCCTGCTTGTTCCCGACCTCGATGACGCGCCCGCCGGTCTCCTGGCAGAGCTTCTTCATGTCCCGGTCGCCGGAGTAGCCAAACCCGCCGTAGAAGCCGCGGTCGGCGATGAGCAGCACATACACCATGGCGTCGGCCCTCTGGGCAGCCTCGATGGCGTCGCGGATCTTCAAGCGGCTGCCCTGGTCCTCGCCGTCGGTGAGCAGAATCATGGCTTTGCGGCCGACCTCGCTCGCCAGCTTTTCATTGGAGGCAAGATAGACGGCGTCGTAGAGCAAGGTACCCTTTGGGTTGCTGATGGGGATGGGACCGCCGCCCAGGCCGGGCAGGCCTCCTCCGCCACCGCCGCCGTTGATGCGCGCGCGATTCATGCCGGCGCGCAGGTCGCGCGGGTCGTTGGTGAAATCCTGCAGCAGGTCAACGTTCACGTCGAAGCCGATGACGAACGCCAGGTCCTTGGCGCGCAGGACTTCGCGCAGGAAGGCCGATCCCACTTCCTTCTCGATGGGGAGCACGCGCTCCTGGCTCACGCTGCTGTCAATGAGCATGCCGAGGGTGAGGGGCTGATTGGATTCGGCGGAAAAATACTTGATGGTCTGCGGCTTGCCGTCCTCGTAGATTTCGAACTGGTCCTTGGCAAGGCTGGAGATCAGCAGGCCGTGCTTGTCCTTGACGTTGAAATACACGTTGACGACGTTCACGTCCACCTTGAACGTCTGGACGCTGTCATCAGTCTCGCGCTGGGGAGACGATTCCTGGGCGAGCGCAGTTGCGGCCACGCCGAACAGGACCGCAATCAGAACTGCATTTTTCGGGAAGCAGTGGGCCATACACTTCTCTGAGCCTTTCCGGCTCGCTTGGGTTTATTCTAAACCAGTGCTCCCTATGATTAGAGTGGCGCTGGACAAGAATGTTGCTGCCAGCATGGGAAATAAGATGATGAAGGAAGCGAAACGTCGCAACAAGACGCGTGGGACGGCTGTGCCGGCGCTGCTGCTGGCGCTGGCGTCCGGTCTTGCCCTGGCACAGCAACCGCCAGGCACGCCTCCCAACGGCCAGTCGAACATTCCCGATGCGCCGTCGGCCAGCCGTCCGGTGGAGAAATTTCCCGCGGCCAACGAAACCGTGACGCCGCCGCCGCCGCCGGAAACCACCGCCGTGCCTCCGGGCGGCGCAGGGCTGAGCCCCGGCAGCGGCCGCGACGAACTGTTCACCCTGACCAAGAACGTGAACTTCGTGGTCGTGCCGGTAACGGTGAAGGACGGGTCGGGACACCTGGTGGAAGGATTGTCGCGGCAGAATTTTCACGTGCTGGAAGATGGGGTGGAGCAGAGGATGACGTTCTTCACCAGCGATCCGTTTCCGCTGACCGCGGCGGTGGTGATTGACCTCGGCATCCCGGAGGTGGAATTCCGCAAGGTGCGCGATTCGCTGCCGGCGCTGGTGGGCGCGTTCGGTCAGTTCGATGAGGTCGGACTGTACACGTTTGGGACCACGGTGCAGAAGGTCCAGGAGTTCACGCCCACAAGCGGCAACAAGGTCAGCCAGGCGATGGACAGGATCCGCAAGAAAGCGACGGCGCGTACGGGTGGGGCGCCGGTGGTGGGCGGCCCGTTTGGCTATCCGCCTTCGGTGAACGGCAGGCCGATTGATCCCGGGCAGAACCCGACGCCCAGCTATACCGGGCAGCGTGAAGCCAAGGTGTTGAACGACGCCGTGCTGCAGGCGGCGCTGGACCTGGCGCGGGGGAGCCCGACGCGGCGCAAGGTGATTTTCGTGGTCAGTGACGGAACGGAGTACCGCTCGTCGGCGAGTTACGGCGAAGTGCTGAAGGTCCTGCTGACGAATCAGATTTCGGTGTACGCGGTGGGTGTGGGGGGCGCGGCGATTCCGGGCTACGGGCAGGCGCAGCGCATTCACATTCCGAAGATGGGCTACGGCGACGTCTTGCCGAAATACGCATCCGCAACCGGCGGCGCGGTGTTCAGCGAGTTCGGCGCGTCCGCCATCGAACAGGCCTACAGCCGCCTGACGGAAGAAGCCCGCAACCAGTACACCATCGGCTACACGACGCGGGCCACGCCCTCGAGCAAGTACCGGGATGTCGAGGTCAGGGTGGACCAGCCGGGATTGAGGGTCACGGCGAGGCAGGGATATTACCCGTTGCCTCCGCCGCGTCCGACCCCTTGAGTATCTTGCACGCTACTGCTGCTGTGATATAAACAGTTTTCCCCAGGCGTGGAGTGGGTAGGAATTTGCGGTGCGTCGCGGGCCGCCACGGCTCCGCGACGCGCCGGACTTGAGGACCGTCTTGAGTTTCATCAATTTCGCAGCGCGCGAGATCAACTGCAAGATCGTCTATTACGGCGCCGGTCTGGGCGGCAAGACCACCAACCTGCAGTTCATCTTCGACAAGACCTCCGAAAAACAGAAGGGCAAGATGATCTCGCTGGCGACAGAAACCGACCGCACCCTGTTTTTCGACTTCCTGCCGCTGGACCTGGGGACGGTGCGCGGCTTCAAGACCCGGTTCCACCTCTACACCGTACCGGGACAGGTGTTCTATGACGCCAGCCGCAAGCTGATCCTGCGCGGAGTGGATGGCGTGGTGTTCGTCGCCGACTCCCAGGATGAGCGCATGGACGCCAACGTGGAAGCGCTGGAGAATCTGCGCGACAACATGAAGGAGCACGGGTACGACTTCACCAAGATCCCATACGTGCTCCAGTTGAACAAGCGCGACCTGCCCAAGGCCCTGCCGGTGGAGAGTTTGAAAAAAGAACTGGCGAAGCGCTCCGAACCGGTGTTTGAGGCAGTGGCGTTCCAGGGCGTCGGCGTGTTCGAGACGCTGAAGGATGTGGCGAAGCAGGTGCTGATCGAGCTCAAGAAGGGTTAGGACAGTTTCAGTTTCAGTTTCAGTTTCAGCCTTCAGTGATCATTCTTCACGAATACAAAAGCCCGGTTAGCTCGCCGGGATTTCTTGCCGTTCCTGACGACTGGAGACCGACGCCTGAAGACTACTGCTTCAGCCGAAACGTCTTCAGCATCTGCTCGAAGGTTGGGCGCAGGCGGGCGAAGTCATTCTCCGGAGCGACAAAGATCAGCGAAACATTGGCGCCGTTGTCGGCGGGCAGCGTGACCAGCCAATCGCGCTCCTGGAGCGGCTGCCCATCGCGACCGGCGAGCGGCGATTGCCCGAGCAAGTCCACCGAGCGGCCCAATACGCCATTGACGCGGATTTTCTGAATTTCGCCGGCCTGGCGCATCCCCGGATTCTGCTGCTGGAGACCGGAGATCAACTGCTGCGTAGCATCGTCGAGGTTACTGGCGTTCTGCGGCTGGAACGGTGAAACAACTAAGCCATAAGTAATTCCGTTTTGTGCAACGCCGGCCTGCGGCGCGAAAGTGACTGAGCCGGACTGCTGGTCCTGCATGGGCTGCCAGTTGCTGGGATATTCCAGGGAGAACAGTCCCTGGAAGCGCTGAAAGTCCCCGCTGGGCATGACCTGGCCGGAAGCAGCATTTCCGCCGGGGATGGGTTCCGCCTGCGCGCGGCCGGGGCCGCTGACGTCGTGGATCTGGCCGCTCTGCGCCATCTGGTGAATCTGCTGCGAAGTATAGGCGCGAATGCTGTTCGCTTCCTGCTTGGCCTGCGCGAACTGGGAGCTGCTGTCGTGATACTGGCGCGAGGGCCAATTCCTGATTTCGTCCTGCACCGCCTGGACGCGATTGCCGGGATCGGGGTGGTCGCTGAGGAACTGCGGCCCGCCGCTTCTTGCCTTCTGCTCCAGCCTCAGGAAGAACTGCGCCAGCCGGATGGGATTGTAACCGGCTTTGTACATGATGATGGCGCCGATCGCGTCGGCCTGGGCTTCATCGGCGCGCGAGTACTTCATGCTGATGACGCCGGCGCCGAGTTGGGCGCCCATATTGGCCAGCGCTCCGGCGGGGCCACCGAGCACGGCGCCGAGAAGTCCACCCAGGATTTGTCCCGCCGCCTGCGTAGTGCCCTGCTTGCGCATGCCCTTGATGGAGTGCTGCATGTAGACGTGCGACATTTCGTGGGCGATCACGCCCGCAAGCTCGGCTTCGTTAGCGGCGGCCTGGATGGTGCCGACATTGACGAAAACGGGCCCGCCGGGCAGGGCGAAGGCATTGATGTCTTTTTGTTGCACGACGTGGAACTGATACGGCCAGTTGTATTGCTGGGGAATGACGGATTCCAGCTTATGGCCGAGCGACTGGACGTAGCGGGTGAGCGGGCTGTTATCCGGCAGGATCGGCATCTGCCTGGCAACCTCGGCGAGGGCTCTCTGGCCAAGTTGGATCTGCTGATCCCTGGGGGCTGCCAGACCGGGATCGGGCAGGGCAGGGTCGTTGCCCACCCCGGCCAGCATCCATGCCGGACAAGCGATCAAAAAAACAAGAAGAACCGCGACAGCGCGCGTGCAGCCCGAAGTATTTCTCACAAGCTCCTCACAGCCGGCAGCCCGGCGCCGCCGACGGATAAAACATTCTCTAAGATAACTAAACAGTTTAGATGCCAAGTAGTTGCGCGCGTTTGCAAAAAGCGCGCGGTTTACCGGTTTGGCCGGAGAACCTCCTCGATGTCGCCGAGGCGGTCGCCCAGCAGATTGAGCTTATGGGCAAGACCCTGGATTTCGGCATGGGCACGGCGGTTGACGTCGTAATCGAGTTCGCCGCGCAGGCGGTCTTTCTTGTCCTGCCGGTTCTGGCTCATCATGATGACCGGCGCCTGGAGGGCAGCCAGCATGGAGAGAAACAGGTTGAGCAGAATGAACGGATACGGGTCCCAGGCGGCGCCGCGGAGGCGCACGTTGGTCATTGTGTAGACGGTCAGGATGACTCCGAAAAGGATGATGAAGCTCCAGGAACCGCCGAAGGAGGCGACGCCATCGGCGAGGCGCTCGCCGAGCGTGGCCTGTTCCTCGATGATCTCGTTGGGATGGCGATTGGCGCGGACCCGCACCAGTTGCTGGGAAGCGTGGAACTGATGCCCGAGTACGGCGAGCATGTCCATGCCGGCGTGAGGCTTGCGCTGGATCAGCACGAGAATGTCGTTGCGGTCCACTTCGATGCAGACCGTGTCTTCGGTGGCGATGGCTTCGGTCTGATGAGGCGTCTGCTCCAGCATGGAGGCGAAGCCGAAGAATTCTCCGGGGGCAGGCTCGTCAACCACGACTTCCTGATGATCCTCGTCAATAGTAACGATTCGCACTCCACCGGAGACCAGCACATAACCGCGTCCACCGCCGTCACCAAGCTTGTAGATCCGCTGGCGGGGAGCGAACGATTTCATTTCGGTTTGTCCGGCAAGGACGGCGATCTCGTCGTCATCGAGCCCGGAAAACAGTGGAACCTGCTTCAATACCTCGGGGTCACAGGGCATCGCGGATCTCCTCACACCAGGTAGTTGTTGGCTGAGAGTTTAAACCGAGGCGCCAGGAAAGGGCTGCTGAAGAAATTTGCCGCCGTTCGCATCAAGATCCACCTCCGCCCGATGCCGGCAGCAGAATGGTCCCTCGGCAAGTCTGTCGAACAGTGATTCACATCACAAGTGAATCCCGGCGAAGGGGGCTATAATTTCGGCTTCTTTCGACTAACCCCACTGCTTTGATATGCCGGAGCGGGAAGGGTCTATTTCGGGATTCGACTCGAGAATTAATTTGCCTGGTCGTCGTGTTTCCAGGATTGCGAGAACGCCCATGGACTTTTTGAAAAACGTGCTGCGCAGAATCCTTCCCCAACCGCGAGAAATACCCCGGCTGGACCGGGGGTGGATCATCGCCAACCACAAGCTGGTTTCGTTTCACGCGGCCTTCCTGACATCGCTGCTCAGCATTTCGACCAGCGTGGCGTCGCGCTTCGATGTGGTGCGGCAGATGTTCCTGAGCGCGGAATTGCTGATCTCGGCCGCGATATGGTACGCGGCATGGCATACCAACATCGCCATCCACGAGATCGGGCACTACCTGGCGGCGGTGAGAACGAACAATCTCAGGCCGGAGATGGCGGGTCCGGCGCAGGAAAAATTGAGCCAGGGCGGGGTCGGGCGCTGGATGTGGTACCTGGAGATGTTCGCCAAAATCCCTTACGGGACGTTCAAGGGCGTGCATAAGGAGGCGGGGAGCTTCCATCCCAGCGTCAAGACGCAGAACCTGGCGGTGTCGGCGGCCGGACCGCAGGCCAGCCTGGTGCTGAGCCAGTGGACGCTGCCTCCGGGATTCATATTGGTCGCGCTTGGACTGTGGGGCGGCGGTTCGTTGGGCGGGTACGCGGTGTACGCGGGCAGGCTGCTGTTCACCGTGGGCGCGGTAGCGATGTTCGATTTCCTGCTCTCCGACCCGGGCAAATACAAAGCGTTCCGCGCGCGCGAGCGCGAGGCGGCGGCGCGCGCCGCGGAGGTGAAAGCGGCGGAACCGGCGGCAACGGACGGGCGTTCGGGCAAGCCGTCGGAGTTGCGCCGCAAGCTGCGGCTGCACCGGCTGCAGGAAGTCGAGTTGGCCGACGGAACCATCGTGTTCGCACCGTGGGAGTTCAGGAACTCGATCATGGGAGGGCGGCACACGGAAGAGATGGGCGGAAACCTCAGCTTCCAGGAATTCATGTTCCTGCCGCTGACGGCGCGCGACTACATCGAGGCGCAGCGCGTCACCAACATGCTGCAGAGCCGCGCCATCCAGATCATCCAGGACTCGGAAGGGCTGAATTTCGTGGGCATCGGGCTGGAGGGCGGAATCGTCGCCTCTTACGCCAAGCAGGCGGGCGACATCCTGCCGGAGGAACGGGCGTTGCGTGTGGCAGTGCAGGCGATCGAGGAGTGCGGCTTCGTGCCCGATCGCGATGTGGTGCTGGCGATCGATCCGGCGGCGAGTGAATTGAGCAATGCCTACCGGGAAAAGACCGGCGAGAAAGATTCCGTCGGGCAATACCTGTTCTGGCGCGCGGAAGATCCCAGGGTGATGACCACCGACGAACTGGTGGAGTTGTACGCCGCCTGGGTGAAGAAGTATCCGATCGTGTCGCTGGAAGACCCCTTCGCCGAGGACGATTACGAGGGCTGGAAGAAGTTGATGAAGGTGCTCGACGACGAGATCCTGATCATTGGCGACGACCTGGTCACCACCAAGGATTCCACCATCCGCCGCTGCGCCGAAGAGGGGCTGATCAACACGGCGCTGATCAAAGCCAACCAGATCGGCACGATGAGCGAAACGCTTTTGGCTACGCGCACGGCAAAGGACATGAATCTGGCGTTGGTGGTCTCGCACCGGTCCAAGTCGCCCAACGAGGTGATGGAGGCTGACATCGCCTTCGCGGTAGGCGCGCTCGGGCTGAAGTGCGGCGGCGGCGCCAACACAGAAAGGCTGGTCAAGTACGGCAGGATCGTGGAACTGATGGAGATGGCGAAGAAGGGCGTGAAGGCCACGCGCAAGCTCGATCCCGATTCCAGAATCGCCGATATTGCGGCGCACGAAGAGCCGACCAACGCCGGCATCCCGACCGTCGGGGTCACGGTGATGCTGGACAACGGCATGAAATTCTCAGCCGCCACGCCGCTGGGGACCTCGGCAGGAACCGACGAGGCCATCCACCTGGTGGACAGCATTATCGAGGCCAACCCGCTGACCCGGAAGTTCCCGAATTATTTTGTGTATAACGAAAAAGAGAAGACCTACCGCTTTGCCCCCAACGTCAAGGCGGAGGCTGTGGCCAAGGAAAATGCCGAACTGGCCGAGCTGTGGATGCGGGCGAAGCGCTACGGCGGCAAGGGCTGCCTGAATGCGGTGGCCAATGTCATTGAAGTAGTCGCGCCGCGTTTTCTCGGGCAGAAAATTTCCGCGCTGGGGTCGCTGGGTGATATTGACCGCGAGCTGTTGCTGATGGAATTGGACCTGGCAGTGAAGCGCGGGAAGATCGCCGCCGAGGCGCCGGCCGAGGAGAAGATCCAGATCATGCAGCGCAAGGCGAACTTGGGCATGAACGCGGTGCTGTCGCTGTCGCTGGCGCTGGGGCGTCTGGTGGCGGCGCGCGACGGCATGGAATTGCCCGAGGTGCTGCGCGGCATGGAGTTCACGATTGACCGCGATTATCTGTACGGAGTCAAGCAAGCGGCCGCAGCGGGAGCGCCAATTCCGGCACGGGTCTAGTTTTCGACGCAGCGGGCGAGGGCGCCCGCTGCATCCACGATTCTCGGCGGGTCGAATGCGGTCCCGGCGAGGCGTCGGGACTTACTTTTCCAAATGGGTCCAATAGCTGATCGAATTTTCGTTGCAGTTGTCTTGGGCGGGCAGGCTGCGTGGGTGGTCTGGGGATGGACAGCATTCGTGCGCTATCGTCCTCAGAAACTATCCGTGGCAATGACGTGCTCACTTGTCGGGTTCGTCTCTGCCTCGATCTCTGCTGCACTAGCGATCGGTACGGGGCTGTATTGCCAATTTATTGATTGTCCTTTCATGGATCCGACCCTTCTCCGGATCTATGGATTGGGCCTTCTGTCGGCGTTACTTGGACTTATTTGCGGCGGATTCGGTGCAGACAGTAAGAATCCGCTTCGGTTCAAGGCCCCAGGGCTTTCCACCGTCCTCTTATTCCTCTGGGTATGGGCAATAATTAGCGAGTGATGGACGGTCAGACGTCATCGGGCGCAGGCAGCGGCAGGCCCTCGGCTTGGCAGATTTTCTTGAGTTCGCCCACCGACCATTCGGCGCGGAAGTCGTAGAACGCATGATACGGCTGGTGCAGTAGCTCCAGCACGCGCGCCGCTTGCGGGTCGCACCACTCGGGCAGCGCCGCGCGCGCTTCGTCCAGGCGTCCGCCGCTGAGTTTCAACGTAATCAGGGAATGCACCAAGCCGGGATGGAGCAAAAGCTGGTCGAGCCCCTCTTTTAAGATTTGCTTGCGCGCGCGCAGCACTTTTCTCTCGCCCACGGTGTGGAGCAGGTGCAGGTATTTTTCGAACAGTACCCACTCGTTCACCAGCAGCGCGATCTCCAGCGGAGTAAAGCACTTCCAGAAGCCGACCGGATACCGCTGGGCGAGAAAGCGGCCGAGCATGAAGGCGCCGGCTTCGTAGCCGGAGATACGTTCGCGGAGGCATTTGGCCAGAGCCGCCTTGAAGAAGCGCACCTTGCGGTCCAGGGTCAGCATTTCGAAGACGTTGTTCTGCCCCAGGTGGTCGCCGATGTCGCTCTTGAGCACCTCTTCCATGTAGACGGTTTCGCGCTCGTCGAACCAGCCGTTGACCAGCTGCCGGGCTTCGTCGGACTCGCTGCGAAGTTCAAAATTCACCAGCCGCATGACCTCGCTGAGGCTGGAGATTTTGTCCACGGTGAGGCCGCGGACCAACTGCTGGTAATAGCGGTAGGCATAGGCAATGGTGGCGAATTCCTTTTCTTCCTCGCTTCCCTCCTCGGCCATGTGCTCGCCTTTCATGTAGCGCAGCAGCCGGGCCGGAGTGAACCGCGCCTCGCCCTGATACACGGTGTTGCGGCGGGAGGAAATCGTGATCCAGTCGCCTTCGCGAATTTCGCTGCCGGAAGAATTCCGCAAGCGGCCGTCGGGGTGCAGCGTGACGCCGTACTTCTCCAGGTTGAGCAGGGCGGGAATGCCGAGGCTCTGGCAAATGGTGACGACGTGCACGGCGGCGGAGGTCAGGCTGAGGACGGCGTCCACCTCGCCCATGACCACCGTGTCGGTGGGGACAAATGTTTTCTTGCAAAGACAGACCTTCTCGTCCTGGGTCTTGGCGCGCAAGGCGGCGTCGCCGGTGAAATAGACGCGGGCCGAAACGGCAGACCGGGGCAGCACCGCTACACCGGGCGAGAATGTGCTGAGCGTGCTGAAGTTGTCCTGGTCAATGGTGTCGCTGGTGAGCTGCTTGAGGTGGTACGGACGAATCAGCTCGGTGACACGCTTGCGCGAGATGGCGCCCGACTTATGCATGTCCACCACGGCGATGAGCGCCGCCCGCCCGGCCAACCCGGTTTCATTCAGTTGCAAAAGGGCGAACCACTGGTAGCGGCTGGTCGCTTCCACCGCGAATTCGATGGTGACCGGCGACTCGAATTCACGCTCCAACTCAACCAGGTGGGGCAGGAAGTGGTAAACGGCTGGAAAAGTCTCCTTCACCGCCTGGTGATTTTCGAAGGTGGTGGTTTTGAACTCCGCCGTGCCGGTCATCATCTCTTCGCCAAAGATATTGCGCGCCGTTTGCAGCTCCATGCCCGCGCCCGAGCGGGTATCGCGGCTGGACAAAACGCCGGCATAGGCGGTCTCGTGGCGCACGGTGCAGACCATCTTCTGCAGGATGAGGCTGGGGGCATGTTCGCTGCCGCGGCAGAGCGCAGCCACCAAGTCGTGGTTCTCTTCAAAATGCTTGTAGGCCTGCCGGGCGAAGAAAAGCGCTTGATAAACCGGGTCTTCGATGAGACTGCGGTCGGTATGCCGGATGATTTCCGACATCTGGGCAATGAGGCGCACGACCTGTTCGGGTGGGAGGTCCGGAGTGACGGCATGGACCAGCTCTGTGCCTTGATCGAGAGCGTCGCATAGGTTCCGCAAGATGTTCAGGAACATCTTGTACGCGCCGGTGGAGCCGTACATTTTTTCCAGGCCGGGCAAGGCGCGTTCGGTGATCCCGACGTTGAGGTAAGTGTCCATCACGCCGGGAATGTAGCGCGGCGTAGCGCAGCGCAAGGCGAAAACGAGAGGATCGCCGGTGCGTAGCGATTGCATGGTTAGAACTTCCAGTTGGCCGATGGCGTCACCCAGGTGACGCTCGAGGTTGGCGGTATCGGCATAAGCGTCGGCCGTCAGCACCACGAAATCGGGTACGGGATAGCCCTGTTGCGCGAGCTTGAGGAGGATGAATCCTTTTTGGCTGATGTCGAGCGCCGAGTGCGCCTCGAACGAGCTGGTACAAGGAACGACGAACTTGGTTTCAGCCGGGGCTGGCTGCTCCGCGGACATGGTCAGCCAGGGATATTGCCCGAAAGCGGCCGTGAGGTCGGCGGCAGCCTGCGAAAAGCCGCGCCGCGCATTGATGATCCGGGCAAGATGGGTCCGTCCCTGCTCAAAATCGCTTTGGCAAAGTAACGGAATATCGACCTCGCTGGCCACCACGCTGCTGCTTGCGCCATCGGCAAGATCGAACTCGACCACCGGCGGGCAGTATCCAGGACGGTCGGATACCTTGGCCGTGGAGCATTGCTCCTTACGAAAGCGCCGGCTGTGCTGGTTGAAGTAGTTGCCGCGTACCCGGAAGTCGCGAATTTCGATCGCTGGCAGCGGTTCCATGCCGCGGATTGTATGAGTGCGGCAGCAATTGCGCTGTGATGGACCTCACTCAGTGGTCGAAAATGGGAAGTGAGTTGCCGGATTTCGACAGGGCACGGCCATCCGTAACCGGAGAGTACATAGAGGAAGGCTGGCGCACGGCCCATCTTGTGCTACGATTTTTTTGTACCCTCAGCATTGGAAACGAAAACAATGTCCAGGTCAGTCGGCCCCGTGGTCATCGCCGTCGCCAGCCTTGTCCTGCTTGCCGCAACCATGTTTTCCGCCAGCGCATGGACGCCAACCAGCACCACCCATCAGCCCAAAATAAGTTTCGCCGCGCCGTCCGCGGTCAAGACGCCTGCGCCGAGTGCCGTCTCCGCGCCCATGACTCCGCCGGGAACCGTGCTGCACGTGGTCGCCAAGGGTGAGAGCGTGCCGGTGGTGATCCGCAAATACTGGGTGTCAAGCAGGTTCATGTCGCACGCGGAGATGGAAGCCGCGCTGCGGCAGCGCAACAGCGGGATCAAGGGAATCGCGCTCAAGCCGGGGGAAACCCTGATTGTCCCCGGGATGGAAGGGCCGATCACGCAGCTACCGGTCCCGGTGGCGCGCGATTACGAGGTCCGGGCCATTTACCTGACTGGCGTCATGGCGGGCAGCGTGAATGGAATGAACCTGATCCAGCGCTGGCGCGCCGCCGGCGGCAACGCCGTGGTGTTCGACGTCAAGGACAGCGACGGAATCGTCAATATCCCGTTCCAGCACCCGCTGAATACCGGCGGGCCGCGTCCCTATGTCCCGAACCTGCCGAAATTGACGCGCTGGCTGCACCAGCAGGGCATGCACGCCATCGCACGCATCGCGATATTTCGCGACGAGAAACTGGTGACCACGCATCCCGAGATGGCGGTGCAATCCCGGACCCGCGGCGGAGCATGGCGCGAGAACGGCAAGCTGGTGTGGACCGACCCGTCCAAGCCCGAGGTGCAGCAGTACAACATCGCGCTGGCGCGGCAGGCGGCCCTGGACGGCGTGGACGAAGTGCAGTTCGACTATGTCCGCTTCCCTGCCGAGGGCGACCAGAAGGACGCCGGATTCTACTTCGATTCGCATCCCCTGCACCGGCCGGGCAAGGGTCCTGACGGCAAGGAAATCCCCGCCCCGCCCACGCCGCGCGGCGAGGTGATTGCCGACTTCCTGTCGAAGGCGTATGCCGAGCTGCACCCGATGAAGGTGCTGTTCTCGCTCGACGTTTTCGGGGTGATGGCGTGGCAGCGCCCGATTGACCTGGCGCACACCGGGCAGGACATAGCGCTGATGGCCAAGTACTGCGACGTGCTCTCGCCCATGATCTATCCCTCGCACTTCTTCGGCATGGACGGCTACAAGGTGCCAGGCGACGCGCCGGAGCACTTCATCTCGGAATCCATGGAGCGTTTCAAGAAGGTCACGGCCGGCAGCGGCGTGGTACTGCGACCCTGGCTGCAGGCCTTCGGCTGGAAGACGCCGAGCTACTCGCCGCAGTATGTGGAGACGCAGGTGAAGGTGGCGAAGCAGACTGGCGGCATCGGCTTCCTGTTCTGGAACGCCCGCAACGACTACAGCAAGCCCTTCACGGCGATGCCCGACATGCGTCGCAACCCGCAATTCTTCCGTGGCGACGAATTGCCCAAGCTGAAGACGGCGAGCGAGCAAGGGAAACCGGCGGCGGCACCGGCGGCGAAGAGCTAGTCAAGGTAGCTGGTGTTGGCAGTTGGTGGCTCGGGTAGATGGTGCGGCGTGGATCGGATCTTCCCAGCTACGAACTGCTTGCGACGAATTACCGCTTTCCTGCAAGTCCGTTCCTCACCTATCCCTGTGACGGTCTTTTTCCCTGCGGCTTCGGGCAAACACCTCGGCTATAATGAGCTGTAACACCGCACGTGCTCACGCATTGGGATGCCGATTCCGCCTGTCTGCCGGCAGGCGGACCTGCGCCCGGCAAACGACTCTCGGCAGAACGAGCATGGTTCAAGCAGTTAGCAGGCGGCAGTATGTCCCGTGAAGGAGGCCGACATGGCCATTCAGAAGACCGACAAAATCTGGCATAACGGAAAACTGATTCCCTGGGAAGAAGCCAACGTCCACGTGATGTCGCACGTGGTGAACTACGGGTCGTCGGTATTTGAGGGGATCCGCTGCTACGCCCAGCCGAAGGGGCCGGCGATTTTCCGCGCGCAGGAACACATGCAACGGCTGCTGGATTCGGCAAAAA
>DASWAR010000195.1:0-1728 GCA_036391015.1 Terriglobales bacterium
GTTGCATTGGCGTTGTCGTAGAGCGCCGGGTCTTTCAGGAACTTGCCGACACTGCCCTTGCCCTGGTTGATTTCGTCGATGATCTTGTCGAGGTTATCCAGGGAGGCCCGAGCCTTGTTGTAAAGCTCGTCGCTGGCGATCATCTTGCCGACGCTGCCTTTGCCCTGGCTGACTTGCGTGACCATGCCCTGCACTTCACTCAGGGTGGTATTGAGGCGCTCATAGAGCTTCTCGTCGTAGATCAGCTTGCCGATGGAGCCGTTGCCGCTCTCGATCTGGCTGACGATGCGGTCCACGCGCCGGACCAGCGTGTCCACGTTCTGCAGCGTTCCCTGGCTGGCGCGAATCACGTCCTGGAAGTCGCTGGATTCTTTCACCTTCAATTCGTCGCCCTCTTTTGCGGCTGGTCCTTTCGCCTGGCGGCTGTCAATGTCCACGAAGGTCTCGCCCAGCACGCCGGCCGTGCTCAGCGTAGCCAAAGAATCCTTCTTGATGAAGTCGTCTTTCGCCGTCACCTTGAGCTTGACCTGCACCGGCGCCGCGCCGTGGCTCGGCACCACGGTGATATCGGTGACGTTGCCGACATCCACGCCCTCCAGGCGCACGGGCGCGCCCTTGCGCAGCCCGCCCGCGTTGTCGAAGTAGGCGATGACCGTGATTTTCTTGGTGAACAGTCCGGCGGTGCCGGACATCAGGAAGATCAGCACGGCGAGCGTGATGCTGGCGGCGATTACCACCAGCCCGACGCGCAACTGCGACCACCGGACCTGCTGCTGACTAGGCAAGTCTCCCCCGCTTTGGGCGCCCCATGGCGTGCAACCCCGGCGCGCGATGGGGACCCCGCTGAAATTGCAGGAATTCAATCCCACCACGCGCGCGGAACGCGCAATGAAAATCCCAGTTGAAATTGACGGGGAATCATAGCAGATGCAGCGGGAATTTCGTCAGGGTCAACCCGAAGCAGAATTAAGGTGGGTCACCGTCCGGCCCAGCAGCAAAGCCACCAGGTACGCCGCGGCGCCGCAAGCCAGCGTAACTCCAAGCCCCCAATGGATCGCGATCAACATGGCCATCACCGATCCCAGCACGCTGGAGGCGGCGTTCAGCGCCCATGCCCACTCGATGGTGTTGTTCTCCTGGTGGGCGTCGGCCAGCGCTCGCAGACCGGTCGGGAAGGGCATGCCCATGGCCAGGCCGAGGGGGACCAAGACCGCTCCGGCGACGAGCAGTTTCAGCGCAAACGCCAAGCCGATGAGATGGCGGAGCAGCGGCGGCAGGATTAACACGTATGCGGCCAGCAAAATGATCACCGCGCTCAATGGGACCCAAACTCGACGCGGACTGGTGAGCCACCGGCGCGATACCAGGCTTCCGGCGCCGCTGGCCAGCAGCATCATGAAGATGACCACGGTCAGCGCATACGTCGGGTGGCCAAGGAAGAGCACGAAGCGCTGGATGAAGGCGATTTCGGCGAGGATGTAGCCCAACCCGATGGCGATGAAGTAGAGCAGGGAAACGGTCGATGGCCGATGGCCGATGGCTGAAGGCCGCGTGGTGAGCAGAAGTGGGAGGATAAGGAATGCAAGAACCGCGACCATCGAAATCACCAGCACCATCAGCAGAACAACCACGCCGAGGTTTACTTTCCAGTCGATCCCGCCTCCGCGGCCCATCGAACTGAGCATGTCCTTGAGGCGGACGGTGAAGAAGAAAAAGGGAGCGTTGTCA
>DASWAR010000196.1:0-2768 GCA_036391015.1 Terriglobales bacterium
GGACTTGGTGAGCTTGTAAGCCTCGGTGTCTTTCTCGAACTTGACGTTCTGCGTAGCGATGTGCGGCACGCCCTTGGGCAGCTTGGAAAGATCCAGTTCCACCAGCGGCAGCGCCTCGGCGCGCTCATAGCTGCCCAGCACCGCGCCGTAAATTTCGCGCCCTTCGATGTACTCCTCGATCAGCGCCGGGCAGTCGAACTCTTCCTGGACATACTCGATCCGCTCCATCAGTTCTTTCACACTGCCGACCAGCGACTTGTCGTCAATCCCGATGGAACCGTCTTCCCACATCGGCTTCACGATCAGCGGGAAGGAGACGTCGTCGGCATGCTCGGTGCGGCCTTTCCAGGCGGTCGCGAAATAGGGCGACCGAATTCCGTGGAAGGCAAAAAGTTTCTTGGCCACCGCCTTGTCCTGCGCCAGGAAGAGGCCGTGCGGCCCGGAGCCGGTGTAGGGAAGGTCCAGCAGGTCAAGGTAGGCGGTGATGTTCATGTCCTTGGTGTCGTCGCCGGCGAACGATTCGGTGAGATTGAACACCAGGTCGGCGCCGCATTTTGCCAGCGCCGAAAGCGACGCCGTCCGCCCGTCCACCACCTGGTAGAAGGGCTCGTGGCCGAGCTTCTCCAGCGCCTCGAAGATTTCTTCGCGGTCGTGTTTTTCCTTGCGGCGCGGCTTGGCGCCTTTCTTGCGCCGTACCGGCTTCTCGACCTCGGGTTCCGCGGGCTCTTCCTCCCACACGTCGTAGAGCACCGCGATCTTCAGCTTGGCTCCGTTCATGACTGCCTCTACGGCTGCGCGAACTTTCCGCGCGCCAGGTAATTCATCGCCAGGGCGGTGGCATACACGGTGATGTCGGTCAGGTATTCGGCCTCGCGTGCCACTTCCACGCGTAGCGCCAGTTGCTCCACCCTCGCTTGCATCGATTCGACGAGTTTCTTGATGATCGGCCGCTGCACGCCTGACCAGTACGTCACCTTGTCGGTCAGCAGCTTGCGATGCTCGCGCAGAAACTCGGCGGCGCTGCGCACGCCTTTGCGCTTGCGCTTCGACACAATAAAGATGTCGATCAAGTCCGAATCCAGCGCCAGGTCGGAAAAGGAGTTTTCGTCGGCCAGCATCTGCTGGTAGAAATCGCCGACCGTGGCCCGCATGTCCGCCACGGTGATGTCGGTGTCGCCGTGCGCGCGCAGCGGCGGCGTGTCGCCCAGCTTGTGCGCGATGCGGTTCATGTACTTCAGCTTTGCCATCGCCGGCCAGCCGCGGTAGCGAGTGCGCCAGCGCGAGCCCGGCGTCAGCCAGACGGCAAAAGTTTCGGCGAAGTCTTCATCGGGATGCTTCTGCGCGTACCAGCCCGCCATGTGGCGCACAAAGCTGCGCGAGAAGGGAACCGGCCGGTAATTGTCGCGATAGGCGCGCCGGAACGAGCCGAATAGTTGCCGCCACTCGGGCGTCTTGTAGAGCCGGTAGGCGTAGTTGAAGGCGTGGCCCGCTTCGTGGCGCAGGTACATCATGATCTCGCGCGCGTCCTCGAGATCGTTCATCTCCCGTTCCAGCTTGGAGAGCTGCGGGTTGGCGAGGTAGAACGGGATGCCGACCACGGGCTCGCCCGATGGACATCCCCATTCGTCGGTCAAGTAACAGGGCGGGCGAAACTGCTTCAACCCTTTGCGTTCGCACTCGCCATAGAGTTGCTGGACGAAGCGCTCCAGCGGCGAGCCGTCCAGGCGCAAGCCGAGGTCGCAAATTGGCTTGTTGAGTATTTCCTGTACGTCCGCCGGAGCTGTTTCAAACGCACGCACAAGATTTTTGCGCTAGGTCGCGACCGGCTCGGCCGCCGCCTGCGCAATCGCCTCCAGCAATGCCCGTTCACCCAGGCGCGAATCCAGGGCGACATCCACCGCCGGATGGCGTCCGCTGGCATGCAGCACGACCACCCGCGCCGCCGGGTTGTTCTTCTTCACCAGGTACGGCAGGTGATGACGGTCATCACGGGTCAGCGTGTGGCCGAGGATCGCGATATCGAACCCACCCGCCTTTACAGCCGATTCCATGGCCGCTCGCCCCTCGATGGGTACCACCGCATAGCCTGCCTTGTTGAACAGCTTGGTCTGTGTGGACAGTACTTTAGCATCGGCTTCGCAATACAAAATCGCCGTCTTGCTCATAACACCACCTCCCACCCACACAGAACCTTGTGCAAGTGTAGCCAGATTGGGGCGGCGGTTTGCAGATAACGACAGGTCAGCTACTTACGATGTTGGTTCGGGGAAGAGTCGCGTCGCGGGCGGTAGCGGGGAGCAGGGGGCCATTCGCGAATCGTAATACCGTGTCGTAGAATCCTTGGTTTGCGATTCCGATCAAATTCATGGCAGTACGGAGCTAGACGTGGCAGACAAGATCTATGACGTGGCCATCATCGGCAGCGGCCCGGCCGGTTATACCGCGGCCATACGCGCCGGGCAGTTCGGACTGAAAGTCGCCCTCATCGAGAAGGACAACAAGCTCGGCGGCACCTGCCTGCACGTGGGCTGCATCCCCACCAAGGCGCTGCTGTTCAATGCCGAGATTTGGGACCATCTGAAAGCGGCGCAGGAATTCGGCATCGAAGACGTGGGCACGCCCAAGCTGAACTGGGGCGCCATCCAGCAACGCAAGAACAAGATCGTGACCAAGCACGCCAAGGGCCTGGAATTCCTGATGCGCAAGAACAAGGTGGAGACCATTAGCGGCTACGGCCGTCTGACCGGTCCGGCGCAGAACGGCGTGCA
>DASWAR010000197.1:0-3423 GCA_036391015.1 Terriglobales bacterium
GCCTTTTTTGTGTTCATTTCGTGACCGTCCGATTTTGTGCGCTGGCCGCGGCCGATGCGGCCTATAATGTGGACCAAATAAAGGCTTTCTAGACCTGGGCCGTCTTCCCTGGATGGGATTGTGGAGGAAATGTGGCCCAACCCTTGCCCGTCGTCGGCGTCCACATTCCCGGATACGAGATCCTCTCGCAACTGGGCGCCGGAGGCATGGGCGTGGTCTTCAAAGCGCTTGACCTCAACCTGCAGCGCACCGTGGCGCTGAAGTTTCTCACCCACATCAACGCCGGCGCCGCTGTAGAGAAGGAGCGTCTGCTGCGGGAAGCGCGGGCCGCATCCGCGCTTGATCATCCCAACATTGCCGCCGTGTACACGGTTCAGGAGACCAATGACGGCCGCCTCTGCATGGTGATGGCGTATTACGGAGGCGAGACGCTCGCTGAAAAACTACGCTACGGTCCGCTGCAAACCGCCAAGACGATCGCGTTGGCGCGCCAGATCGCCGCCGGCCTCGCGTATGCGCATGCGCACGGCATTGTGCATCGCGATATCAAGCCTTCGAACGTGATCGTGACCGACGACGGCGTAGCGAAGATCCTGGATTTCGGCCTGGCCCGCATGACCACGTCGTCGGCATCAACGCAGACCGGAATGAGCGGAACCCTGCCGTACATGTCGCCGGAGCAGGTCCAGGGCAAAATGGTTGATGAGCGCACCGATATCTGGGCCTTTGGCGTCCTGCTCTACCAATCGCTCACCGCGCGACTGCCATTCACGGCCGACAGCGCCGTAGCCACGCTGATGGCGATAACCAGCGCATCGCCCGCGCCCATGCCCGAAGTCTCCGACGACCTCCAGGTCATCATCTATCGCTGCCTGTGCAAGGCCCGGGACGCTCGCTATGCCTCCTGCACAAAGCTGCTCAAGGACTTGGAATCGCTGCAGCCCGTCAGCAGCGCCGCGCCTACGGCGAACCTGGAGGCGCACGAACGTATGGCCGAACTGCGCCGCGCGTCGGCCTCCGCCGCCGGACTCGTGATCGCGACCCCACGCTGGCGGCCGTGGGCGGCGCCGGCCATCGCGCTCGCACTCATCCTCACCGCCGCGCTGCTCGGGTTGCGCTGGCACAATGCGAGTTCGTCCGCCTCCCCCATTGCCGCCGCTATTGCGCCCGCTGCCCACGAGTCTTATCTCAAAGGCCTTAGCTACCTCGAGCGCTATGACAAACCCGGTAACCTGGATTCAGCCATTGCCCTGTTCGAAGCCTCGGTGAAAAGCGACCCCACGTCTGCCCTCGGTTTCATCGCCCTCGGCGAGGCCTATTGGGACAAGTACCGGCTGTCCCAGGATCCTCGTTGGGTAGACAAGGCGGAGGAATATTGCAAGCGCGCCGCCCAGTTGAACAGCCAGCTCCCCGCCGTTTACGTAACCTTGGGGCGCGTGCACAACGGCAAAGGCCAACGCAACCTTGCCCTGGAGGAGTTGCAGCACGCGTTAAAGCTGGAACCCCACAGCGCCGACGCACTGCTCGGGCTGGCGGGCGTGTACGACGGCATGGGACGCACGCAGGAAGCCGAAGACGCCTACAAGAAAGCCGCGGCGCTTCGGCCTGACCACTTGGACGGGCACTACGAGCTCGCCGTCTTCTATTACCGCCACCAGCGATATGCCGATGCGGCCGAACAGTTTCGCCGGGTGATCGAACTCGCTCCCGACCATGCACCCGCCCATTCGAATTTGGGTGTAATGCTCCGCAATCTCGGCAACATCGCCGAGGCGGAAAAGGAATTCAACAAGTCCATCAAGTTCAACCCGACGTACGGCGCTTATGCCAATCTCGCGTTCCTCTACTACTCGCAGAAGCGCTGGGCGGAAGCCGCGGCGATGACCAGGAAAGCCCTGGATCTCAATCCCGCCGATTACCGGTTGTGGGCGAATCTGGGGCTCGCATACGAATGGCTCAACCGCACGGGCGAGGCGCAGGAAGCGTATCGGCTGGAGATGGTGCGGCTGCAGGAAACTGCCAAACTTCGGCCTGACGATGCCGCCGTCCAGGTTGAACTGGGACTCCTTTTTGCCAAGCAGCGCTTGCGCGACAAGGCTCTCCCCCGCATTGAGGCTGCCTTGGCCCTGGCGCCGGAGGACGCGGCGGTGCTGGCCGGCGCCGGCGAGGCGTATGAAAACCTTGGCGACCGCACGCGCGCGCTGGATTTTGTCGCTAAGGCGCTGGCCAAAGGATTTACGCTGGCGCAATTGCAGCGCAATCCTGACTTGCGCGAGTTGCTCGCCGATCCCAGGTTCCGGCACCTAAGCGCCGAAGCCGCTGCGCCCGCTCAGCAGCCGCGCTGATTCTGAGGCCCGGGATTCTTCGGCCCCAAGGCCATTCTGCAAAAAAGATATGCATTTGCACGAGGAGGCAACATGCCAGAACTAATGGTAAACGTGAGCGTACACAAGCGGCATACGGCACATTTGTGCAGAGACGAGAATGTGAAATTCCATGCCACGGGGGACTGCCGGTTGTATTTCACAAATCCCGCCGTGTTCAACAAAGATTACGTTGATCTCAAGACCGGCAAGCCAAAGACCCTGACGGCTGTGAAAAACGGCCAGACGTCATGGGTGGCGCTGACCCCGCCGCAAAGAAAGAGCACGATGAGCAATCCCAATGAAATCGTCGTGCCATAGGCTCACGAGTGGCTAGAAAGTACGCGAGGGGGGCCTAGCGCTGCCGCTTCAGGTACAGCGCCGCCAGCGGCGGCAGCGTGAGCATGATGGAGCAGGACTGGTTGTGCCACGCGACCGGGTCGGACTGGCAGCCGCCGCCATTGCCGGTCCCAACTTCCGTCGCATGAGCGCGCAGCCGCTGCGCCTCATCCGCGACACTGATTCTGGTCCCAATATTTTCCGGTCCCAAGGTTCCATCCGGCGAACAAGATATGTATTCCGGCAAGGAGGCAACATGGCAGATCTAACCGTCAACGTGAACCCGAACAATCGGGACGCCTCACATTTGGGCAAAGGCAAAACGGTAGAATTTCACACCACCGCCGACTGCAGGCTGTATTTCACCAACGCTGCGGTTTTCAACCAACTGTACGTGGATCTCACGACCGGGAAGCCGCAGACGCTCACGGTGCAGAACGATGGCGCGACGTCATGGGCGGCGCTGTCGCCGCCCACTTCTAAGGCCCCGGGGCGGGTGATGGGCAATCCCAACGAAATCGTCGTGCCCTGACCCTGCGGGAAACCTAAGGCCCGGCCCCCACAGGACAGGGTCTTCGCACAAGCTTCTGCGAGCCGCGTGCGATGTCGCCACATGACCTCCAATCCTGTACACGGCACAGGCTCGCGCGGCCTGACTGCGCTTGCTACCGCTGCCGCTTCAGGTACAGCGCCGCCAGCGGCGGCAGCGTGAGCATGATGG
>DASWAR010000198.1:0-15952 GCA_036391015.1 Terriglobales bacterium
TCCAGATCGACGGCCAGGGCAGCAATGATAACTCGGTGACGGGTCCTTTCCTGTTCCTGGAGAACAAGGATCTGATCGCCGAATATCAAGTCCTGACCCACTACGACGCCCAGTATGGCCGTAACATGGGTTCGCAGGTGAACATCATCACCAAGGCCGGCGGAAATGCCTTTCACGGCTCGGCATTTGAGACCTATCGCGGCTCTACCTTCGATTCGCTGGCCAATACTACTAAGAGTCCGATTTTTGGCTACTGCGATCCCAAGAACCCGACTGCCGGATGCACCAAGCCGGTAGTGCCCCGCGAGGTCAACAACATCTTTGGCGGCACCATTGGCGGTGCCATTGTGAAGGATAAGCTATGGTTCTTCGCGTCGGCTTTGTGGGACCGCGACCGCACGGCTGGTTCGCCGTCCACTTCGGGCTCGCTAGTGGTTCCGACCGCTGACGGCGTGGCTACCTTGGCGGCCGTCTTCCCCAACAGCCCCGCTGTGGGTTACCTCAAGGTATTCGGCCCCGCCGCGCATGGCCCAACGCCAACGTTCTCGAACGTTGTAACCAGGAGCGTCACCGCGGGTGGCGTTACGGCGCCGTCGGTCGCCTTCGGCACCATCAGCCGCGCCTACACCAGCCCGTCCAATACTCGGCAGTTCAGCGGACGCGGCGACTGGCAGTTCTCCAGTAAAGACCGGATCATGGCGCGTTACCTGATCGACGATGAAGCTACCACGAACGCTGACTCTTTCGGCACCGGCGCGGTGGGATACGTCATAGACCTACCCAGCCGCGGTCAGCAGTTTGGCGCGGACTGGACACGTCAGTTCAGCAACACCACCGTTAATCAGGTGCGCTTCAACTGGTCGCGTCTGTGGGTATTCTTCCAAGGCGGTAACACGGGTTGCACCGTCGCCGACCCCACCGGCTGCCCGCCGTTCATCGCGTTCGGCGACTCTACCCTGTCGAGTTATGGCGTAGCCACCAACGATCCGCAAGGGCGCCAAAACGACTACTACCAGGTGCAGGATAACGTCACGAAGCTCATGGGACGGCACCAGTTCAAGTTCGGCGGCGAGTTCACGAAGCAGACTTCGCCGAACCCGTTCCTGCCGACCTACAATGGCTCCTACACCTTCAACACCTTTAATGATTTCATCGCCAACACTCCTGCCCGTGCGGCCATTGCCGATGGCGACTTTTCGGGTACTTACAAGGACAAGAACCTGACGTTCTACTTCCAGGACGATTGGCGCGTGAACGACAAGCTGACTCTGAACATGGGCCTCCGCTGGGAGTGGTTCTCGCAGGGCATCAACCTGCTGCACGATCTCTCGACGGCGAACCAGACTGGTTCCAAGCCGTTCTGGAATACGACCCTTTCGCTTGATCGTACGACCATCCCCAGAATCCCCGAGGACTACAACAACTTCGGGCCGGTTCTCGGCTTCTCGTGGCAGGCGATGGACAAGACGGTGGTACGCGGCGGCTTCCGCATCGCCTACGACACCACCTTCTACAACCTGGCCCTCAATACTCAGACCAATGCTCCGGTGGTCAACTCGGCCACGCTGACGGTGGGAATCGATCCGAGTGTGCCGGGTCTGCCGACAAGCGGATTTACCGGCGCCGATGTGCGCAATCTGGTCCTGCCGTTCGTGCCCACCGGCAATATCTCGCCCTGCGGGGCAAACCCGATTTGCGATCCAGGCTACCGCGCGCAGGTTTTGGTTGCGAAGAACTTCCACAGCCCGTATTCGCAGCAGTGGAACCTTGGCGTGCAGCAAGAATTCTCCGATCGTGTGGTGCTTGAAATGCGCTACCTGGGCAACCACAGCGTGGGTCTGTACCAGCAGGTCAACGGCAATCCGGCCCTTACTGGGCTGATTAACAATGGATTCGCCAGCTTGATTCCGGCGGGCCTGACCGCCTGCAGCACCGCTGGAGCGCCGGGCAACGTCGCCGGCAACTCGGGCGGATTTGTCGACTGCAACCGGCGCAACGTGCTCGTGCGCCAGAACTCTGGGTATTCCATCTACCATGGCCTCCAGTCCGAGCTGCGGATGCGCTCGTTCCACGGCTTCACCGGCACCCTCTCTCACACCTGGAGCCATGCGATCGACAACGCCAGCGACATTTTCAGCACGACCGGCGCAGGCATGCTGGCAAACTCGCAGAATCCGTTCGACTGGACCCTAGCCGAGCGCGGCACCAGCAACTTCGACTACCGGCACATCCTGGGTTTGACGATGAGTTACCAGATCCCGGTCTACAAGAGTCAGCAGGGATTCACCGGCCACATCCTGGGCGGTTGGCAGCCTAACTTGATTTACCGTTATTCGACCGGCCAGCCATTCAGCCCGTTTGAGACCAAGTCAGCGGCGTTGGGCACTTCGCTCTCGCTGTGTGACGCTTCGAGCGCCTTCAGTTCCTCGACGGACGCCTGCCACCCGATACTGAACAACGTTGCGGCACCCATCAACTCCGTCGGCGTCATCACGGCGCTGGTGGGGGGGGTTCCAACGGTTACGAACCGTGCAACCGGGGCGGTGACCACGCTTGATTCGGTGCACTGGCTCGTGAATAACCTCAACACTGCCAAGTTCCTTGGCACCCCGTTTGCTGGGGTTGGCCGCAACATTTTGAACGGCCAGTCCCTTCACGCGATGAACTTCGCAATGTCGAAGCACACGAGGGTGACTGAGCGAGTGGGCTTGGAACTGCGGGTAACGGCATTCAACGTCCTGAACCACCAGTACCTGGGCATTCCGGGCAACAACGTCGGAAATGCTGCTACCTCGTTCATGAACTGGAAGTTCAACACTCCCGGTGGTGGACAAGCTGCTGGCGGCACAGCCGGTGTCTGCAGTTCCGCAGGCTACTGTCGTCGGTTGGAGTTTACCGGCAGGCTATCGTTCTAAGCATTTTCACGACCACAACTCAGGCCGGCCGCAAGGTCGGCCTTTTTTCTTGGCAGTGTCAGCCTCTGGAATTCTGGTCAGATACGCCCCCAGGAGACGCAGCCCCCGAATCAGCGACTCGTGCTGCAAGCCGCGCACGGGGCGCCGCACTCTCTACGGTTACGGTTTCAGAAGTGCTGCCCACCTTCATTACTTGGACCCCGGTAGCGGTGTGCCTGCCGGTCTCGACGCTGACGTTTCTCAGCACCAATTTGGCGAAGCTGCGAGCTTCGACGGTCACGTTATACATGCCGATGGGGAGGTTTTTCAGTTGGAAAAAGCCCTGGGAGTCCGTCTGCGTCTTGAACTCCGTATTGGTGGCAACATTAGAGGCTGTGATGGACGCCCCCGCGATGACGGCCTGTTGGGCATCCTGCATCGTACCCGACATCGAGCCGGTCACGATGCCTTGTCCCCAAGCCAACCCTACTGCCAGCGACAGTAGGATCAGTGAGGAAATCGCGAAGCGAATCTTACTGACGTTAAATACACCCTCCAGCATACCTTTCGTCCTCCTGAAAGTTTTGAACTGACGACCCGATTACGCCGTGTCTCGTCTTAATCTGGCGAAAGCACGACCGCACTTAATCTCTGCAATGTGTCCCGGAAAACGCTAACTAACTGAATGGTTTAAGACGGCAGTCCCCAGACCCACAAACCGGATGATCGGTTGTGAAACCACGATGCACGTACCCTTCCACTGAGAGCCGTCGCTTAGACATTTCCTTTCAGCAAGTTACGCCTGTCAACGGACCATCCCTTATGACTTTTGGAATGATTTTGGATTTGGCTGTGAAAATGCGGTGTCTGCGAGGGCCAGTTTTCGCCACTTTGGGGCTAACCTGCTGTTTTGCTTTGGCGCTCCGCAAGGGGCGCCTTTTTTATTATTGTGCCGGAGGGGGAACATTATCGCGATAAACCACCGAACATGGTCTTAGTCTTGAAATTCAGGGTTTACAACGTTTTACAGGGTTGTTGGTTTACGGTTTTCGGCCATCGGTTCTTGATTTTCGATGACCGCTTACCGCATGAAAGCCCGGCAAGGACGGCCGAAAACCCATAACCGATAACCGAAAACGTCATGATTCCTTCGCTGCCAAATGGAAGTATCGCCGCGCGCGCTTCACGTCATGCGCGATTTGCTCCCGCAGAGCTTCGACACTGGGAAACTTCTGTTCGTCTCGCAGGCGCCGCAGGAAACCTAGCTCGACTTCCGTTTGCGCGGTCAGGGAAATGGGATGGAAGTTGAGCAAGTGGCTCTCGATGGCGAAGGAGTCAGGCCCGAAGGTGGGACGGACGCCCACATTGGTGACCGAATCGAAGGTCTCTCCGTTCACCCGCGTGCGCGTGATGTACACGCCGTTGCGCGGGACCATCTCGTCGTAGCGGCTCAGATTGATGGTCGGGACGGTGTACTTGTGGCCGTAACCGCGGCCGCGGCCGGGCGTGGAGACGATGCTGAACACGCGGTCCAACAGATGTCGCGCGCGGCTCGCATTGCCCGCGGCCAGCAGTTCCCGGATGCGCGAGCTGGAAACTACTTCGCCGCGGATGGTGAGCGCGGGGTAGATTTTCACTTCGAACCCAAACTCGCGTCCAAACTCGGCCAACCGGTCCACGTTGCCCTGCGCGCGGTGTCCGAAGTGGAAATTGAAGCCCTCGTGAACTTCGCGGGCGTGCAGTGCGCGCACGATCACCTGTTCGACAAATTCCAGCGGCGTCATCAGCGACAGGTCGCGTGAAAACGGGAGCACGAGCACGGCATCAACGCCGGTTTCCTCCAGCAAGCGCAGCTTGACCGGCAAGGGAGTAAGCAGGCGCTGCGCTATGTCGGGGCGCAGCACGCGCATGGGATGCGGGTCGAAGGTGACCACGATCGAGCTGCCGCCAATCTCCCGCGCGCGACGCACCAACTCGCTCACCACCCGGCGATGTGCCCGGTGCACGCCATCGAAATTGCCGACCGAGGCGATGGTAGGTCCGTGGTCGGCCGGAACTTCGTCGAGATGGCGGAAAATTTTCATTCAGTCGGCAGTTGTGAGTCCGCAGGTTGTAAATTTCAAATTCTCAAATTTCAAATTCCAGCTTCATCCCATCATGTGACAGCCGGACATTCGCCGGCAGCTTGGCATTGGTTTCTTCGTGCCCCAGGTCGTGCGAGATGTGGGTGAAAAATGCCCGGCGTGGATGGAGCCGCTCGATCAACTCCAGCGAATTCGCAACCGTCGAGTGCGTCGGGTGCGGCTTGTGGCGCAACGCGTCAAGGAACAGGATGTCCAGGCCTCCCAGTCGTTCCATCGAGCGCTCCGGAATTTCGCTGAAGTCGGTGAGATAGGCGGCCGAACCGAAGCGGAAGCCGCAAATCTCCAGGTCGCCGTGCATCACCGGGATGGGATCGAAGCAAACGCCGTGCAGTTCCAGCGGTCCCTCCAGTGTATTCAGTTCCACCTGCGCGATGCCGCCGTACTTGTAATCGCCCGCAAAGATGTAGCTGAACATTTCGCGGATGCGTCCAATCGCCGACGTCTGCGCGTACAGCGGAATCTTGCCGGCGCTGTGAAAGGTCAGCGGGCGAAGGTCGTCGAGGCCGAGGATGTGGTCGGCGTGGGCATGGGTGTAGAGCACGGCGTCGAGGTGGCGGATGCCTTCGCGGATGGCCTGCTCGCGAAAATCCGGCGTGGAGTCGATCAGCACCCGGTGCTCGCCGTACTCCACCAAGACGGACGGCCGCGTGCGGCGGTCGTGCGGGTCGGTCGAGGTGCACACCGCACACCGGCAGCCGATGGTGGGCACGCCCATGGACGTCCCGCTGCCGAGCACGGTCAGGATGGCTTTCATTTGATGTTAAGTCCACCTGGTGGCGGCGGCGCGCCCGGCTTCTGCGGGCCGCGTGCGATCGCATTGGTGACCTCCACGTAGGCCATGCGCAGCTCGTAGAGGACGTTTTGCATCAGGTTGTCTTCCATCATCGTGAGATTGCCCTTGGTTTTATCGGCCAGCATCCCCAGCGTGTCAATGGTCTGGCGCGCGCCCAGCAGGTCCACCCCCGCTTGGCCTCCCTGTTCGTGCATCAAGCCCAATTGCATCAGAGCGCTCATATATAGCGAGGCGATGAAGCGCTCGAAGTTCATCTCGAAGTCCTGCACGCGGCGTCCGCCGAGCTCGGACTGGATTTGCGCATCGAGCTTCTTCGACGTTTCCTTGAAGGCATCGTGCTGCGCCTGGCGGTCGGCCGGGCTCGGCGGAGGCGGGACGTTGCGCTCCTCCTGGTTCGGCGGTTCGGGTGGCGGCGTCACGGGCGTCACGGGCGCTGCGGCCTTTGGCGGCTCCGCAGGGCGCGCTTCCGGCGCCGGCTCGAGCGGCGGTTCGGGCGCGGTTTCACCTTCCGACGTGAAGCGCCGGCGGTCAGTTACGGTGAACTCGGTTTTCTTGTCTTCAGGCATAGCTGTTACCAATTTGCTTCACGCGGCCGGCTCCTTGTAGGGCAGCAGTTGGGCGATGGCGCGCGCACCGTCAACGCTTAGCTCCGTGCCGCTAGCGAGGGCTTCCGTGCGCACATAGCCGAGCGCAAGCGTGCGCTCACCGTTGCTGCCGGGAACCGTGAGCGCGCTGGTGACCTCGCCCACCTCCTTGCCGTCCTGCTCGATCTTGGCGCCGGGCGCGGGCGGTGGGCCCTCCACCACAAACCCGGTCAGCTTGCGATGGAGCAGCGCGCGCGAGTGAATGCGTTCCACGATTTCCTGCCCAATGTAGCAGCCTTTCTTGAAATTGAGTGCCTGCTCCTGATCGGTTTCCTGCGGCAGGTAGCGCTCGCTGATGTCCTGGCCGTAGCGCGGAATGCCGGCGGCGAGCCGGAACATTTCCAGCGCCTCGGTGCCGACCGGGTTGGCGCCGCTGCGCACCAGCGTATCCCACGCGGCGCCGGCGTTGGCGGGTGCGAGCCAGATTTCATAGGTGTGCGAGATGTCGCCGGCCACGCGCGTGACCGATACACCGACGTCGTTCCAGGTGACGTCCTGCACCTGCAGCGGCTCCACATCGGCAAGGCTGAATCCCGCATCGCGCAGCACCTCGCGCGCGCGCGGCCCCTGAACCGCGAGGGACGTCAGCTTCTCGCTGATCTCGGTGAGCTCGACATCATCCATGATGATGTACTTATTCATGACTTCCAGCAGCTTGGGCGACAGCCAGCGCGCCGTGTCCATCAGCAGGTAGTCGCCGCGATTGTAGATGTACATGTCCGCCAGGATGCGCCCCTGCGCGTTGAGCAGGAAATTGTAATTGCCTTGACCCGGGGCGAGGTCGCGGATGTTGTTGGTAACCATGCCATTCATCCAGCGGACGCGGTCGGCGCCGGTGGCCACGATCTTGGCGCGCCAACCCAGGTCGTAGATGCCCGCCCCGGAGCGCAGTTCCACGTATTCGCGCCGGGAATCGCCGAAGGCGGCGGCGGTTTCCGCGCCCAGGTAGTCGCTGAAGCGCGCACCGGCGGCGGCAAGCCTGTCATGGAGTGGAGTCGTGGGCATGGTCGAACAAATGATTATATCGGGTGATCCGGTGATTGGGTGATCTGGCGATCTGCCATCGACCGTCGACCATCGACTCCTGTATTGTTTCCCCGTGACCCCACGCAAGAAGATTGCCGTTGTCCCCGGCGACGGCATCGGCAAAGAAGTGATTGCCGAGGCGCTGAAGGTGGTGCGCGCCAGCGGAGCGCCGGTGGACTGCACCGAGTTCGATTGGAGCGCCGATCGCTACCTGCGCGACGGCACCACCATCCCAGCCGACGGATTTCAGATGCTGGCGCGCGATTTCGACGCCATCCTGGTCGGCGCCCTTGGCGATCCGCGCGTTCCCAGCAACATCCATGCCAAAGAAATCCTGCTCGGCATGCGCTTCAAAATGGACCTCTACGCCAACGTCCGCCCGGTGCGCCTGCTCGACGAAAGTCTCTGCCCGCTCAAAAACGTGAAGCCCGAGGACGTGAATTTCACCGTCATTCGCGAGAACACCGAGGGCGTGTACATGGACATGGGCGGCGCCTTCAAGCAGGGCACGCCCGATGAGGTCGCGACGCAAGAGGACATCAACACGCGCAAGGGCGTGGAGCGCGTGATCCGCTACGCCTTCGACTATGCGCGGCGCCACGGGCGCAAGCAGGTGCTGATGGCGGACAAGTCCAACGTCATGACCTACGCCGGGGGGCTCTGGCAGCGTGTGTTCAAGCAAGTGGCGAAGGAATTTCCGGAGATCGCGGCGCGGCACATGTTCGTGGACGCGCTCTGCTTGGCGATGGTGCGCGAGCCGCGGCAGCTCGAGGTGATCGTCACCAACAACATGTTCGGCGACATCCTCACCGACCTTGCCGCCGCACTGCAGGGCGGGCTGGGCATGGCCGCAAGCGGGAACATTCATCCCGGCCGCACGTCCATGTTCGAACCGGTGCATGGGTCGGCGCCGCCGCTCGCGGGAAAGAACGTGGCCAATCCGCTCGGTGCGATCCAGAGCGCGGCCATGATGTTGGCGCACTTGGGACTGCAGGAATACGCCGGGCGAATAGACGCGGCGGTGCTGGCGGCAGTGCGGGCAAAGCAGTTGACCCAGGACGTCGGCGGAACCATGGGCACGCGAGAGGTAGGCGACTGGGTCGCGAAGCGGGTCATGTGAACGCAAGCGGCGGGCAACGATTTCATGCCGCAGCGAATTCAATCGGGCGAAAAAAGGAGGAGGGGCGCGTGGAATGGCTGAAGAGGATCGGCAGAGCGGTGCTGACGCCCGCATCGTTCGGCTTTCAAACCGGGCATTTTCGGAGCTCGCTGCAGGGTGCGGCGGTGGACCGCCATGGAGAGCCGATTCCCTGGTACACGTATCCCGCCATTTGGTTCTTGCAGCAGAAGGATTTTTCCGGCAAGACGGCGCTCGAATTCGGCGCCGGGCAATCCACCTCGTGGTGGGCGCAACGTGCGGACAAAGTCGTCGCTTTCGAGCGCAATCAGCGCTGGTACGAGCACCTGAAATCCTTGTTTCCGAAAAACGTCGAGCTGTATTACGACCCCAAGGGGGATATGTCGGGCTTTGAAGACCTGCTGCGCGGCCGGCACTTCGACGTGATCGTGATCGACGGGCAGAAGCGCGAGCGCGCTGCTGAAGCCGCGCCCGAATTACTGGCGCCGGGAGGCGTGCTGCTCATCGACAATTCCGAAGGCTATGGAAGTCAGGGCAGGAAATCGATCGTCGAGCCATTTCACGAGCTCGGCTTCAGCCGAGTGGATTTCTACGGCTACGCGCCCGGTGTGCTGCGGACGCATTGCACCTCGCTGCTCTTCCGCCAGACCTGCTTCCTGCTGCATAGCGCTGAAAATCCGGCGGAAAAACTTTTTTGAGCGCCGTGATTAACCGAAGGACAGAGTGGAAGACTTCGAGTTCGTGTCACCAGTGAAGAGTCGCCGGCGAATGCGTCGTCATGGCGCAGCTCTCATACGAGGGCTGCTGGCCGCGCTTCTCTTGCTGATAGCGGCGGCGTGGGCGCAAGCGCCATCCAAACCGCAGCCGGCCGCTCCCTCCTCCAATACAGAGCAGGCGGCGCCACCAAAAGGCCCTGGCACGCAGCCGCAACCGGCGCCCGCGCAGGCCACCCCCGAGCACCGCATCACGCCCGAGGAAGCCAGAGAACTGCTTCATGCGGTTGATGAGGTGCTGAAGTTCGACAGCGGTGACACCGGCCTGCGAATCAAGCATGACGTCAAACGGCAGCTTGCCGACCGCGAACAGGTGCAGGCGTACATCGAGGCGCGGCTGAAAGAGGATGAAGACACGCAGCGGCTCCGGCGCTCCGAAGTCGTGCTCAAGAAATTGGGCCTGCTGCCGCGCGATTTCGATTTGCAGACGTTTCTCGTCGAATTGTTGCGCGAGCAGGTGGCCGGCTATTACGACACCAAGACCAGGACCGTGTACCTGCTCGACTGGCTGCCACCGGCATCGCAACTGACGGTGATGGCGCATGAGCTGACACACGCCTTGCAGGACCAGAATTTCGGGCTCGAAAAGTGGGTTGGGAAGGGAACGTCGGAGAAGACGCCGACGGAGGAGGCGCGCGGCGACGAGGAGATCGCGGCGCGCCACGCGGTGGTCGAGGGCCAGGCGATGGCGGTCATGATCGATTACCTGCTGGCGCCCACCGGCAACTCGGTCCTGAACTCGCCGGCGATCACGCAGGCGATCCAGCAGGGCATGATGGAGAGCGACGATTCGCCGGTGTTCAACCGCGCGCCGCTGTTCCTCAAGCGCGTGCTGCTGTTTCCTTACCGCGACGGGCTCAATTTCGAGCGCGAACTGCTGGTGAAGGGCGGCAAGGACAAGGCTTTCGCCGGCGTGTTCAAGTCTCCGCCGCAAAACACGCGCCAGGTGATGGAGCCCGCGACCTATCTCGCCGGTGAAAAACTCCCGGAGATGCCGGTGGCCGATTTGCACAAACTGATGGGAAAAGATTGGGAGAAGTATGACGTGGGTTCGATCGGCGAGTTCGACGTGGCGGTGATGGCGGAGATCTATTCCGGCGCTGACGTAGCGAAGAAAATTTCTCCGCAGTGGCGCGGCGGCTGGTATTACGCGGTGAAGCGAAAGAACGGCGGGGAACTGGCGCTGGTGATGGTGACGCGGTGGGCGAATGCGCAGTCCGCAACGGATTTCGCGAAGATATACGAAGCGACGTTCGAGAAGCGGTACAAGCACATAGGCGGTAGCGGAGTCGGCGGCGGATGCCCAGGCTGCAAGAGTACGGCGCCGCTCTTCAGTGGTTCATGGCTGGAAACGACTGAGGGGCGCGTCGCGGTGGAGAGGAATAGCGACATGGTGATCGCGATCGAGAGCGTGCCGGCGGAAATGGTTGAAAAAGTTCGCCAGGCGGTGCTGGGGAAGTGAACCAGTTTGAGAACGTAATGCGACGGTAGCCGGTGTGTGGCCCCTGAGTCGGCCGAAAATCAAATTGCTGTCATCCTGAGCGAGGCGTCGCCGATTTTGCGACGCCAGTCGAAGGACCCCTATACTCTTCGCGCCATAACGCCAGCCTCCAGCCACCGTTTTGTATAATCCACGATTCACCCCTCATCAGGAGTTTCGTTTGGCTGAAGCGGAAATCGGAATCATCGGCGGCAGCGGCCTGTACCAGATGCCGGGTCTGACCGGCACGCGCGACCTCAAGCAGGACACGCCCTTCGGCGATCCCTCGGACAGGTACGTGCTGGGCACGCTCGAGGGCCGCAAGGTGGCCTTTCTTTCGCGGCACGGGCCCGGGCACCGCATCATGCCCAGCGAGCTGAATTTCCGCGCCAACATTTACGGCTTCAAACAGCTCGGGGTGGAGCGCATCCTGTCGCTGTCGGCGGTGGGATCGCTGAAGGAAGAGCACAAGCCGCTGGAGTTCGTCATCCCCGACCAGTTCTACGACCGCACCCAACGGCGCGTTTCCACGTTCTTCGGCGATGGTGTAGTGGTGCACGTTGCCTTCGCCGATCCGGTCTGTTCCGAGGTCGCGCAGGCCATGCAGCAGGCCTGCGGCGCGGCCGGCGTGGCCGGCAAGCGCGGTGGGACCTACCTGTGCATCGAGGGCCCGCAGTTTTCCACCAAGGCGGAGTCCAACGTGTACCGCTCCTGGGGCATGGACGTGATCGGCATGACCAACCTGCAGGAGGCCAAACTGTCCCGCGAGGCCGAGATCTGCTACGCGACCTTAGCCATGGTCACCGATTACGACTGCTGGCATCCGGCGCACGACTCCGTCACCGTGGACCAGGTGGTCGCTGTCCTGCTGAAGAACGCGGCCAACGCCTGCAACGTGGTGCGCGAGGCGGTGAAGGTGATGCCGAAACAGCGCAAGTGCCATTGCGGTTCGGCGCTGGCCTCGGCGATCATGACCGACTCCAAGCTGATTCCCGCGGGCACGCGCGAGCGGCTGAAGCTCATTCTCGGTAAGTATCTCGGCGACAAGAAGGCGGAAGGGTAATGCCAATTCTGGTTGTAGGCTCGGTCGCGTTCGACACCATCCAAAGTTCTTTCGGCAAAGCGGAAAAAATCCTGGGCGGATCGGCGACTTACTTTTCCCTCGCCGCCAGTTATTTCACCGAGGTGCGCATTGTCGCCGTGGTGGGCGACGACTTCACGCGCGAGCATGAAGACGTGCTGCGCCGGCGCGGCGTCTGCCTCAAGGGCCTGCAGCGCGCTCCTGGCAAGACTTTTCACTGGGGCGGCGAGTACGGCGAGAACGTCAACGAGGCCAAGACGCACTTCACCGACCTCAACGTCTTCGAAAAATTCCAGCCGCAGATACCCGCCGAATACCTCGACTCGGAATTTCTGTTTCTCGCCAACATTGATCCCGTGCTGCAGGCACAGGTGCGGCGCGAGCTGAATCGCGTGCGCCTGGTGGGCGGCGACACCATGAATTTCTGGATCAACGGCAAGCGCCGCGAGTTGCTGGAAACGCTCAAGCTGATGGACCTACTGCTGATCAACGACACCGAAGCCAAAATGCTTGCCGGCGAGCCCAACTTGCTGCGCGCCGCCAACAAGGTGATGGCGATGGGTCCCAAGGCGCTGGTCATCAAGCATGGCGAGTACGGCGCGACCATATTTTTCGGCGACAAGATATTCGGCGGCATCGGCCATCACCCCTTCCGCGCGCCCGCGCTGCCGCTGGCCGAGGTTCGCGATCCCACCGGCGCTGGCGATTCCTTTGGTGGCGGATTCATGGGCTACATCGCCTCACAGGGCGAAGTGAACCGTGAAGTGCTGAAGCGCGCCATGTTTTATGGCGGCGTCATGGGATCGTTCGCCGTCGAGCGCTTCGGCCCGGAACGTCTGCAGAACCTGACCCGAGAAGAGATCGACGCGCGCTTCGAGATTTTTCGCGAACTGACACACCTGGAATAATTGGGTGATCTAGCGATCGGGTGATCGGGTGATTTTTTCCGGTCTCCAAATCACCAAATCACCGGATCACCGGATCATCCGATCACCAGATACTCGCCGCCTCCGTGGTGAGCATGATTTAATCTGGTCCCATGGCGATCGCGCCGAAAAACTGGAGTGTGCGCCGCGACCGCGCCGAGCGCCTGCGCGAACGCGCCGTCGGCGTCGGCGAGGTGCAGGTGCTGGCGCTGGCCGCGATTGCGCTCTCCGTGGCCTCGGTCGGGCACTACTACAAGTGGGGCCAGATTCTCCTGTCCGGCGACGCCGTGGCGCACATCAACATCGCCCGCCGCGTCTTCGATTCGCGCACGCCCAGCCTGCAGCAACTCGGCACCGTATGGCTGCCGCTGCAACATCTGCTCACCATTCCATTCATCATCTCCGACGCCGGCTGGAGCAGCGGTATCGGCGGCGCGATTCCCTCCATGGCCGCGTTCGTTCTCGGCACGCTCGGCATGTTTCGCCTGGTGCGTTCCGGACTCGCCTGGATTGGCGGCGAGGATGGCTCCGCGCGCGTGGCCGCCTGGATTGCCGCCGGCATCTTTGCCGCCAATCCCAACCTGATTTATCTCCAGACCACGGCGCTCAACGAGCCGCTCAGCCTGGCGCTGCTGATCTGGGCCACGGCGTTCTTTACCGACTTCGCGCAGTTCGCACTCCACGGTGAAGACGAGGAAGCGGCGCGCCATCTGAAGTGGTGCGGCTGGCTGTTGCTGTGCGACATGCTGGTCCGCTACGACGGCTGGTTCTACGGCGCGGCATTCGTCGCGGCGGCAGCGGCGGTGGTTTTGATTGCGTCGCGCACACGCCTGCGCCGCAACCTGCTGGGCAACCTCGGTCGCGCGCTCGCCATTTTCGTTCTCCTCAATGCGCTCGCGCCCGCGCTCTGGTTCGGCTACAACGCGATTCTCTGGGGGACCCCTCTGGAGTTCGCTACCGGCCGGTATTCGGCCAAGGCCATTGCGCAGCGCTCGCGCCACGTTGGCGATCCAACGCATCCCGGCTGGCACAGCCCGACTGTCGCCACGCAACATTTTGTCCGCAACGCAACCCTGACGCTCGCTGAAACGCGATCAGATTCGCGCTCTCCATCATCGTGGATGGAGAAAACCTGGGTGTTGCTCGCGATTGCGTCAATCGGACTCATCTTGTTTCGCCGCAGGGGACTGTTGCCGTGGCTGCTGCTCGGGCTTCCGTTGCCGTTTTACGCCATCGCCATCGCCTGGGGAGAAGTGCCCATTTTCATTCCGCAGTGGTGGCCGTTTTCGTACTACAACACGCGCTACGGGCTGCAATTGTTGCCGGCAGCCGCCGCCTTTGTCGCGCTGCTGGTGTATTTCGCCATGACCCGTGACCGTTCGCCAGTGTGGCGCGCGGGCGTGGCGGTGGTGGTGTGCGCCTTCATCGCCCTCAGCTACGCCTCGGTGTGGCGAAACGTGCCGATCTGCCTGCGCGAAATCAGGGCCAACGGCGGCCCGCGGTACGCCTTGGATGGGCGCCTGGGATCACTGCTGGAGAGCCTGCCGCCTTCTTCGACCCTGCTGATATTCCTCAGCGAACATGGTGGTGCGCTCGAGCGGGCCGCGATCCCCATGAAGCGCACGATCAATGAAGGGACTAAGAATGTGTGGGATGCCTCCCTGCGCGCGCCCGCCGCGAATGCGGATTTCGTGATTGCCGGCGCGGGCGACCCGGTGGCGCAGGCGGTGGCGCTGCATCCCGAAAATTTGGAATTGCTGATCGTGGTGCAGACCGCGGGCCAAATGCCGGTGAGAATCTATAAGACCAGGCGTTAGGTTTTAGGCTTTAGGTTTTTGGCGTTCGGCTTTAGGCTACCTAAGACCTAAAACCTAGCGCCTAAGACCTAAAACCCAATATGGCTTCCATTCCATTCACCAAGGCTCACGCATGCGGCAACGACTTCCTGCTCATTGAGGGCAAGCACGCCCCCAAGGACCTGAAGGCGTTCACGGTCAAGGTCTGCGACCGGCATTCAGGTGTCGGCGCCGATGGGGTGGAGTGGATCTTTTCCGACCCGCAGGCCGACGCCCGCGCGCGCCTGTTCAATGCCGACGGCTCAGAGGCCGAAATCTCCGGCAATGGCACACGCTGCGTCGCCGCCCACCTGGTGGCGCAGAAAAAACGCGACCAACTGACCATCCGTACCGGCGCGGGCATCAAGACCTGCACCCTCATCCGACACGAAGGCCATCATTTCGAATTCGAAACCGCCATGGGTGAGCCGCAGGTCGGCGATCCGTTTTCCCTCAAGATGGCTTTCGGCGAGCAGCTTGGCATTCCGGTCTCGATGGGCAACCCGCACTTCGTGTTTTTCGTGGATGAATTTGTCCCCGGATGGCAGGCGGAGGCGAGTGAGATCGAGCACCATCACGACTTCAAGTTTGGCACGAACGTTGAGGCGGTACGCGTTCTGAGCAAAGGAGAAATAGAAATCAGAATTTTCGAGCGTGGGGTGGGCGAAACGCGCTCCTCGGGTACCGGGTCGTGCGCCTCAGCCGTGGCCGCAATCGCCAGCCGACGGGCGCAGTCGCCGGTGCGCGTGCAGTCTCCCGGCGGCTCGCAGACCGTGCGCTGGGAGCGTGAGGTTTTCCTGACCGGCACAGCGGAGATTGTCTGCAAAGGCGAATTCTTCTCCCCGTGAAGTTGGAAAGCGCTCGCCACCGAGCGCGACGGTGGAAGCGCCGGGCTTTATTGAGGGCCCTGCATAAGTGCTGTCCCCTGACATTTCTATTCGGTGTGTCATCCCGAGCGAACGCGACCGAGCTGATGCGAGGGAGCGCGAGTCGAGGGACCTTGTGTTTTCCGGAGCGAACTCAAGGTCCCTCGACTCTGCTTGGCTTCGCCTCGCTCGGGATGACATCGCAAACCTCCTATTGATCTCTGCATAAATAATGCAATGAACTAGCCCAAAAAAGAGGGCAGTTCGGATTGCACGATGCAGCCACGCAGTTTGGCCGGGGACGTTCGGATGCCATGGATGGAGCGGATGATGTCTTCCATCAACTCATCCA
>DASWAR010000199.1:0-7083 GCA_036391015.1 Terriglobales bacterium
GTCGATCACGCGGAAGCCTCTTTTGTTGCTTCAAACACTGTCGTCACAACATGTTTGTAGCACAAGAGGCTTTTCGCGCCTTCAATAACATGAATTATGCGGGCTAGCCCCGTTCTGGAACGCTATTTCCAACTCCAGTTGGGCTGCGTATTGCGACCGGCGCTGGTCAAGCGGTGCTGCCCGGTACCATCGGCCAGCATGGTCCAGATCTGTTCGCCGCCGGCGCGGTTGGACTGAAACACAAGGTGCCGCCCGTCGGGAGACCATGACGGGAAATCGTTGCGGCCGGCCTCGTGCGTCAACTGGACAATCCGCTTGCTGGCGACATCCATGACGTAGATGTCCTGCGCTCCCGGCATGCCGGGCCCGTAGTGCCGGATCCAGGCGAAGGCGAGGTACTGGCCGTTGGGCGACCACGAGGGCGACACGGCATAGCCCTGGTCGGTGATGCGCTGCGGATTCGTGCCATCGGCTTCCATGATGTAAATCTGCGGCAGGCCGCTGCGCCCGCTGACCCACGCAATTTGCGAGCCGGTCTTCGGGTTCCACACCGGCGCCACGTCCGGTCCACGGTAGGCGGTGATGCGCCGCAGATTCGAGCCGTCAGCCTCGGCGATGAAAATTTCCGGATCGCCGGTGCGCGATGATGAGAACGCGATCCGTTTCCCGTCGGGCGACCAGGCCGGCGAGAGGTTGGTGCCGCCGAAACGCGGAAACGTCACGGTGCGGCCGAGGTCGAGGGAGTACATCCCAATGTTCCACCCGCCGCCGGTGATAGCGCTGAAGGCGACCCGCGAACCATCGGGCGAAATGCGCGGCGACAGCGAGATCGAGCCCAGGTGTGTCAACGGGCGCTGATTCGCGCCGTCATAATCCATCAGCCAGATTTCCTTGTGCCCGCCCCGGCTGCTGACGAAAGCAATCCTGCTCTCCGCGATGCCCTGGATGCCGCCGCCCATGCGAAAGATGATCTCATCGGCGAAGCGGTGCGCGATGATGCGCGCGTTCTCCTCCGTCGCCTTTTCGCGGTACTGCTTGCCCAGCACTTGCGGCGACTGCGAGTTCTTCACGTCGTACAGCCAGCCCTGCACGACCACGTCGCCGGTGGAGGCGTTGAGGTTGCCGAACGCCAGCAAGCCGGCATTGACCGGAGGATTGGCCCACGCGTCGAGTTTCACTTCGTCGGGCGAACCCGGCACCTGGAGCGGGTAAAAGCTCTTGGAGACGACGTCGAAAATGCCGGCCTGGCTGAGGTCGTTCCAGAGGGTTTCGTTGAACGCCTTCAGCAGCAGGCCGCTGGCGGAATCGGCGGTAACCTGCTTGAAGTCGGGCACCGCCAGGCGGTATTTCTCGACCCCGAGCCCAGTGCCGGTACGGATCCAATCCTGCTGGGCAAAGCCGGAGCACGCCAGCAGCATGAGCATTAGTACGAGAGCGGTTCGTTTTATCATGGCAGTGTTCCAAATCCCGAGTCACGAGTTCCGAAGCTGAGTGCTCGCCATTCGGGTCTTGCTTCCTACCTCCGGTAATCAAACCAGAATTCCACCGAGACGCGGTTTCCGGCGTACTCATTGGGCAAGGGCCCGAAAGAGTCGATGCGTTGCAGCGCGCGCACCGCCGACTGGTCCAGCGACGGCACGCCGCTGGATTGCTCAATCTGCACATGGGCCGGCTGCCCGCTACGCGTGATTTCAAAGGTGATGTAAACCCGGCGCGCATCGTGGATATTCGGGTCGATTTCGTATTTCAGCCAGTTTTCCGCAACCTTCTGCTGCACCACCCGGACGTACCACGCGAAGCGCGAACCGAAATCTCCACTACCGCCGTTGAACCCGAACCCGCCTTTCGCGTTGGCGGCGCTGAACACGCCATAGGGCCCGCTCACCGGACCGCCCTGTCCGAAGGGCACGACATTGCTGGGCTCCTCCACCGGAGGGGTTGGTTTCTGCTGGGTCGAGGTGCGGGGCTTCGGCTCGGGACGCCGCTTGCTGTCCTTCTCCGGGATCGGGATCGCTTCCGGGGTGGGTTCTTCTTTCACCTTGGGTAATGATTGCGTCAGCCCTTTCGATTCGTTGGCCAGGATGTTCTGCGTCTCTGTCGGGGCATGTGGCAGCGGGATGGTGCTGACCAAGGTGGCGCTCATGGCGCTTCCGCCTGAGCCGGTACCGCCCCAGGATTCGCCGGAGAAGCGCCCGAAAATGGCTCCGTAAATGAGCATGGACGCGAATAGCAGCCCATGCAGCGCGACCGACCAGGCCAGCGGCTGCTGCCAGTTCTCCCGTTCGGTATAGATGTCAGCGCTTGCCGGCATTGGCGTTCAGGGGCTGTGTGACGATGCTGACGTTGGTGATTCCCGCCTGCTTGACGGCGTCCATCACCGTGGCAAACGCGCCGAACGGAACATTTTCGTCGGCGCGAAGAAAAATCGCTTGATGTTGCGGATCGCGGACCTTCCTGCGCAACGTGCCCGCAATCAGGTTCACATTGATGGGATCGTTGCCGAGAAACACGCGCTGCTGCTTGTCGATGCTGATCACCAGGCGCTCTTCCGTGATTTCCTTCACCGTCTTGGTTTTCGGGACGTCCACCTCGATGCCGGACTGCAGGATGGGCGCGGTCAGCATGAAGATGATCAGCAACACCAGCACCACGTCCACCAGCGGCGTGATGTTGATGTCGGCCAGCGCAGAGCGTGTGCGGCCGTTGGAATCAGTGAATGCCATTACCGCAACTCCGGTTCCGGGGTGGCGACGCGGCGCGGCGTCTCGGCGCCGGCGCGCTCCACGGCGTTGAGCATTTCCAGCGAGAAGTCATCCATGCGCTTGCCGAACTCCCGCAGGTCGTTGCCAAACAGGTTGTAGGCGATCAACGCCGGGATGGCGGCAAACAGGCCGGCGGCGGTGGTGATCAGTGCCTCGGAAATCCCGGGCGCGACCGCGCGCAAGGTCGCCGCTCCCGCGGTGCCGAGGCCGTGGAAGGCATCAATGATGCCCCACACGGTGCCGAACAATCCGATGAACGGGGTGGTGGCGGCGGTGATCGCCAGCCAGGGCAGGCGGCGCTCCAGCCGCGTCAATTCCTCGGAGGCGCCGATCTGCATGGCGCGCTGGATGGGAGCGGTGTTGCCCCGTGAGCGCTTGTACTCTTCAAATCCGCTCTCGAAGACGGCCACCAGCGGGCTGGGCCTGAACTGCTCCGCCACCGCGGCAATGTCCTGGAAGCGTTGCGTCCGCCGGAAAGCGCGCAAGAACCGCCCGCTTTGCACGCGCGCCCGCCGCAGCAGGTTCCATCGCGAAAGAATGATGGACCAGGAGAGGAGGCTGAAGAACAGCAGAATGGCGAGAACTACCTTGGCGACCGGACCGGTCTGCCAAACCATGTTGGCGATCTCGCCGCCGATGACAAACGAAAGGAAGGGGGGAATAAGCATCATCCTTCTTCAGGAAATTTGTCCCACAACTGGATTCAATTATAGACCAGCGCCGCGGGAGTAAGTTGTTGCCGTATGTGGTCCAAGTTGAATGCTCATGATCGAGGAACGCAGCAATTCACGCCAGACCACGCTGGCCGCTCCAGGTCTCACCCAAGCTTTGATACCTTCCACTCGGAAAACGTAACTGGCAACCCGAAACCGGCAGTCGTGCTATTCTGCGCACCAATTTCTCGCACAGGATTCTCCGGTGCTCCTCGAACTGCGCGTCGAGAACTATGCCGTCATCGATCACGTGGTGGTGGAATTCGCCCCGGGATTAAACCTGCTGACCGGCGAAACCGGCGCGGGCAAGTCCATCCTGATCGACGCGCTGGCGTTGCTGCTCGGCGAAAAGGCCACCAGCGACATCATCCGTCACGGGGCGGACAAGGCGGTGGTGTCCGCGGTCTTCGACGTGGACGACCGACGCGCGGCCGAGGTCCTGGAACAGAACGGCATCGACTCCGACAATTGCGAAATTATTCTTCGGCGCGAAATTGCCAGCGGCGGCCGCGGGCGCGTGTTCGTCAACAACCAGCCGGCGACGGTCGCCGTGCTCAAGCAACTCGCGCCCATGCTGGCGTCGGTGCACGCGCAAAGCGAGTCCATCCTGGGTTTCGACGCCGCCGCGCGGCTGAAGCTGCTGGACCGGTTCGGCGGATGCGATGCCGGCGCAGCGGCCGCTGCGTTTAGCTCGTGGCATGGGATACGCGGCCGCATTGCCGAGTTGGAACGCGGCGAACAAGACAAATTGCGCCTGATTGATCTGTGGAGCTTCCAGAAGAAGGAGATCGAGAGCGCGCGGCTGCAGGCGGGCGAAGATGAGCGGCTGCAGGCGGAAAAGCGCGTCCTCGCCAATGCCGAGAAAATCTATCTCGCGGCCATGACCGCCTACGACCTGCTGTACGAAGGCGACGCATCGGCCGCTAGCTCCCTGCGCGCGGCTTCGCGGCAGGTCGAGGAACTAGCGCGTTACGACCCGAAATTCCAGACCTCGCTGGCATCGCTGGAATCGGCGCGCATCGCCGCCGAAGACCTGGGCACCACCTTGCGCGAGTATGCCGGGGCCATCAACGCCTCACCGGAACGGCTGGCCGAGATCGAAGACCGGCTGGCCACGCTCGATCGCATGAAGCGCAAGTACGGAGAGTCGCTGGATACCGTCATCGCGTTTGGCGAAGAAGTTGCGCGCAAGCTGAACGAGATCGAAAACAAGGACGAGGTGCTGCGCAAGCTGCGCTCGGAATTGGCGGCAGCGGCCGCACAGTATCTGGCAGCGGCGCGAGTGCTTTCGCGCCAGAGAACCGACGCCGCGCGCCGCCTGGAAAAATTGGTCGAGCAGGAAGTGAACGAGCTGGCGATGAAGGCCCGCTTCCGCGTGCAGGTTGATGGTTCAGACGACGAGCAGAACTGGAGCCGCTCCGGGTTCGACCAGGTGCAATACCTGATCGCGACCAACCCGGGCGAACCGCTGAAGCCGGTGGAGCAGATCGCTTCCGGCGGCGAAATGTCGCGCGTCATGCTGGCGCTGAAAGCGACCATCGAAGCGCGGACGCGACGGCGGAGTAACGAGACGCAGCGCACGATGGTTTTCGATGAGATGGATACCGGTATCGGCGGGCGCGCGGCGGAGGCCGTCGGCAAGAAGCTGAAAGAGCTCGCAGCGACGTCGCAAGTACTCTGCATTACGCACCTGCCGCAGATCGCCTGTTTTGCCGATCATCATTACGTCATCGAAAAGAAGTCAGTGGCCGGACGCACCCACACCATCCTCCGTCGCCTGGACGACCGCGAACGCCGCGAGGAGCTTGCCCGCATGTTGAGCGGGGCCAAGGTCACTGAATCCTCGCTGAAGCACGCCGAGCAAATGCTGAAGGCAGGAGCTCCCAGGTAGGGCGGCGCCGCGCCAGGCCAACCCGCGTTTTCCGCCCGCGATTTCTTGGTGCTGTTCACTGCGGAATAGCGCCGACCGATGTTAATTCCCGCATTGTCTGGTATTTACATTGACGGTACGCATTGGGGCAAGCTAGGTTTGCATCGTTTATACTACCAACGGTGAGGGGTATACCGGCTCCGGGCAGCCGGTCAGGATTGATGACCGACAATCAGGAGAAATCGCTGTTGCTATTGAAGCCGCGTGGCTTTTGCGCCGGCGTGGTGCGCGCCATCGACATTGTCCGCATCGCACTCGAGACCTTCGGCCCGCCCATCTACGTCCGCAAGGAAATCGTCCATAACCGCTATGTGGTCGAGGAGCTTTCGGCGAAGGGCGCGATTTTTGTGGACAACGTGGACGAGGTCCCGGCCGGGGAGCGCGTCATCTACAGCGCCCACGGCGTTGCCCCCAGGGTCCGCGACGCCAGCAAAGACAGGAACTTGCGGGTGATCGACGCCACCTGCCCTCTGGTGACCAAGGTGCACGTCGAGGCCATCCGTTTCGCCAAGGAAGGGTATTCGTTGATCCTGATCGGTCACCGCGACCACGACGAGGTGATCGGCACGCTGGGCGAAGCTCCGGCGGCGACCCAGGTGGTGGGTTCGGCGAAAGACGTGGAAAAACTCCGCGTTCCCGATCCCGATCGGGTGGCTTACCTGACGCAGACCACCCTTAGCCTCGACGAAACCCGCGACATTGTCGAGGCGCTGAAGAAGAAGTTTCCCAACATCACCGGCCCGGCCGCCCAGGACATCTGCTATGCCACCGAAAACCGGCAGACGGCGGTGAAGCACATTGCCAGCGAGGTCGACCTGCTGCTTGTGGTCGGCTCCGATAACAGCTCCAACTCCAAGCGCTTGGTGGAGGTGGCCGGCAGCCTGCGCACGCCGTCGTACCTGATCGAAAACTATCGCGCCATCCGGCCGGAGTGGCTGCAATCGGTGTGCAATGTGGCCGTCACTGCGGGAGCGAGTGCGCCGGAGTGCCTGGTGGAAGAAGTGGTTGAGTTCCTGCGCGGGAAGGGTTTTACCCGTCTCAGGGAAGTGGAAGTGATGCCGGAAAATGTACGGTTCGGGCTGCCGCCTGAAATTGTCGAGGCGATTGGCAGCGCTCCGGCCGCAGCCGCGGCGGAGTAATCCCGTCAGAAGGAGAGTTCGGGCGGGTTTTGTCCCCCAGAAACCCTGATGAAGTTTGGCAAGATCGACGATATCGTGAGCCGCGTCGCCGCGTCGCTGGACGCGGCGCGCAAGTATTTGTTCTCTGTCCAGCACGAGGACGGGTACTGGTGTGGCGAACTCGAAGCGGACACCACGCTCGAGTCCGACTACATCGCCATGCACACCCTGCTCGGTACGGGTGATCCCAACAAATTCCAGAAAGCGGCGCGCTGGATTCTCGACCACCAGAACGAAGACGGCGGCTGGCCCATATTTCCCGACGGTCCCTCCGATGTCAGCGCCTCGGTGAAGGCGTATTTTGCCCTCAAGCTGGCTGGCTACAGCGCGCAGCACCCCGCGATGGCGCGCGCGCGCAGCAAAATTCGTGAACTTGGCGGACCCAGTTGTGCCAACACCTACACTAAGATTTATCTCTGCTTTTTTGGGCAGTATGACTGGTTCGCCGTGCCCGCGATTCCACCGGAGATCATGCTGTTTCCCAACTGGTTCTGGTTCAA
>DASWAR010000200.1:0-12168 GCA_036391015.1 Terriglobales bacterium
TAACCGCCGAAACGCGGCACGCACGCCGGCTTGGTCGGGCACGTTGAGCACTACCCCGCCGACATCGGTCTTGTGGGTGACGTCCGGTGAGTTGATCTTGACGGCGACCGGAAAGCCGATGTCGCGCGCCGCCGCCACCGCCTCGTCCTCATTGGCCGCGGCGGCGAACGGCGTCACCGGCAACGCGGCTTGCTTTAGGAAAGCCATCGAGGCGGCGGGAGTGAGCGACGCCGGCGCAGCCGCCTGAGCGGCGGCCGTGGCCGGTACGGCTTCGCCGGCAAACTTCTGCCGGCGGAAGCAGGTATGACGCGCCAGCGCTTTCACCGCCCGTTCCGGCGTCGGAAACACGGCGATCTTCTTCTCGCCCATGCGCGCCCGCTCTTCGCGCTCGACGTCGGCGCCGCCGAGATACGCAACCAGTTCGCATCGGCCCGGCCGCATCACTTCGCTGGCGCCGGGGATGGGATCGCCGAATATGGTCACCACCAGGTCGTAGTGGCCGTCGGACAGTTCCAGCACTCTCCGATACCAAGCCGCAGTGGCGTCGCCGGTCAGGTCGATGGGATTGCCGATCGGACAATGCGAGGGGAGAAACTCGCGCAGTTGCCTGGCCAGTTCCGGCGGGACAGGAGCCAGCCGGAACCCCTCCTCTTCCAGCGCGTCGGTCGCGATGATGGCGGACCCGCCTGAACTGGTGACAATCAATACGCGATTTCCCTGCGGCGCGGGTACATACGCCAGGGCCTTGGAGTAATCGTAAAGTTCTTCCAGGGTGTAGGCACGGTGCACGCGGTACTGGCGGAAGACGGCTTCATAAATCTCGTCCCGCCCCGCCAGCGAGCGGGTGTGCGACTCCGCCGCTTTGCGTCCCTGCTGGGTGCGGCCCGCTTTCAGGATCACCAACGGTTTACGGCAAGCCTTTACCGCGGCCAGGAACTTGGCGGCGTCTTTCACGCCTTCGATATAGAGCGCGATGACCTTGGTGTTGGGGTCATCGGAAAAGAAGGAGATCAGGTCCGCCTCGTCCACGTCGGCGCGATTACCCAGGCTGACGAAGGCCGAGAACCCGAGCCGGTCCTGCGAAGCCCAGTCAATCAGCGCGGCGCCCACGGTGCCGCTCTGCGACACGATCGCCATGTCGCCACGGCGCGTAAGCAGCGGCCACGACGCGCACAATCCGTGATAGGGATAGTTCACCCCCTGGCAGTTTGGCCCCACCACCCGGATGCCGCACTGGGCGGCGTTCTCCGCCAGTTCCCGTTGCAGTGCGGCGCCCTCTTCGCCGGACTCGGCAAAGCCCCCGGTAATGACGATCGCCGCCTTCACCTTGCGCTCGCCAAGCTGAAGCATGGCGCCCGGCACGAGCTTGGCGGGAATCATGACGACCGCGAGATCGGTGCCCTCCGGGATCTCGGTCGCTGACTTCAGGGATGGAATCCCGAGGATCGTTTCTCCCTTGGGATTGACCGGGATAATCTCGCCGGCGAACCCGGCATCCCGCAGGTTGCGGAAAATCTGGAAGCTGAGCTTCTCGGGGTTGGCCGACGCTCCGATCATGGCGATGCGAGACGGACGGAACAAGGGTGTGAGCGGCGAAGCCATGCTCGCCTCCGCGGAAAATTTTCCTTCAGGGAGCGAGCATCATAGGAAGGGGTTCGGGCGAAGTCAACGACCAAGCTGGCGGGCGTGGGCTACGGCTCGCCCTGCGGTTCTCCGGCCTGCTCCTTCTTCTTCACGCGCACGACGATGATCTTGGAAAATCCCTCGTCGAAGGTTGGCGGGCGGAGCTTGGCCGCCATGCGCTGCATCACGTCTTCCGGCACCACGCGCTGGCGGCGCTGGTTACGCTCCATGCAGACTTGGAGCGGCACATCGAAAAATACCGCGTGCACGTCGTAGCCGAACTCGCGCGCCATCTTGATCCACCCATGACGCTCGCGCGGCGACAGGTTGGTGGCATCAACATAATTAAACGGCATGCGGGCGACCAGGCGGGCGCGCAACAGCGAGCGCAGCGTGCCGAACACCAGGTCCTGGTAGCGCTGCTCGGTGGTGTCGTCGAATAAAAGTCTGCGCAACAGGTCGCTGGACAACGGCGTAACGCCGCGGCGCTTGAACCAACTGCTCTTCCCCGACCCCGGCAATCCGATGGCGAGCACGACGGCGCCCTTGGGCTGTCGCGGCGGACGGTGCGCCGGCTGCGGTGGACGACGCTCCAGGGGCGCGGGCGCCGGCAATTCCGGTGCAACTTCACTGGGCGCGGGTTCCTGCGCTTCCGGCGGTGCAGGCAGCGGCGGCTGGGCGGGTGCGGAGGTGCGACGCCGTCCCCGGCCCCCTCGGCTGCGGCGACGCTGGCCGCCACGCGCGGGACGCCGGGATTCTCCCGCCTCGGCCGGAATTGATTCCGGCGCGGGCTCGGGCTGCGGTTCGGGAGAGGACTCCGGCTGCGGTTCGGGAGCCGCCTCAGGCTCACGATTCGACATCTGCAGCTTACGGTCCATGTCGGGATACGCCGGCTGCAGCGGTTCGGGCTGCGGTTGTTCCGGTTGCGAGGGTCCCGCGGGCTTCGCTTTGCTCCGCCTCATGCGGTCGCGCTGCCACTTGCGCATGCTGCGATTGGAACACAACGGGCCGACATTCGGCAACGCGCTGCCTCAGCCTTGTTACCTGCGTATTGCGAGGCAACGCATGCCAGGCGAAGGTTCGGCGCGAGCGGCGAATTCTGTGGTTTGCGCGCCCCTGCCCTCGGTGTTACGATTTTTTGTTTTCCTTACAGTGCTGAATACTTCTGTAGCGCGAGCACGATCTCTGGAGGCAAGATGGCAATCAAAGTCGGCATCAACGGTTTTGGCCGCATCGGCCGCAATATTCTTCGCGCCTCACTCGGCGAATCGAACCTGGAGTTTGTCGCCGTCAACGATCTCACCGATCCCAAGACCCTCGCCCACCTGCTCAAGTACGACTCGGTTCTCGGCAACCTGACCCATGAGGTGCGTGCCGAGCAGGACTCCATCACGGTAGACAACCGCAGCGTGCGCGTCTTCTTCGAGAAGGACCCGGCGAAGATCAACTGGGAATCCGTCGGAGCGCAGGTCGTGGTGGAATCCACCGGCCGCTTTACCAACGCCGAAGACGCCCGCAAGCACCTGCGCGGCCAGGTGAAGAAGGTGATCATTTCCGCGCCCGCCAAGAACGAAGACATCACCATCGTCATGGGCGTGAACGAGGACAAGTACGACGCCGCCCGGCACAAAATCATCTCCAATGCCTCCTGTACCACCAACTGCCTGGCGCCAATCGCGAAGGTGGTCAACGATGAGTTCAAGATCGTCAGCGGCACCATGACCACCATTCACTCCTACACCAACGACCAGGTGATCCTCGATTTCCCGCACAAGGACCTGCGTCGCGCGCGCGCGGCGGCCATCAACATGATCCCGACCACCACCGGGGCGGCCAAGGCGGTTTACCTGGTGATACCGGAACTGAAGGGCAAGCTCGACGGCTTTGCCATGCGCGTGCCCACGCCCAACGTGTCGGTGGTGGACCTGGTCTGCTTTGTCGAAAATAAGACGAGCGCCGAGGGAGTGAACGCAGCCATGAAGAAGGCTTCGCAGTCCGGCCCGCTGAAGGGCTATCTCGGCTACGAGGAGGAGGAACTGGTTTCGTCCGATTTCAAACACGACGATCGATCGTCCATCGTGGACGCGCCGCTCACTCGCGTGGTGGCCGGCAACTGCGTGAAGGTGATCTCCTGGTACGACAACGAGTGGGGATACTCCTGCCGCGTGCGCGACCTGATTAACTTCATCGGCAAAAAGGGCCTGTAGTCTCTCCGAAAAAACCCACCCTGTCTCGCCAAACCCGGGCGAGACAAGGGTGGGGCAACCGAAAGAACTCTTTTATGCAGGCCGAATTTGCAGCGCGCGTCGAGGAGTTAACGATGACCAAGCTCTCCATCCGCGATCTGCCGCTCAGCAATCAACGTATCTTCATGCGCGTGGACTTCAACGTTCCGCTCGATGACGGCGGCCGCATCACCGACGACACCCGCATTCGCGAGACCCTGCCCACCATCGAATACGCTCTGCGTCATGGCGCGCGCCTCATCCTGGCCTCGCATCTCGGCCGTCCCAAGGGCAAGCCCAACGCGAAGATGAGCTTGCGTCCCGTGGCGGAGCGCTTGCGCATGCTGCTGGACGAGGTATTAGGACGCGGCGAAAACGTCGGCTTCTGCACCGATTGCGTCGGCATCCAGGCCGAGGAGATGGCCGGCAAGCTGGAAAAAGGCCAGACCCTGCTGCTGGAAAATCTTCGCTTCCACGCTGACGAGGAGGCCAACGACGAGAAGTTCTCCAAGGAATTGGCCAAGCTCGCCGACTATTACGTCAACGACGCCTTCGGCGCCGCGCATCGCGCGCACGCCTCGACCGTGGGCATGACCAAGTTTGTCGAGCTCTCTGCCGCCGGCCTGCTGATGGAAAAAGAACTCGAGTACCTCGGCAAGGCGCTGCACTCGCCGGCCAAGCCGTTTGTCGCTATCCTCGGCGGCGCCAAAGTCAGCGACAAGATCGGTGTGATCAAGAGCCTGATGCACAAAGTTGACGCGCTCATCATCGGCGGCGGCATGGCGTACACCTTCCTGAAGGCTCAGGGGCACGAGGTCGGAAAATCGCTGGTCGAGGAAGACAAGGTCGATCTCGCCAAACAACTGCTCAACGAAGGGCGCGCGAAAAAAGTGAAGTTCGTGCTCCCGGTTGACCATGTCACGGCCGCGAAAATCGCCGAAGACGCGGTCACCCATATCGTCGGCGAGGGCCAGCCGATTCCCCCCGACCAGATGGGGCTCGACATCGGGCCGAAAACCATCGAACTCTTCACCGAAGTGATTTCTCGCGCCAAAACCATCGTGTGGAACGGCCCCATGGGTGTTTTTGAGACGCCGCTGTTTGCCCGCGGGACGCGCAAGGTGGCCGCAGCCGTGACGGACAATTCAGGAGCGATTTCCATCGTCGGCGGCGGCGATACCGTTTCCGCCGTCCACGAGGCCGGCGTTGCCGACAAGATCACGCACATCTCCACCGGCGGCGGCGCATCGCTGGAATTCCTCGAAGGCAAGAAGCTGCCGGGCGTGGAAGCGCTGTCGGACAAGAAATAGTCGATGGTCGGTACCGCTGGCCGTTCGCCGATTGCCGATTGCCCCATGAATATTTCGCTACAAGGCGGACGCTGCATCAACCTCCTCACGGGCGACATCACCCTGCAGGACACCGACGCCATCGTCAACGCCGCCAACGAGCAGCTTGCGCCCGGGGGCGGCGTTTGCGGCGCCATTCACCGCGCCGGCGGGCCTGCGATCTGGGAGGAGTGCGAGAGAATCGTGCAGCAGCGCGGTCCGCTGCCCACCGGGCAGGCAGTCGCCACCGCCGCCGGCAAGATGAAGGCGCGCTACGTCATTCATACTGTCGGTCCGGTGTGGCACGGCGGCCGCAGTGGTGAAGCGGAGAATCTGGCCAGCTCATATCGTGAATCCATCCGCATCGCCGAAGAATTGAAGCTGAAGAGCATCGCGTTCCCTTCAATCTCCACCGGAATTTTCGGATATCCCGTGGAACTGGCTGCGCCGGTCGCGCTCGAAGCCGTCGCCGAAGCGGTGCAAGCGTCCCAGCACGTCACCGAAGTCCGCTTTGTGCTGTTCGATCAAGCCACGTTCGACGTTTATTCCCAAGCGGGCCGCGCAATTTCCACCAACGCCCCACAACGCAGTAGCTGATAGCTGAGAGCTGAAAGCTGATAGCTTCCTTATGCGAAAAAAAGTTATTGCCGCCAACTGGAAGATGTTCAAGACCCCGGACGAGACCTTCGCCTTCATGCAGGTATTCCTCCGCGAGGTCTCCGGACACAACCGCGACGAAATCGTCCTCTGCCCGCCATACGTGGGCATCGCTACCGCCGTGCAGGCGGCGCGCCACTCCAATGTCCAGATCGGCGCGCAAAACATGTATTGGGAAAAGGAAGGCGCCTTCACCGGCGAAATTTCCGCAAAAATGATCCAGGCCGCGGGATGCACGCACGTCATCATCGGCCACTCCGAGCGCCGCCAGTACTTCGCCGAGACCGACGACACGGTGAATCGCAAGCTGCTGGCGGCGCTCGACGCTGGACTGGTTCCCATCGTCTGCGTGGGCGAAATTTTGCAGGAGCGCGAGGCCAGCCTGACCGAAAAAGTTCTCCGCCGCCAGGTCACGGGCGCGTTCCGCACCGTCTCCGGCGACAAAGCCGGGCCCATCATTGTTGCTTACGAACCGGTGTGGGCGATTGGCACGGGAAAGACCGCGACTCCCGCCATCGCCGCCGACGCGCACAGCGTGATCCGTGCCGAGGCGGCCAAGGCCTTCGGCCAAAGCGCAGCCGACAACCTGCGCATTCTCTACGGCGGCAGCGTGAAGCCTGACAACGCCAAAGCGCTGATGTCGCAATCTGAAATTGACGGCGCGCTCGTCGGCGGCGCCAGCCTCGACCCGAAATCCTTCACCGCGATTGTGAAGTATTAAGAACAGTCGCCAGTCGTCAGTCGTCAGGGAGAACCGCTTGAGGAATGAAGACCGAGAACTGAAGACTCGATGACTTCCACCGATCGCAAGCTACCATTTGGCGGTGCGGTACTGCTCCCGCAATGCCGCGATCTGCTTCATGTGATGGCGCGTGTGCTCCCAGTGGAACTTGCGCCATTGCCCTGCGGTCAGCGGTCCGATGATGGGGTGCACCGCGAGCACGCCCTTGCCGAGCTTTGCCTGCGCCTCGCCAATCTTTGTGTCCATTTCCACGAGCGTGGTGCGGATGGTCTCGACCGCAAGGGCCGCATCCAGGCCGCGAGGGAGCGTCCATTCCGGCGCTTGCCGTCCTGAAGGAAAATATCCGAGCTTCACCACGATGAGTGTGGCGACCCATTGGCGCGCGGTCGCTCTTTTTCTTGCCGGGCGGCCCTGCTCCAGCGCGCGCTCCATCGCCTTGCTGGTGCTGCTAAAGGCCAGCGACAAATGTTCGAGGACTTGTGCCGCGCTCCATTTACCCTCGCGATGCCACGCCAGTTGGTCGGCCGGCATGCCGCGAGTTTCCCGTTCGACGGCGTCGAGCGCGCGTTGCAGGTAGAAATCCATTCAGCGTTCGCTCACGTCCATTACAATAATGGTTTTGCAGGGCTCGCGGCTGCGGATTATGTGCGCCGTGGCAGCCCTTGAGGATGCACCATGAGCAAGTTTCGATTGATACTGGCGTTCGCAGTCTTAATGATCCTGGCTGCCTGCGAAGGCGGCACCGGCAAACCCGGCGCTACCTCGGCGCCGGCGCCGGCAAAGAAAGAAGAACCCGCAACCGTCGCCCACACCGGGCGTGAAGCGTTTCAGAAGGTGTACACGGCGGCGCACCTCTGGGCGCCCGACGCACGTCCGTATCGCCTGCAATCCGACCTGTTCAAGGACGATACCGGCAAGGACGGCAAGGCAGTGATCTGGCGCGCCGGTTTCGCTTCGCCTGCGCGGCGCTCCCTCAAGGCTTTTCTCTGGTCCGGCGTGCACTCCGCAGACGCGCCTTCGCCCGGAGTCAGTTCCGGCGTGGAAGACACCTACAGCCCGAACAACAGCTCCACCCTGGTGTTCGACTCGGCGTTCCTCAAGATTGACTCCGATAAGGCGTACGAAGTGGCGCAGCAGCACGGCGGCGAAAAGCTGATGAAGGCGAACCCGAAGCAGCCGGTCCTCTACTTGCTCGAGTGGAACCCGCAGGAGAACAAGCTGACCTGGCACGTAATCTACGGAAGCAGTCCGGCGGAGGCAAAGCTCAGGGTGGCGGTCGACGCTACTACCGGCGTTTTTGAGCGGGTGGAGAAGTAGGCAGCGATTCCTTCGCCTGCGCATCCAGGCGGGCCAGCGCCGCCTTGGCCGGGCCCGCCAACTCACCGCTGGGCAGGATCTTTAGATACTTTTCGTAATTGGCGCGCGCCAGCGCCCTTTTCCCCAGCTTTTCCTGAGCTTCGGCGAGCTTGTAGGTGGCGACGGCGTGGTTTGGCATGTAGTCCAGCGCTTCCGCATAGCGCGATTCGGCGGCGCGATAGTTGTTGCGCTTGAAGTAGAAGTCGCCGACCTCGACGTCCTTGTCGGCCCTATGCGGATTGTAGGGATGCAATTCCTGGACGTCGGAGGCGGGAGCACTGCTTACCTCGCCGGCCGGCGGGGTCAGCGGAACCTCCGAATCCTTGCTGGAGCTTTCCTCCGGACTGGAAGAGCGCGGGAGGGGTTGGCTGTTCGGCACCTTCGGCTGCTGCGGCGCCGGTGGCTCGCTGCCGGCCTCATCGTCATCCGTGCTCGGCGCCTTGCATTTTTCCGCGCCGCCAATCTTGATGCAATTCGGCGCGCCCCGCTTCAGGGTCCGCTTCATCTTCGATTCCGGCTTCTTCTCTTCCTTGGGCTGCTCATCGGAAGGCGGGGGGGCCGGTGGCGGCTGCGCCTGAGGCTGCGGCTGGGGAGCGTCGGGGAGTTGGGATTCGGGCTGCTGCGCAACCGCCGCTGCACAGAACAGCACGACTGCACACAACACCCGGAATGCGAGCGATCGCAGCATTACGCCAATTCTAACCCCGGCGACGACAACAAGTGGCGGAAGAGGTGGGAAACGAAAAAAGGCCGTCCGTGGGGGGACGGACGGCTGCCAAGGTTCACCGAAGGGAAAAATCGCCTACTGCTGCTGCGGAACGCTGCTGGAAGCCGTGGTGGGCGCCTGGTCGCTAATGTTGGTCATCAGGCGGACATCCACACGGCGGTTCTTGGCGCGCCCAGCGGTGTTGCTGTTCTCCGCCGCCGGCTTATCCTTACCCAAGCCGATCAGGTAAATCTTGTGTGCCGGAATCTGGTACTTGGTCACCAGGTACGCAATGACAGAGTCGGCGCGGCGCTTGCTGAGCAGGTAGTTGTAATCGGCGGAACCGACCGAGTCGGTGTTGCCGTCCACCACTACAATGTAGTGCCTGGCATTGGGCAGGTCAGCGCCGAGTTCATCCAGCTCCTGCTTCGCCTTGGGCGTCAGGTTAAACTTGTCGAAGCCGAAGTGCACGGCCGTCTCGACCACGGGACGATAATTATCCAGGTTGGCGACGACGCCGGTAAGGCTGTCGGCGCGATTGGAGGCCTGGTTTGCCAGGTTCTGGGCCTGGTCGGCGGCCTGACCGGCGCTCAGAGCCTTTTGATCGGCAGCGGCGGCGGCGGCCTGCACCGACTGGATTCCTTGCTGGCTGCGCGAGTCAACGTCCCTGATGTCGCGCGTGTTCTTGGCCGTCAGGTCGTCGAGTTCGTTGACCTTGTTGATGGTGGGCGAGGTTTCGTTGCGGACGTACTTCTTGGTGGCGCAGCCAAGGCTCAACAGGCTGGCGGCAATCAGCAGGGCAAAAACGGAAATTCTTTTCATGGGGGAGAACTCCTTTATGTTTGCGACAGCTCGGCGGCATTCGCGCAATCAGGCCGCGATCTATGGAACCGACTGCAAAGTGACGGCGCTTTGGAAAGAGCAAGCGTCCTGCCATTTACTTTTCCGCCAAGATATCTCCGAAATGGTGAGTTTTCTTTGACTTAGCTCGTAGCGCGGAAAAAGGTATGCATCCCGGGCAGGCAATCCTGGGCGCGCCCGTAAAATTTTTACCGGGCGCAGGTCTGGTACGATTTTGAAGTAGACCCTCACAACTTCCCCGCCTTGGGCAAACCAGGAGCCGCAACGAGTGGCCAACGATCATCTGGGCGCGGCGGTCGCCGACGAAACCCGATCCGCGCCGATCCGCCGTGCGACGGGCCTTTCCATGTTCGGGTTGTTGGATTACCGGGACTGGCCCCGTTGCAGGCTCCACAGTCCGTGCCCCGAGAGGATGAGGGAGGATATCCCCGTCACGCCGAGCGCGTGAAGCGTCCAGACGAACAAGAAATCTCCGTTGGACTTCGCGAACTGGCCGCTAAAAACGCCTGCCGCTCCCCTCACGTGGATGACAGGCATGCCCAGCGCAAAGAGCGATCCGACGAGCATGATGACGTACCCCGACCGCCGTTCGGCGAGCACGAGCGTTCCGTAAAGCCAAAGGACCAGGATGGGCACAAGAATCAGGGTCGAACCCCCTGCCTCAGGCGTCCCGGCCCTGGCGCGGAGGATATCGCTCGTCAGGTGAAACGTCATGAGCAATTCGAGAGCAGAGATGTAACGGTTAACAAAACGTTGTGCTTCATTTGATTCTCCTTGTTAGATTTGTGTGTGCTTCTCTGCGAGGTGGGTGCTGCGGGCAGCGGCGTTCATCGCCAGATGGAGGCTGTCGCTGCGTGGGCCTGCTCCTTCCACCGCTGTTCGTTGACACCCTTCACTAGGAGCCAGAGCCCACTCGCCAGTGCCCCCATGAGGCCGACTCCGACGATGTAGGACTGCAGGCGGAGCGCGAGTGGCTCGTAGAGGTAGATCAGCCAACCCAGACCTCCGACTGCCGACAATACTCCCAGCACTCGAGGCAGGAACGTGGACCTGAACACCAGGTACTCCTTCACGAGTGCATAGAGTCCGAAGAACACCATGGCGATCGTCTCGGCCGTGTAATTCACGCGGAGAAAGAGTAGCGCCAGCGCCTGCAACTGTTTCGGATCGAAGATGCTGAGGTAGTGCGCGCCTCGCAACACGAGCAAGGGCGCAAAGAAAAAGAGGCGACTCAGCGTCTTGATGGTGCAACCGATGAGGCCGAATGTGGCCGCAAGAATGGATGCGCTCTTGCTCACCGGCTTGAGCAGATCGTAGAAGAGCACGGTCATCGTGATCTGGCACGCCATTTCAATCAGGTAAATGGCGAATCCAAGCCGATAGAGCGGCTCCTGCGCCAGGATGTTGGTGGCTGTAGCCGTGGCGTCACCGGATACGATGAGACTTCCGGCGATGAATCCCTGGGCGAATCCGCCTGCCACAACGGTGATCAGCAGAAGACCACCAGCCAGCCTTGCCTTCGACTTCGGCGATGTTTCCTTCAGTCGCCCTACCATTGCAGTTGCATTCATATCGCTTCCTCCTCCTGTGCGTGTCTGAACTCCAACAGATCACCTGGCTGGCACTGCAGTACCTCGCAAATGGCCTCGAGCGTGGAGAATCGGACGGCGCGCGCCTTTCCGGTCTTCAGGATCGACAGGTTGGCGAGCGTGATCCCGACTCTCTCGGACAGTTCCGTGAGCGTCATTCGACGCTCGTGAAGCATGTCGTCCACTTTGACGATGATCGGCATGGTCAGACCGTCCCTTCCAGATCTTCTCGCATGCGCGTGCCCTGCTCGAAGACCCGCGCCAACACGAAAAGCATCAGCACCGTGAGCCATCGCGTTATGGAGAAGCCCCAGCTGATGTTGAGCGGCGCGGCGGCCGTGGATACGGCGGCCGCAATTGCGCCAACGGCGAAATGCATCAGCTCAAGGCCGAGCACCGCCCAGGCGATCGTCTTCAGGCGGACGGCGTTCGCCTGAACAAAGGGGTCCCCGACGCTGACTGTCTCGACGATGGCCAGTAGCCGCGCCAGCATGATGTGAACAATCGGAACCGAACAAATGCCGATCACCATGATCAGGCGCATGCCTACGAACAGCATCGAATTGCCGGACGCAGGCCGTGCACCAAGTGCTCGCATTACCCAGGATTCGGCAATCAGGCTGGCAATCAGCAACGCCAGGATGAGGGCGCCCATCAGCAGGTTCAGCTTGATCAGTACGCGGAGAACCCTCCGCGACAGCGTCAGAGTGTCAAGGTACGATTTGGTCATAAGGCCGTCTCCTTGAGTACTTCATCGAGGGCCGCAAGGTGTTATTGAAGAACGATACGTAACATATCGTTTATCGTCAAGCCATATATTGATAATTGATATTATGTATGTGCGCAGCCAATCAGGCCGGCGTGACCGGGCGGGACGACGTGGGACCGCCCTTGGTTTATCTCCCGCTGAGGCCAGCTCCAATCCGCTCGCACTCGGAACCCGCCACCCACTCCCATTTCCGCAAGCCGCTCTAAACCTTGTGGCACGCGCGCCCACGCGTGTGCTACGCCCTGCTAATCTGGTAACAGATGGACCTGCAGGCCAAAATCCGTTCCCTCCCCACTCAGGCTGGCGTGTCTC
>DASWAR010000201.1:0-13193 GCA_036391015.1 Terriglobales bacterium
GGTTTGGCGATCGCCAAAGTCTACTCGGGTGCTGGGAGCCGACATTGTTAGGAAATCATTATCACAAGTTACGCCCAGGAAGGCAACGTCTCCGGCAAGTCGGTCGTCGCCGCAAGCTTCCCAACTAAGCTTGAAACTCCCAGCGCGTCGAGCTGAACGGAAATTCCTTTTCCAGCCAGGCGAGCACCACGCGCGGACGCACGCGGTAGCCAATGCCCTCCGGCATCACCAGCAGCAGCATCGTGTATTTCCGCTTGCACTCGCGGTCGAGCTTGGCGCGCAGTTTCCTTTCTGTCACGTCGGCTTCGATGGCCTCCCCTTCCAGGATCACCACGTCATCGCCCGATTCCAAGTGCACCGAGACGGCGGGATTGTGGGCAATGTTTTTCGCCTTGCGGGCGTCGCGTGCGTTACTCTCTCCCGGATGGTTTCCGCTCCCCCAATCACGCCTGTAGTCCATCGGTCCCGGCGACAGGCGTGCATACCCTTCCCCGCGGAATATTACGGCTTGGTCGCCGAGCCCGGCACAGTGCTGCTGGAGACCTCGCGCTTCGACGAGGAGAACTGCCGGTCCTACCTTTTCCGATCGCCGCTGGCGGTCATCCGGATCGAGCACCCGACGCAGGTACCATGGCTTTTCAAGCGGCTGGAGCAGGCGCTCGCGAGCGGCTACCATGTAGCCGGCTACTTGGGATACGAATGCGGCTACCACTTCGAGCCGGCTGCGGCTCCCGCCGAACAGCCCGGTTCGGAGCTCCCGCTGGCGTGGCTGGGAGTGTATGGCGCTCCTTTTGTGTTCGATCACCGCGTGGGGAGTTTTGCGGGTCCGGCACCGCCCGCCCCGCCGCACCTGGCCGACGCAGGATTCGAGATCCGCGATTCTCTTCTACACATCTCGCAGCCGGCGTATTGCGCGACCATCGAACGGATCCGGGAGTACATCGCTGCCGGTGACGTGTACCAGCTCAATTTCACCACGGACGTGCGGTTCGGGTTCGCCGGCTCGTTTCTGCGTTTGTACTCACAGCTCCGCGCGGCGCAGACGGTGAAATGGGCCGCTCTGCTGAACTTGGGCGACGCTCAGGTGCTGTCGCTCTCGCCCGAGCTGTTCCTCCGCCGCAAAGGGCAATCCATCATCACCCGGCCGATGAAGGGCACGGCGCCCCGCGGCCGCTTGCCAGAGGAAGACCGCGCCGTGGCTCGCTGGCTCCACGACGATCCCAAGAACCGCAGCGAAAATGTGATGATCGTGGACTTGCTGCGCAGTGACTTGGGGCGTATCGCCAAGGTAGGCTCGGTGGAGGTGAGGGAGCTGTTTGCTCTCGAGCGGTACGAGACGCTGTGGCAGATGACGTCCACGATTGCGGCGGCGCTGGCGCCGGGCACGAGGTACTACGACATCTTCCGCGCTCTGTTCCCCTGCGGCTCGGTGACTGGTGCGCCCAAGGTCCGGGCGATGCAGCTCATCCATCAACTGGAGCGTCGTTCGCGCGGCATCTATACCGGGGCGATCGGCTACTTCTCGCCGGCGGGGGAGGCGGTGCTCAACGTGGCCATTCGTACCTTGGTGCTACGCGGTGGCCAGGGACGGATGGGCGTGGGCAGCGGGATCGTCTGGGATTCGGTCCCGCAGCAGGAGTACGAGGAGTGCCTGCTAAAATCCGAGTTCCTCCATCGCCGCGATGAGGAGTTCTCGCTCATCGAGAGCCTGCGCTGGGACCGCGGATACCCGCTTTTGGACGCGCATCTCGAGCGGCTGGAGCAGTCGGCCGGCTACTTCGGTTTTCCTTGCGATGCGGAGGAAGTCCGTGGCGAGCTGGAGAGCTATGGCCGCGGCCTCGATGCGGGGACCGCCTACAAGGTGCGGGTGCGGTTCGACCCCACCGGCGACCTGCATATCGAATCGGCGCCGCTGGAACCCTGGGCGGCGCGCGGCCGCGTTCTGCTGTCGAAGCGCGCCACCTGCTCACAGGACCGCTTCCTTCTCCACAAAACCACTCGCCGCGAGCTCTACGACAGCGAACTCGCCCGGGCGCAACAGCAGGGCTTCGATGACGTGATCTTCGTCAACGAGCGGAGCGAGGTGACCGAAGGCAGCATCAGCAACCTGTTCGCCGAGATTGGCGGTAGGCTGTGCACGCCGCCCGTGGATTGCGGGCTGCTGCCAGGGGTCTATCGCCGCTACCTTCTTCGCAGCGACCCTCGCGTGGAAGAGCGCGTGCTGCGGGCCGAGGACCTGCGCCGGGCCGACGCGCTCTACATCAGCAACGCGGTGCGTGGGCTGCGGAAAGTCCAGCTCGTTACCGAATGACTGCCGCTGGCGTTCTAAGCGGCGTAATCCGCCCGGAACTCAGTAAGTCCTAGTCTGCTTCGAACGCCCATCGGGTTGAGCTGGTGGGGAAATCCTTTTCCAGCCAGGCGAGCACGATGCGCGGGCGCACGCGGTAGCAAATGCTCTCCGGCATCACCAGCAGGGGCATGTTGTACTTGCGCTTGCACTCGCGGTCGAGCTTGGCGCGCAGAGCTTTCTCCGACACATCGGCTTCGATCGCCTTCCCTTCCAGGATCACCACGTCATCGCCCGATTCCAGGTGCACCGAGACGGCGGGATTGTGGGCAATGTTCTTCGCCTTGCGGGCGTCGCGCGCGGTTCCGAAATAGAGCGCGCCGTCCACCCACATGCCCCAAACGGGTATGGAGTGAGGGCGGCCGTCGGGACGCGCGGTGCAGATCCAGTAGCTGCGCGATTTGACGAGGCGCTCCTCGGCATGAGCCCAAGGGAGAAATTTCTTCTTGTGCTGGCTGGTGTACATGGGCGGCATGTGGGGGATGCCGACTTTAACGTTCGGCGATGGGGCGGGGGGTTTTGTTTTCGGCATGGGTGCTGCCCCTCGAAAGCCTGGAGATTCCGTCCGGTTTCGGGACGATGTCAAGGAAATTTAATCGCAAAGGACGCAAAGGGACGCAAAGGAAAACCGAAATGCTAGAATGCCGCGCCATGGAAGAACGGGAGTTCAGGCGGCACGCTGACGCCGCGATGGAATCGTTGAAGCAATCGTTGATCGAAGCCGAGGACGACGCCGAGTTCGAGGTGGAAGACCAGTCGGGGGCGTTGCACATCAGCTTCGAAGAGCCGCCGGGGCGGTTCGTGATATCGCGAAATGCGCCGGTGCGGCAGATATGGATTTCCGCGCTCTCCACCAGCTTCAAGCTGGATTGGAACGACGACCAGAACGATTTCGTGCTGGCGAAAACCGGCGAGGGATTGAAGCCGCTGGTGTCGCGATTGATGAACCAGCAGTTGGAGTCGGAAGCGATCGATCTGGATTAGGCGCCAGTCGCCAGTCGTCAGGCTCCAGGCATTAAGGTCCCGGCGGCCGTGGGGTTCCGGATCTTGTGGTGGTTTGGCGCGAGTGAGAGAGTGCGCAATCTGCTGAGCTGGGCACGTGCGCTGCTGCTGTTCTGGCCCGCCATCTTTCTCGCTACCATCATCGTGGAACCGATTTGCCTGGTGTTGGCGCGCCTGGACAGGAGCGGCCGGGCGCAGCATGCGATGGTGCGCTGGTGGGCACGGCTGCTGCTCAAGCTGCTGGCGCCGGTCACGGTGGAAGGCCTGGAGCGGATCGATGCCAGCAAGCCGCGCCTCTACGCCGCCAACCATCTTTCCGCGCTCGATATCCCCCTGCTCTACGCGTATCTGCCGTTTGCGTTCCGCATCATGGCGCACCGCCTGGTGTTTCGCGTGCCGCTGATCGGCTGGTACCTGCGCCGCGTCGGCGCGCTGGAGATTGCGCCGGGAAGCGTCGCGCTGTCGCGCCGGGCATTGCGCGAGGCGGTGATGACCCTGCAACGAGGCATGCCGGTGGTCGTATTTCCTGAAGGAGAGCGCTCGCCAACCGGCAAGATGCTGCCCTTTCGACGCGGCGCGTTTTATGCTGCTGTTCGATCTGCGTTCATCCGCGACGCTGCGGTTGGTGGTCGGCGAGCCCAGCCGCGCCCCTTCAAAGAACTCCCCGACCAAACAACTCGGCGAATCGCGACGCTTACTGTTTCGGCGGCTTCTTGCCGGCGGGCGGATGCGAGGGCTGCGCCGTCCCGTGCGGGTTGGAGGTGCCGAGATTCGGCATGGTGATGCCGCCGTGGGGATTATCGCCGGTAGCGGCGGGCATGCCGCCATGCGGGTTGGCGCCGGCTGTGCCCATGCCGGCGCCGGGTGCCATGCAAGTGACGCGCCCACTCTGCGCAATGCGCAGGTCAGATGGACAGGGGACGCTCTTGACTTCCGCCTTCGCCGTCGAAGGGTTCTCCGTTTGTTCCACTTGGACAGAGAAAAGCTTTCCATCAGAATTGCCGGCGACACCAACGGTAAGACCGGGCATGTCGTAGGCAACGTAGAAGGCGTGCTTGTCCTTGGCGGCTTTCATGGCGCAATCGCCGGATTTCTGCGTCTGGTCCGGCGCCTGCGATTGGGGGCGGCCGCAGTCGGTAGCGTTTGAGCCAGCCAGATCCTGGAGCTTTTGTTGAACGGGATCGGCGGATTTGGCTGTATCGGCGGGTTTCGCAGACACGGAAGCGGGAGCGGAGGATTTGTTGCACGCGACCAGAGACGCGATCGCGATCGTCAGGATGATCAGAGAATAGCGCATGGCAGCATTGTAATAGGTCGGAGCTGTCAGCTATCAGCTTTCAGCTAACAGCCAGTGCCGTCCCTACGGGACTCTGGGCTCGTTCGATAGCTGTCCCGGGGCTAACGCCCCGGGCTATGTACTGTCGCCCCTTCGGGGCTTTGGCCTGAGAGCTAAGAGCTGCGGGCCAAGAAAGAGGCCAAGAGCTGATAGCCAACAGCTGCCAGCTAGGAGCTGAGAGCTGACAGCTTCTTCTTCAGATCCTGGGCGATGTGCTGGCCGTGGAAGCGGCCGTTCTCGATAAAAATTTCGCTGGTGTTGGAGCCGGCGACGATGACTCCCGCCACATAAATGCCGGGCACGTTGGTTTCGAGTGTCTCCGAGTTGACGATGGGACGGCACTCGTCGGGCGTAAGCTGCACGCCGAGACTGCGCAGGAACGCGTAGTCCGGATGATAGCCAGTGAGCGCAAAGACGAAATCGTTTTTCAGGCGCACTTCGCCGCGGTTTCCCCACAGCCGCCCTGCAATGCCGCGGGTCTGGATTACAACCGACTCCGGCAGGATTTCCTTGACCACGCTGTGGAAGTAGGCTTTGACCTCGCCGTTCTTGATGCGGTTCTCGATGTCGGGCTTGATCCAATACTTAATGTGCGGGTGCAGGGCCTCGTCGCGATGAACCAGGGTGACGCGCGCACCGTGGCGCCAGAGTTCGAGCGCGGCGATGGCAGCCGAGTTCTTGCCGCCGATAACCACCACATCGCGGCCGAAAAAAGGGTGCGGCTCGCGATAGTAATGGAAGACCTTGGGGAGGTCCTCTCCGGGGACCTGCATGATGTTGGGCAGGTCGTAATAGCCGGTGGCGACGGCCAGCTTGCGGGCACGATATTCGGCGCGGCGGCCCGGGACGTGGCGTTTTTCTGGACCTTCCAGCGCGCCGAGAATCTCGGCCTCGACGGTCGAGGTGCGGACCAGGAAATCGCCGTCGCCGCCCGATACCTCGTCCACGCGTTCAAATTGCCGGACCTCGAGGCGGTAGTGCTCGGCGACCTTGCGGTAATACTCCAGCGCCTCCTCGCGCGTGGGCTTGACGTGGGCGCTGGGAAAGGGGATGTCGCCGATCTCCAGCAGCTCCGGCGTGGTGAAGAAGGTCATGTTCGCCGGGTAATGGAAAAGCGAATTGACCAGGCAGCCCTTGTCAATGAGCATCACGCGAAAGCCGGCGCGCTTTGTCTCGATGGCGGAGGCCAGGCCGCTGGGGCCGGCGCCGATGACGAGGAGGTCGAACTTCTGGGTGTTGTCGGGAGGCACGGGGATTGGATGGTCTTACGGCGAGGGAAGGAGCATGGATTGGTTTGGCTAAAGGGTTCCTTCGACTCGGGCTCACGCCCTCGCTCAGGATGACATTCATCAGAGAGTGTCACATTCCGGTGTGCTCCGGCGCACAAGCCGGTGGCCCGGCAGGGCTATAATTTGCGGTTGGTCAGTGGTCCGCAATTCATCTTGAGCACTCACCAGGAGCGCGATATGGCAACCACGGTGGAGAAACTGCGCACGCGCGTTGAATCCGACAGCATGGGCAAGATCGAGGTGCCCGCCAACGTTTACTGGGGCGCGCAAACGCAGCGCTCGCTGATTCACTTCAACATCGGCCGCGACACCATGCCGCCAGAGCTGATCCGGGCATTCGGCATCCTGAAAAAAGCGTGCGCGCTGGTGAACCAGGACTTGGGAAAGCTGCCCGCAGACAAGGCGAAGTTGATCGCGCAGGCGGCCGACGAAGTGATCAGCGGCAAGCTCAACGACCAGTTTCCCCTGCGCATCTGGCAAACGGGCAGCGGAACCCAGACCAACATGAACGTGAACGAGGTGATCTCCAACCGGGCGATCGAAATGGCCGGCGGCGAGATGGGGTCGAAGAAGCCGATCCACCCCAACGATCACGTCAACATGTCGCAGTCGTCGAACGACACGTTCCCGGCGGCGATGCACATCGCGGCCGCCGAACGCGTGAAGAAGGCGCTGATCCCGGCTCTCAAGACGGTGCAAGCGGCGATCGAGCGCAAGGCGAAAGAATTCGACAGCATCGTGAAGATCGGGCGCACGCACCTGCAGGACGCGGTGCCGCTCACTATCGGGCAGGAGTTCGGCGGCTGGGCGAGCCTGATCGAGCGCGACATCAAGCGGCTGGAGATGGTGCTCGACGGCCTGTACGACCTGGCGATTGGCGGGACGGCCGTGGGCACCGGGTTGAACACGCATCCGGAGTTTGCGGAACGGGCAGCAAAGAAGATCGCCGAGCTGGCGGGACTTCCCTTCCGCTCGCATCCCAACAAGTTCGCGGCGCTGTCGGCGCACGACGAGGTGGTGTTCGCTCAAGGAGCGATGGAAACGCTGGCGGCGTCGCTGGTGAAAATTTCCAACGACATTCGCTGGCTGGCTTCGGGGCCGCGCTGCGGGCTGGGCGAGTTGACCATTCCGGAGAATGAGCCGGGATCGTCCATCATGCCGGGCAAGGTAAACCCCACGCAGTGCGAAGCCATGACCATGGTGTGCGCGCAGGTGCACGGGGCGACGGCGGCGGTGGGATTTGCCGGGTCGCAGGGGAACTTCGAGCTCAACGTGTTCAAACCGGTGATCATTTACAACTTCCTGCACTCGGTGACGCTGATCACCGACGCCTGCCACGGATTTGTCGAGTTCATGATCGACGGCATCGAGGTGAACCGCGACAAGGTGGATTGGTACGTGAAGAACTCGCTCATGCTGGTGACCGCGCTGGCGCCGAAAATCGGGTATGACAACGCCGCGAAAGTGGCGCACACGGCGCACGTGGAGCACAGCAGCCTGAAGGAGGCGGCGGTGAAGATGGGCTTCCTGACGGCGGAGGAATTTGACAAGCTGGTGAGACCGGAGACGATGACGCATCCGTAGGAGCTGTCAGCTATCAGCTATCAGCTTTCAGCAAGACGCGCCCGAAGGTCGGGCGCGTTTTGTTTTTTCTGAAGCCTGGAGCCTGAAGCCTAGAGCCTGCTCTTCGGCGGTTCCCAGAGTTCGATCTTGTTGCCTTCGGGATCCATGATCCAGGCGAAGCGGCCGTAGTCGTAGTCCTCGCGCCCGAGGATTTCTATGCCTTCCGCTTGCAGCGCGCTCACAACGGCGTCCATGTCGGCGACGCGGTAGTTGATCATCACCGCGGATTTGCTGGGGTCGAAGTAGTCTGTGTTCTCTTTGAACAGCGACCAGTAAGTGTGGGCTTCTTCGCCGGTCTCGGCGTCCTTCCACGGGAAGTCGATGGAATGGTGTTCAGGCAGGAAGGGCGTGAACCAGAGATGCCTCTGGTACCAGGCGTACATCGCCTGCGGGTCTTTTGCCTTGATGAAAATGCCGCCAATGCCGGTGACGCGTTTCATAGGCCTATCAGTCTCTCGGTCTTTCGGTCTTTCGGTCAATACGCCCACCTGAGCAGCGTCGCGCCGGTCGTAAAGCCGGCGCCGACGGAGGCCAGCAGCACCAGGCTTCCCTTCTTCAGCTTGCCCTCATCAATGGCAGTCTGAATGGCGAGCGGAATGGTGGCGGCGGTGGTATTGCCGAAGCGGTCGATGTTGATGATAGGAGCTTCGGGACGGAACCCGAGGCGCTCGGCGGTGCTGATCATGATGCGCTTATTCGCCTGGTGCGGGATAAAGCAATCAATGTCAGTCGCCTTGAAGCCGTTGCGCTTGAGCAGGCGGTCGCAGACGTCGGCCATGTTGCGTACCGCGTATTTGAACACCGCCGGGCCGTCCTGGTGGACGTAATGCATTTTCTTGTCCACGGTTTCGTGCGACGAGGGATTCAGGCTGCCGCCGCCGGGCATGTAGAGCGAGCATCCGCCGGCGCCGTCAACGTAATGCAGAAAATCAATTAAGCCGGCATCCTCGCCTTCGGCGGCAGGTTCCAGCAGCACGGCGCCGGCGCCGTCGCCGAAAATGATGCAGGTGGCGCGATCGGTGTAGTCGATGACCGCGGACATCACGTCGGCGCCGATGACCAGGACTTTCTTGTGCGCGCCGGTCGAGATGAACTGCGCCCCGGCCTGCAGGGCGTAGACGAAGGCGGAACAGGCGGCGGAAAGATCGAAGCCCCAGACGCCCTTTGCGCCCAGCTTGTGCTGCACCAAGCAGGCGGTGGAGGGGAAAAACATGTCGGGAGTAACCGTGCCGACAATGATGACTTCAACCTCCTGCGGGTTGATGCCGCGCTTGAGCAAGGCGCATTTGGCGGCTTCGGCGGCGAGATCGCTGCAAGCGACACCCTTGTCGACGAGATGGCGCTCACGGATGCCGGTACGCTCCATGATCCACTGGTCGCTGGTTTCGACCATTTTTTCCAGGTCTTGATTGGAGAGGACACGCGGAGGCAGGTAGGTGCCCAGGGAGGTGATCTTCGCCCGAATGGGAGTGGTCAATGAGGTCTCCGTTTCGCAGTCGCGAGTCCCGAGTTGCGAGTCGCGAGCGCCCCCCAGATGCGGGCTTCGTGATTCGGGACTGAGGACCCGCGCAAAGCTAATCATTCTGAACGAAAGGGACGGGTGGTGTCCAAAACAAAAAGCCGGACACCGGCGAACCCGCTGCGCACGAAAGAGCCCGTTACCGTTGCTTCCTTCCGGACCTGGCGGGATTGGCGGGAATACGTCGCGCGGGGCCGATGCCCGACACGATTGATTCTAACAGGGTCTGTCGGTCGATCGGTCTATCGGGCTCTCGGTCTGAAACCGAGCTTCGAACACGCCCGACTGAAAGACCGATCGACTGATAGACCGAACGACCGCTTTGCTTCACAATAGCCCGGTGGCAAGCGGGGGAAAACTCGATCTGATCTCGATCCTGACGCCGCCCGCGCCCCGGCAACCAGCCACCTTCCGCAACTCCATCGAGCAGTATTTCCAGATTTCGCTGTTCCTGCTGGTGACCACCGGGTTCGTGACGCTGAGCACGACGGGACGGCTGGACGCGGTTTCGCTGGTGACGGTCTCGGCGGCGTTGCTGTTGCGCGCTTACCTGATGCTGCGCGGGCGCACGCTGCAGATTCCGGAGCGCTGGACGTCGTACCTGACGCTGCTTTACGTCTTGTTCTACGCCGCCGACATTTTCCTCGTCTCCGGCAGTTACGTGGACGCCACCGTGCACCTGGTGCTGTTCATCATGGTGGTGAAGATTTTTTCGGTGCAGCGCGACCGCGACCACCTCTACCTGGCAATCCTTTCGTTTCTTGAAGTGCTGGCGGCGGCGGTGCTGACGGTAGACACGGTATTTTTCGGCGTGTTCTGCGTGTTCATGCTGCTGGCGGTGGCGACGTTCATCAGCATGGAAATGAAGCGCTCGGCGGCGGCCGCAGCGCACGCGCTGCCGGCGCCGGCGGTGCCCAACCCTTCGCGGCGGATGATGCGCTCGCTGTCCGGTGTCGCGCTGCTGATGACGGCGGCGGTGGTGCTCGGAGCGGCGGCGATTTTCTTCATCCTGCCGCGGCTGTCGGCGGGCTACCTGAGCGCCTACGCGCCGCGCAACGAGTTCGTCAGCGGATTCAGCGACAGCGTGCAATTGGGCGAGATCGGGCGCATCAAGCAGTCGGACACGGCGGTCATGCACATCGAGATCGAGGGCGACCGCGGCGCCTACGCCGACTTGAAGTGGCGCGGCGTGGCGCTGGCGGCGTTCGACGGCAAGCTGTGGTCGAACCCGGGGACGAGCACGATGGAGGCGATGTCGTCCAACCCGCGCTCCGACGCGGAAGTCCGCCTGACCGGCATGGGGCGCTACAACTTGTCGCGGGCCCAGACGAGTGCGCGGAACCTGCCGGTAGACCGCGACGATGTGAACGAACTGCGGCCCCTGTTCTACAAAGTCGTGATGGAGCCGATCGGGACCAACGTGCTGTTTTTGGCGCCGGTGCCGATCAGCGTGCAAGGCCGGATCATGGAAATCGGCGTGGATGACAGCGGCGCGGTACACAACCTGGACCGCAGCCGCATGACGGAGAGCTACAGCGCGTCGTCGCTGTGGGGGCAACCGGACGCGGAACGGCTGCGGCGGCCGGCCGGCAAGGTTCCGAGCGACATCACCATGATCTACCTCCAGCTTCCGGCGCGTGTGGACCGGCGGGTGACCGAACTGGCGCAGCAGATCACGGTGGGTGCGGGAACGGATTACGAGAAAGCGTCGGCGATCGAACTCTACCTGCGTACCCGTTATGGCTACAGCCTACAGATGGCGACTACGCCGCCGCCGGACGCGCTGGCGTATTTCCTGTTTGAACGCAAGGAAGGGCACTGCGAGTATTTCGCGTCGGCCATGGCGGTGATGCTGCGCACGCTGGGAATCCCGACGCGGATGGTGAATGGCTTCCGCGGCGGCGAGTACAACGACCTGACGGGCAGCTACATCGTGCGCGGACGCGACGCGCATTCCTGGGTGGAGGCGTACATTCCGGGATACGCCTGGGTGAGCTTCGATCCGACGCCGGCGGATCCGTTACCGGTGGTCGGCAACATGCACCGGTTCCTGCTCTACCTGGACGCGGCGCGCGAGTTCTGGCGGGAGTGGGTGATTAACTACGACTTCCTGCACCAGCGCACGCTCACGATTACGGCGATGGCGCGAGGACGCAGCGTGGGCGACCAGACACGCACCTGGCTCCGCCGCCATTATCAAGACCTGGTGGCTCGGGCGCGCCGCGTGCATAGCGATGCCGAGCGCAGGCCGCGCACGTGGGCGATGGGCGCGCTGCTGGCGATGATGCTGTGCGTGCTGCTGGCGAACGCGGCGAGGATCTGGAGGGCGGCGCACCGGCACCGGGTGGCGCGCAACCCGCTGAAGGCGCCGGACGCCGCGGCCAGCATCTGGTACTCGCGCATGATCCGGTCACTGGGCAGAAAAGGATTTCCCAAAAAGCCGGCGCAGACGCCGCGCGAGTTCGTGGCCAGCATTCAGGATCCGCCGCTGCAAACATCGGTCGCGACGTTCACCCGCCATTACGAGCGGGCGAGGTTTGGCAAGTCGCCGGAGGACGCGTCGCGGCTGCCGGAACTGTACGAAGAGATCAAGACGAAGTAGTCGCGCGTACTGAGTACCGAGTAAAAGAAACCTAGATTCCTCGCAGGCTGAAGCCCGCTCGGAATGACAATTTCTTCGATGGACCTGTTTCGCCGGACTAAAGCCCAGCGCTTCCACCGAATCGGCGCGAATCTGCTATTTCCGATAGAATTGAAGCACTGCATGTCGGATCTTCCAGTCACCCTCGAACAACCCATCGCTTCTGAGAAGGACGCAGAAATGGCGCGGCCGCAGAAGGTTGGATTCGTGTCCCTCGGTTGCCCCAAGAACCTGGTGGATTCCGAGGCGATGATGGGCATGCTGGCGCAGTTTGGGGCGGAGATCACGGCGCGGGCCGAAGACGCCGACGTGATCGTGGTGAATACCTGCTCGTTCATCGAGAGCGCGCAGCAGGAATCGGTGAACACCATCCTGGAAATGGCGCGGCACAAAACCAACGGCCGCGCCCGCAAGCTGGTGGTCGCCGGATGCCTGGTGGAAAGGTTCCGCAACGAAATCCAGAAGGACATTCCGGAAGTGGATGCGGTGGTGGGAACGGGTGAGCTGCCGAAGATTCTGGAAGCAACTGGGCTGCAGTCGCCAGGCGCCGGGCGACAGGAAAACAGTTCGCCATTCGTCGTTCTGAACGGCAACGGCCGCGCGGAAGGACAAGCACGCGAGCACGCGGGACGGTTTTCGCGCGAGGCATGGGATGGCGCGATAGCGGACTTGCCGAATTATCTGTACGACGAAACCACGCCACGAATGCTGGCGACGCCGCGTGCCTCGGCGTACATCAAGATTGCCGAAGGTTGCGATCACCCTTGCAGCTTCTGCATCATCCCGCAGCTTCGCGGCAAATTCCGCTCGCGGCGCTTCGAGTCGGTGATCGCCGAGGCGGAGCGGCTGGCGCGCGGCGGCGTGCGCGAGATCACGCTCATCGGCCAGGACACCACCTGCTACGGCGAGGATTTCGGGCTGAAGGACGGGCTGGCGCTGCTGCTGGAAAAGCTGGCCGGAATCGAAGAGCTGCGGTGGATCCGGTTCCTGTACGCGTATCCCAACAAGATCACCGGGCGCTTGCTGGAAACGATCGCGGCGCAGGAGAAAACCTGTTCGTACATGGACGTGCCGCTGCAGCACGCGTCAGCAACGCTGCTGAAGCGCATGAAACGCGGCGGCGGCGCGGAGCTGTTCCTGCGCTCGATCGAGAAGATGCGCCGCACCATTCCCGACCTGACGCTGCGCAGCTCCTTTATTGTCGGCTTCCCCGGCGAGACGGAGCTCGAGTTTGAAGAACTGTGCGACTTCGTGCGCGAGGCGCAGTTCGACTGGATGGGCGCGTTTGCCTACTCCGACCAGGAGGGCGCAAGCGCGCACGAGCTGGGCAAAAAGGTTTCGCTGGCGGAGATCGAACGGCGACGGCGGAAGCTGATGCAATTGCAGAAAACCATCAGCCGCAAACGGAAAAAGGCGCTGGTCGGACGCCAGTTCGA
>DASWAR010000202.1:0-6811 GCA_036391015.1 Terriglobales bacterium
ACTTCTTCCGTCCGAGCGCTCCCAACTATCTGCTGGTGGCGGCGCTCACGGGCGGAGCGGTGACGCCCGCCGTCTTCAATGCTGCGATCGCCGGCTCATTGCGAACGCCTGGAGTGATCAGCCCGTTCGGCGAGGTGGACGCCCAGGTGTCTAACGGCTCGTCGAATTACAACGCGTTCAACCTGGAGGTAAAGAAGCGGTTCAGCCGGAATTTCCAGTTCATGGCGTCGTACACCTGGTCGCATACCATTGACGACTCTTCCGATCTGCAAACGCTGCTCAAACCCCAGGACAACCACAACCTGAAGGCAGAGCGTTCCAATTCACTGTTTGATCAGCGGCACCGGTTCGTGTTCAGCGGGCTCCTAAGCTCACCTCCTGCGTGGCGTTCGGCGGGCGGATTCAGCCGCGTGCTGGCTGATTTCTCCGTGGCGCCAATCATCGAAGTCTCTTCCGGACGGCCGTTCAACATCCTTACTGGCTCGGACACCAACGCAGACCAGTCCAGCCAAACGGATCGTCCCAGTGTCGGCGCCAACGGCGTGCTTGTTTTACCCGCGCAGTTTGCCGACGGGACACTCGGGCGCAATGCCGGGATCACGACCGGTTTCGTTTCGTTCGATATGCGAATCAGCCGCATCATCCACATCACCGAACGGCTCAAGCTGAACGTGATTGCGGAAGGGTTTAACCTGTTCAACCGCTTCAACGAGGCCGCGGCGTCGCCGCAGTTCACCGACGTGAATGCTTTCGGCAAGATGTCCGGTAACAGCTACCTGAGCCGCCCAACCGCTGCCTACGATCCGCGCCAGTTCCAGTTCGGTTTGAAACTGGTGTGGTAGGAGAGAACGGGTTTTGGGTTTTGGGTCTTAGGTTTTAGGCTCCGGGCTGCAGGCGGCCTGGAGCCTTTTTCTTGCCCGCTCAACTTTCAGGTGGTTCCGGCTTTGCGCTTCCCTCTCCTGCATTTACCATTTCACTCTTATGCCGGATCAAGCCAAACCATCTCTCGCCGACGCCACCCACTGCGTGCACGCCGGCGAGGAGCGCCACGGAACCAATGCCAGCCTGACCACCGAGATTGCGCAGACCGCGGTCTTCGTCATGCCCAGCCTCGACGAGCTGCGCCGCTACGCCGAGGGCAAATCGCAAGCCTACATGTATTCGCGCTACGGCAACCCGACCACCACCGTGGCGGAGCAGAAGATCGCCGCACTGGAAGGCGCTGAGGCGTGCGTCGTCACCGCCAGCGGCATGGCGGCGGAGCTGGCGACACTGATGGCGGTGTGCGAATCCGGCGACGAGATCGTTTCCATGCTCGATCTCTACGGCGGCACGACCAAGCTTTTTCAAACCGTCCTGCCGCGCTTCGGGATCCGCACCCGCTTCGTTCCTTTTTACGAGTTGAACAGCATCGAGGGGTATTTCTCCGAGCGCACGCGCCTTTTGTTCCTGGAGACGCCGACCAATCCCACGCTGCGTTGTGCCGACATCCGCGCCCTCTCCGCCATCGCGCACCGGCACCATGCCGTGGTGGCGGTGGACAGCACGTTTGGCACGCCCATCCTGCAGAAGCCGCTCGCCCTCGGGGCCGACCTCAGCCTGCACTCCGCCACCAAGTACCTGGGCGGACACAACGACCTTACCGCCGGCGCCGTTGCCGGACCGCGCAAGTGGCTGGATCCGATCCGCGAAATGGTGAAATTCACCGGCGGCTGCCTGGATCCGCTGGGCTCGTTCCTGTTGATTCGCGGCCTGAAGACGCTGGAGATTCGCGTCGAACGCGCCTGCGCCAACGCCCGCGCGATTGCCGAAGCCTTGCGCCGCAGCCAGAAAGTGGCGCGCGTGTTTTATCCGGGTTTCGCGGACGATCCCAGTCACGAAGTCGCCCGCCGCCAGATGCGCGACTTCGGCATGATGGTCTCTTTCGATTTGAAGGGTGGCGGCGCGGCGGCCGAGAAATTCATCAACGCGCTGAAGCTGTGGTACCTGGCGACCAGCCTGGGAGGAGTGGAGTCCACCGTCTCGTACCCGCTGCTTTCGTCCCATGTCGGACTTACCGACAAGCAACTGGAACTGCTGGATGTTTCGGCGGCAACGGTAAGACTCTCGGTCGGCATCGAACATCCCGCCGACCTGGTGGCCGACCTTGAGCAAGCACTGGACCGGGCCTGAGCACCGTCACCCCGGCACCGCAGGTCGTTGTCCTTTCGGGTGCGGGTAAGACGTTCCCTCGATTGACCCGTCAATTAACACCACGGTACGATTTCATGGGCTGAAGTGTCTGGGGGATCGACCCGAAACGCGCTACGCACGAGGTTGCATGCATAGGTACTGGTTCTTGCCGATCGCCGGCGCACTGACTCTGTCGCTGCTCTCCTGCAAGACCGAGGAGACCAAACAGACGGCGGCAGCCCCGCCTATGCAGGCCATGGCACCCGACCTGACCGCCGCACCGCCGCCTCCAGCGCCGAAAATTCAGGAACCGGTCCGGCCCAAAATCGACCCGGTGGAAGCGCTGATCGCCAAGGTCGAGAAGGAATACCAGGCGGGCCTCACCAACTACAACGCCGGCCACCTCGATGCCGCCAAGGATAATTTCGACCGCGCCTTCGATCTGCTGCTGCAGTCCGGGGACGACGTGCGCGGCAACGAACGCCTGCAGCAGGAATTCGACAAGCTGGTTGAGGGCGTGAACAACCTCGAAATCGTCGCCTTGCAGGCCGGCGATGGCTTCACCGAGCAGAAAGCCGAGCCCGCGCCCATCGACGAGGCCAACGAGGTCACGTTTGCTGCCGATCCCAGCATCCGCGCCAAGGCGGAAGCGGAGATGAAGGTTACCCACTCCGATCTGCCGCTGGTGATCAACGACGAGGTGGCGCGCTACATCAGCTATTTCTCCAACGGCGGGCGCGGAACGCTGGAGCACGCACTCACCCGCGCCGGCCGCTATCGCGAGATGATCCTGCGCATCCTGAGAGAAGAAGGCGTGCCCCAGGACCTGATTTATTTGGCGCAGGCCGAATCCGGCTTCCATCCGCTGGCACTGTCGCGCGCCGGCGCCCGCGGCATGTGGCAGTTTATGGCCGGGCGCGCTTCCGGGTACGGCTTGCAGCGCAACTGGTGGCTGGATGACCGCCAGGACCCGGAAAAGGCCACCCGCGCCGCTGCCCGCCATTTAAGAGATCTCTACAATCAGTTCGGCGACTGGTATCTCGCCATGGCCGCCTATAATTCCGGCCCCGGCACTGTCCAGGCTGCCGTGCGGCGCACCGGCTACGCCGATTTCTGGCAGCTTTACCGCCGCGGCGTCCTCCCCAAGGAAACGCGCAATTACGTTCCCATCATTGTGGCCGTAACCATCATGGCCAAGAACCCGGCGCAATACGGGCTCGACCACCTGGCGCCGGAACCGCCGCTGAAGGCGGACAGGGTTGAGATCAACTACCCCGTGGACCTGCGCCTGGTTGCCGAGTGCGTGGACACCAGCGTCGCCACGCTTCAGGAACTGAACCCCAGCCTTCTCCGTTTGACCACGCCGAAGGATGGCTCGTTCTCCCTGGCGCTGCCGGCCGGTACGGCGGGAAAGTTCCGGCAAACCATCGCCGCCATTCCCAAGGACATGCGAGTCTGGTGGCGCTATCACAAGGTCAACCGCGGAGAGACCCTGACCGAGGTTGCACGCCAGTACCGCACCACCTCCACAGCCATCGCCCAGGTAAACAACCTGCGCGATAACGACCTGGATGCCGACGCGAAATTGATCATCCCGGTTACACCCGGAAGGCGCCCCTCTGGCGGCGAGGCGGAGCTCGCATACTCCAAGCGGCCTACTTCTTATAAGGTCCGCAAGGGCGACACCGTCCTTTCCATCGCCGACGACTTCAGCGTTCCCGCGGAAAAGATCCGCAAGTGGAACCATCTCCACGGCAACCAGGTGCGCGCTGGACGCACTCTGCGCATCTATCGTCCCGTTGCCGAGCCCGCCTCAGCCCGGAAAATGGCATCGAACAAGACGCCTAAGTTAAAGAAGGTAAGCAGCTTACAGGCGTCCAATGGCGGGCGCTTGCTGCACCACAAGGTCAAGTCCGGCGAGACCTTACGCAGCATCGCCAACCGATATAACACCAGCGTAGCCGCCCTCCGCCGTGACAACAAAATCTCCAGCCTCAAAGCCGGCGACGTCCTGGTGATCCGCAACCAGTAATTCCGGGTCGCGGAATCAGTCTTGCTCCTGCTGTTTTCCCCACGGTGCATCTCTGCCTGCCCGCACCGGCATCCATGCTAGCGTTGTGGTGGACACAAAAATCGCTGTGCTATAATCCGCCGCGGTTTTTGATACTCTTTCATCGGCTCTGTTTTCTGTGGACCCAGGTACCTCGCGAGCTGCCTCGGTGCGATGACGCCGCGCTCGCCAACTTGGAGGAAAAATGTTCGACGACATCACTCTCTACGGACGCGACGACGAAGTAGATGAATTTGGCGAGGCCGGCTCCTACGGCGAAAACCTGGAAGAGGACTTCGAGGAAGAAGAGGAAGAGGAAGAAGAACCGGCGGACGCCGTGACCCCGGTCCCGGGCGGCGTGGGCGCCCCGGCGGGCGGCGCAACTACCGCGGGTGGAGGCGGCGGTGAGGGTGGCGGCGCCAAGAAGAAAGCGCCCGCGCGCAAGAAAGCGGCCGCCAAGAAAAGCGCACCCAAGAAGAAAACGGCTGCGCGCAAGAAAAGCGCAGCCAAGAAGGGTGGCGCCAAGAAGAAAGCCGCAGCCCGTAAAAAAGGTGGCGCCAAGAAGAAGGGCGCGGCCCGCAAAAAAGGCGGTGCCAAAAAGAAGGGCGCGGCCCGCAAAAAAGGCGCCCGTCGCCGCTAGTCGTGCTCTTGCCGAGCGAGGCGAACCCCTGAGCGCAGCCGAAGGGGAAGTCGAAGAGCGCCCTCGCCTGCGCGCGAATGTGATCGCAAAAAAAGCCGCGGATCGCCCCGCGGCTTTTGTGTTTGGCGTTGTGCGCAGGGATTTCAGGTGGAGCGGGCTCGCCCTCGAGCGCGATGACTCGCGGCGCGAAACGCGCAACTCAATCCTCGCGACTCACTACTTCTTCCCCAGCACCGCGTTCAAGCACCTGCCATAGAGATCGATGAGATGGTCGGCGTACTCGGAAGGCTTGGCCGGCTGGCCGCCCTGGAATCCGGTGACGCCCGAGCCCGTCTTGCCGTAGCCGGTCGTCATGGCGATGAACTTCATCATGTCGAGCGCGATATCCTCGTTGCGCCGCGAACCGACGCTGATGCCAGGCATGTCGTCCATGAGAATTCCTCCGTGCTGTGGTAGATGATTGGCTGGTCTGCGCGGCTGCGCGCGAGGTCAGAACGTTAGGATGATATCAAAGAGAATCGTTGCCTAGCGTGCGCCAATGCTCCAGGTATGTTTTAGCGACGAGCTTGGAGATCGCTTCTCGATCAACAATCGTCGGCAATGCCGAGCCCTGTTCTGCCAATTTGCACTCCTGAAATAGCTGCTGGGCCATCGCCAGCACTCTGCTGGAGAGTATTCAGTCCCAGAGCGATGTGCGGCGGCTCAATGAATACTCCGTAGATGTCGAGATTGTCCGTTCCGTGGACCTTCGCACCGTGCAGCTCCGACCCACCGATAAACACGTGCACCAGATCGCCCACGTAGGGGAAACCCGAGGCGGCAATGTGATCAATTAGCGCCTGACTGGTTCGAAGTGCCCGTACCATATTCCCTCTGTGCCACCGTGGTGGATTTTGGCGCGTGAGTTCACGTCTCGATTCCCACGTGGCACACCCGGCCGACGATGTAATCGGAAAACCTTTTCCCTTCCTCGATCGGCAGCACCCCCACCGGGTACGCCTGGTTGTGCGGCCGCAGCACCAGGTTGCTGCCGGCGACCTGCACGTATTTCACGGTGCAGCCGCCGTTCGCCCGCACCGCGTACATGTTCTGCTCATGTCTCCGGTACGGCTTCAGGGAGTTGTAGTGCCGGTCGATCAGCAGCGTCGAGCCCGGCAGCAGGCGCGGATACATGCTCATGCCGTCATGCGCGTCCACCTTGACCAGCACGAAGCGGCGCCAGTCCTCGCGCGGACTGGCCGGCTCCGCCCGCAGCCGCCGTAGGAATGTTTTCTTGAACTTCAGGATCTCGCGCACCGACTCGCTGGTGATGGCCGGCTCGCCGGCGGCAATGGCGCCCTCCACCAGCACGACATTCTCGAACTCGTCCTCGCTGGGCGGCAGGATCGTGGCTCGCTTCCCCACCTCCTCCGGGTCCAGCAGGTCCAACACCGAGAGCCGCAGCGCGGTCAGAACCCGGTCCATTCCGTTCAGGCTCAAGGAGCGCTTGTGGTTCAGGAAATTGCAGATGTGCGCCTGCTGGAAACCGGCCATCTGCGCTACTTCCATGCCGGTCAGGTCTCCCGCATCGATACTCGCCAGCAACAGTTGCCGGAGCCTCTCCTGTAACTTTTGGAATTTCATATTGATCAGTGAAGTATATCATTTAGCTATAGTACTATCATAATAAAATGACGTAAAGAAATGTAATTTAGCTCTTGACAGTAACATTCCTGTAGCTATATTGTACACTTCCCCCTATAACTACCCGAAAAGGATTGCCCTCATGCCCGATTCGCCAGTTTCCCTTCCAAGAACCGATTGCATAGCGGAACGGCCGCTCGCGGCGCACGTTGCCGATACCCGGTCCGCCGACGAAAAGATCTTCCTTGAGCTGCGCCGCAAGGTCCAGGAATCGGAGTTGCTCTCCGCCGCGACCGAGCGCCTGCTTGGCAAGATGAAATTCAACG
>DASWAR010000203.1:0-17931 GCA_036391015.1 Terriglobales bacterium
GTCTTTCTGCTGGTGCAAATCGCATTCGCGGCGCAGAAACAGAAAGATAAGAAACCGGCGCACGATTCAAGAGCGCTCGCCAGCCGCATCGAAAGAATCCTTTCGCAGCCGGACGCGGCGCGCGCTTTCTGGGGCATCGAGGTGGTGGATGTCGCCAGCGGTGAGACGCTCTACACGCAGAACGCCGACAAGCTGTTCACACCGGCTTCCAATACCAAACTGTTCACCACCTCGGCGGTGCTGGCGCTGATCGGGCCGGACTACAAGTTCCGCACCACCATCGAGACCACCGGGTCGCTGGACAAGTACGGGCGGCTGAGCGGCGATGTTGTGGTGGTGGGTCGTGGGGACCCCAACCTGACCGGCGGCACGCTGGCGTACAACCTGCGCTCGGAGCGAAACGCGCCGCGAGCGCGCGTGCTGGAGCAGTTGGCCGATCAACTGGTACAGCGCGGCGTCAAGTTTATTGACGGCGACGTGGTCGGCGACGATTCCTATTTCGCATTTGAGCGCTACGGCGAGGGCTGGTCGCAGGAAGACATGCGCTACGAGTGGGGCGCGCCGGTTTCCGCACTGACCATCAATGACAATCTGATCCTGGTGAGCATCATGCCGGGCGACCACTCCGGCGACAAGGCGTTCATGAACGTCACGCCTTTTCCGGACTACTACCACTTCGACAACCGCATCATGACGACACCGGCGGGCACCGGACCGCGGAGCGTGACCATCGGGCGCGAGCCGGGATCCAACACGCTCACGCTGTGGGGCAACATCCCGGTGGACGATCCCGGCTTCCATGAGTCGCTGGCCATTGAAGACCCGGCCGATTTCACCGCCCAGTTGTTTCGCAACATGCTGGAGCAGCGCGGGATTGTGGTGTACGGGCGGACGCGCGCCAAGCACCTTGAACTGGCGAGCCTGTCCACGTTCAGCGTCACGGCAACGGCATCCGCGGGCGGCGGCGATATTCCGCGGACGACGCGGCCAACCATTGCGGGACAGGTGCTGGGCGAGTTTCAGTCGCAATCGCTGGTTGCCGATCTGCGGGTGATCAACAAGATGAGCCAGAACCTGCACGCCGAGTTGATGCTCCGCCTGCTGGGCCGCGAGAAGGGTGCGGCGGGCACGATTGAAGCGGGGTCGGAGGTGGTGCGCGGATTCCTCTCGCAGGCCGACATTCGCTCCGACGAGTATGCCTTCTACGATGGCTCGGGGCTTTCGCGGCAGAACCTGGTTACGCCGCACGCCATCGTCAAGCTGCTGCTCTATGACAGCCGCCAGCCGTGGGCGCTGCAGTTCGACGACATGCTGCCGGTGGCCGGCGTGGATGGTTCGCTCACGGAGCGCTTCCGCGGGACGCCGGCGCAGGGACGCGTCCACGGTAAAACCGGCTCGTTGAAAAACGTAAATGCCCTGTCCGGTTACGCCACCGCGCTGAGCGGCCAGCGCATTGCGTTTTCCATCATGGTCAACAATCACAACCTGACCAGCCGGGTGGCGCTGCAGACCATTGACCGGATCGCGAATGCCTTGGTCGAGGAAGCGAAGTAGCTATCAGCTCTCAGCCATCAGTTTTTAAGACCCCTCTTCTGTTTCCACCTTCACCAGCATGCTTATGAGCGTTCCATTCCTGGCGAGCAGCAAGGGGCAACTTGCCTTGAAAACTAGGGGAAAGCTGGAACCAGAAAGCTGATAGCTGATAGCTGAACGCTGATCGCTGGTTTACGTGGCGTAGGCGCGGAAACTCCGGGGCTGGGGGCCGCCGCAAGAGGTGGTGTACTCCAGGCGCGCCCTGCCAATGGTCAGCGTGACGCGGTTGGAGACCACCCGTTCCCCTTCCAGGCAGCGGGTGCACAAGCATCCGAACTCCGCGATGGTCCCGTCGGTGTGCTCGGCCGTGACGGGGAGCACGTGACGGACTGAGGCGCGACACATGGAACAGCGCCCGCCGCCGTGCAACTGGTATTGCAGTTCCGCATAGGACAACAGGATCTTCTGTTGCCGGTCGCTGGGACCCTCATTGACGACGTCGGCCAGCGCCTGCAGGTACTCCTGCAGCACGTTGTAGGGCACCGGCCTCTTGTGCGACGTGGTCATCTGCGGCGCATCTTGCATGAAAGCGCCCCTTTTTACAAATCACCAAAGTAACCGATCGGACTACCACAAGATGAAAGCAAGCGTGGTGGTGGCAGTGGTGGCGGATGGAAAGCGACGGGCTTCCACGCCCAGGCTGACCTCGGGGTCCGAGTCGCAACAGCGGAATGGCGAGGGTTGCAGCACGAAGGCCTGGTTTTCGCGCCGGATGCGGACCTTGCCGGGCGCGAACTGCTGCGGGAATTCGACCGCGTCGCCGGCGCCGCAACACAGGTACAGCGACAACAGGTCGCAGAACTGGAGCACCAGCAGCAGCGCTTCGAGTTCGGCCGGGCTGCGAGCGCCCTGCGGCTGCAGGCGCTGGCGCCGCTCCGCTTCGCCCGCCAGGAAGGCGCGCAAACGCGAGGAGTTCTCGGGACCATCGATGGCCGAGGCCAGGCGGCCCTCGCCGAGGGCGCAGAAATGCCGCGAGACAATGTATCCGCCGGCGGTACAGACGGACTCGGCGCGGTCGATGGAAGCCGTCCAGGCACGTAGGAATTGCGGCGGGTCAATCTCCAGGAATGAAAGCGGTTTCCCACGGCCATCCACGCCGGGAGCGGCGGTGAGGCAAGCCTCGGGCTCGAAAATTGCCCATCCCGCATCGTGCACCTCGATGGCGCGAGCGATCAGCGGATCCACGCGGGGAAACCCGGGCGCAACCACGTTGGCGGCCAGCGCTCCCGCCAGGGCGGCATGGTCGGGTTGCGTAACCAGCCAGTATTTTTCGGCAAGCTGTCGTTGGGCGCGCTCGATCACCGGCCAGACGGGCTGACAGTGGTTGGCGGGTGGCGGAACGTCGGGCACAAGCGGGTGGAGGACCACGTTACTTCACGCCTCGGCGGGCGCGCACCGCGCCGCCGGCGGCTTTCTCCGGACCGGAACTGTGGGGCGGCTTCCGCATGCCGTCCAGAAGCTCCTTGAGAACGACGGCGTTGTTGTGCTCTTTATTCCTGGAGGCGAACACGAGCGTCAGCTTTTTGCGCTTGCGGGCGACGTCATAGAGCTGCGCCAGAGCGCGCGCCGCCTCGGGCTCGCCGAGCTCCTCGAGGTATTTCTTGCGGAACTGCTGCCATTGCGCCGGGCGCGTGTGGAACCAGCGGCGGAGCTGCGTGGAAGGCGCCAGGTCGCGCAGCCAGGCGTCAATCCGCGCGCGTGCCTTAGTGACGCCGCGCGGCCACAGGCGATCGACAAGAATGCGGGCACCGTCGCCCGGCGCTGGTTGGTCGTAGGCGCGCTTGAGGGCGATGGGCATGGCTCTGGTATTGTAGCCCTCAGCAAAACAGCTATCAGCTTTCAGCTTGAGGCGGTAAGGGACCATTGCGCAAGCGCTCATTCATCCTGATATTGGCAGCCGCGGCGGTGTTGCACACGAGCTGCGACACGCAAATTCGCAAGAGCGATGCCGAGCTGGGATTGAATCCGCAGCAGGCCAGCGGGCGGCACGTCTATGATCGGTACTGCGCCACGTGTCACGAGGCGTACAGTTCGCGGTCGCGGAGCGGGCCCAGCCTGGAGGGCGTTTTTAAGAAGCCGTTCATGCCCAGCGGCGCTCCGGCCAATGACGAGCGCGTGGGCGAGGTGATCAGCCTGGGACGCAGCAAGATGCCCGCGTTCGGGCGCGTGCTCAACCAGCAGCAGATGGACGACCTGTTGGCCTACTTGCACACCCTTTAATTTTCAATAACTTACGGTGGTCAGAATAAAGAGTCCTCGCCAGTTGGGGAGAATCTATATACACTGTACGAGCGCGTGGATTTGAATTGATCTAAGCACGTTCTGCGGAAGCTCTGCTGAAGCACTACCTGCCTTTAGTCCCGATTTACTTCACCGCATAATTCAACAAAGAAGAGAGCAACACGACAATGGAACAAGGAACAGTGAAGTGGTTCAACGACGCCAAGGGTTTTGGTTTTATTAGCCGCCAGAACGGTGAGGACGTATTCGTCCATCACACCGCCATTCAGGCGCAGGGCTTCCGCAGCCTCCAAGAAGGCCAAGCGGTTCAGTTCGACGTGAAAAAGGGTCCCAAGGGCTGGCAGGCTGAGAACGTTCAGATTCTGTAATCCGGCGTTCGCCGAATCATTTCGGGGTGGCTTCGGCCACCCCGATTTTGTTTGTGGGTGGAATGAGAGTTGATGGGGGAGTGTTAGGATGCGCCCGTGGCGACTACGAGAAAAGCAAAGGAACAGGCAGCCAAGATCGCGGACGTGCGCCTGGCGGATCGGCAGGTCAACTCGGGACACTACATCCGGCATGAGGATATGAAGGCGTGGCTGCTGTCCTGGGGCACCGAGCACGAGCTGCCGCCGCCGAAATGCGCCTGCGGCAAGGCGCATGACGACGAGGCGCTGGGCCGATAACCCGATATTGGGCGGCGCATCGTACAATGTAATGTTTCCATGTCCACGACCCTGGTCCAGATCGACACGGCGCCGCGGCGTCCCGGGCCCAAGCCGGAGTGGCTGAAGGCGCGCGCGCCCATGGGCGAGAACTATCACTCGCTCAAGAAGCTGGCGCGCGGGCTTGGCCTGCACACGGTGTGCGAATCGGCGCAGTGTCCGAACATCGGCGAGTGCTGGAACCACCGCACCGCCACCTTCATGCTGCTGGGCGACATCTGCACCCGGCGCTGCGGCTTCTGCGCCGTTCCCAAGGGACATCCCGGGCCGATTGATTTTGACGAGCCGCGGCGTGTTGCCGATGCGGTGGCGCAGTTGGGACTGAAGTACACGGTGGTGACCAGCGTCAATCGCGATGACGACAACCTGGGCGGCGCGCGCGTGTTCGCCATGACCATCGAGGAGATCCGCCGCGTGGCGCCCGACTGCCGCGTCGAAGTGCTGATCCCCGACTTCCAGGGGCACGACGACTGTCTCCAGGCGGTGCTCGACGCCAGGCCCGACATCCTCAATCACAACACCGAGACGGTGCCGCGGCTGTACCGCGTGGCGCGATCCGGGGCGCGCTATGAACGCACCCTGCGCCTGCTCGGGCGCTCGAAAGAAATCGCGCCGCGGACGGTGACGAAGTCCGGGCTGATGGTCGGGCTGGGCGAAACCACCGAGGAACTGCTGCAGGTGTTTCGCGATCTTGCCGAACGGAACGTGGACATTCTCACCGTGGGGCAGTACCTGCGGCCCTCGCGCGACCACCTGCCCATCGCGCGCATCGCGCCGCCGGAGGAATTCCGCTTCCTGAAACAAGAGGCGCTGAAGATGGGATTCCGGCACGTGGAGAGCGGCCCGCTGGTGCGGTCGTCATATCACGCGCACGAGCAGGCGGAGACGACCGGGATTTCCTAGCGGTTCGCGGTTCAATCAAACACAGAGACACAGAGGCACAGAGGATTCACCGGAAATGGTTTTTCTCGGTGCCTCAGTGCTCTGTGGTGAGTCAGCAATGTTCGCGGGCGGAGTTTCTGATATACGATACGTTTTCCCAGCCGAGCACGAGGGCCTATGAAGGATTTCTACGTCCGCGACGCCGCGCAGTTCGACAACAAAGTCGTCACCACCAGCCTGGTGGTGGCCGCCAAGCAGGTAAAGCCGAAAAAAACCGGCGAGCCGTACCTGGCACTCACCCTGGCCGATCGCACCGGACACATTGACGCCAAGGTGTGGGACAACGTTCCCGAGATCATGGGGACGTTCGAGCAGGACGACTTCGTCAAGGTGCGCGGCCTGATCAACAAGTACAACGGCCGCCTGCAATTGACCGTGCACAAGCTGAAGCGGCTGGAGGAGTCGGAGATCGATTACTCCGACTACCTGCCCAAGACCACCAAGGACGTGGACGAGTTGTGGCGCACGCTGGGCGAATTCGTGGCCGGATTCAAGAATCCGCACCTCAAGGCGCTGGTGGAAAATTTCATGAGCGATCCCGAGATCGCAACCGCCTACCGCAACGCGCCCGCGGCCAAAACGCTGCATCACGCTTATATCGGCGGGCTGCTCGATCACGTGGTATCGCTGTGCAAGCTGTGCGACCTGGCCTGCCGTAACTACCCGCAGGTTGACCGCGACCTGCTGCTGACGGGCGTGTTCCTGCACGACATCGGGAAGGTGCACGAGCTTTCGTACGCGCGCTCCTTCACCTACACCACGCGCGGGCAACTGCTGGGGCACATGATCATCGAGCTGGAGATGCTGCAGGCCAAGCTGCCGCCGGATTTTCCGCCGGAGCTGAAGACCCTGCTCGAACACCTCATCATCAGCCATCACGGGCACTACGAATTCGGCTCGCCCAAGCTACCGATGTTTCCGGAAGCGCTGATGCTGCACTACCTCGACGATCTCGACTCGAAGATGGAAAGCATGCGGGCGCATTTCGAGCGCGAAGCGGCGCTGGAGAGCCCCTGGACGAGCTACAACCCGTCGCTCTCACGCCCGCTGCTGGACACCGGGAAATTCCTGCGGCCGAAACCGCAAGTGGCAGAGCCGGAGGAAGTCACGGCAGAACCGGCGGAAGCGGCGGAGAAACCGGCGGCGGTAGCGGCGAACTCCGCCGAGGTCGCGGTGCCGCTGGAGAAACACATCGAGGCGCTGCAAAACAAATTCAAGCCTGCCGCCGGCGGCAAGAAGGAAGGCAAGTGAGATCGGGCGCGCCGGCGTCGCTGGAGATGGACTGCCTCAGGGTGTTGTGGAACCGTCCCGAGGCGAGCGTCGCCGAGGTGCGCGCCGGCCTGCCACGGCCGCTGGCATACACCACCGTCATGACCGTGCTCGATCGCATGTGCGGCAAGGGCCTGGTGAAGCGACGCAAGCGCGGGCGGGCCTGGTCGTATTCCGCCGGACTCGACCTGGACACGGCGCGCGCCGAAGCCGTGCGCCGGCTGGTCACGAACCTGTTCGAGTCCGATAGCCGGGCGCTGGTGCGGTACCTGCTGGGCGATGGCGCCGCCCGTCCGCGGCGGCGAGTGACGGCGGCTTCCAGCATTGATGATGAACTGCTGTAATTTAGCGATTGAGCGATTGAGTGATTTAGCGATTGAGTCAAACGACGTCCGTGATTTCAAATCACTCAATCACTAAATCACTCAATCACCAAATCGCCCACGTTGCTATCCGCTGCTCGTTCTGGTAGAAAACCCCCGACGGTGGAGGTCTCTATGCGCCGAACACTATTGCTGTGCAGTCTTTTAGTTTTGGTAATTGCATTGATGATGGCGTGCGCCAAGAAGCCGGCAGAACCGACGACGGCAGAGGGCGGGACGTCGTCAACCACATCGGGGGCTACGACCGGGACCGCTGCCGGCACGGGCGCTGGCACAACGGCTTCCAAAACCGGCGCCATGGCTCCGAGCGGCGCGAAAGCCGGGGCTACGGGGCCGAAGGTGGTGCCCGCCGGGCAGCACATCGTAGTGCGGCTCGGGCAGACGGTGGGATCGAAGATCAGCTCGCCGGGGCAGGGGTTTACGGCGACTGTGGCGCAGCCGGTCGAGGTTGACGGCAAGGTATTGATCCCCTCAGGCGCCGAGGCGAGCGGAACGGTTGCCGAAGCGGTGCCGCTGGGACGCTTCAAGGGCGGTGCAAGGCTGCGGCTGGCGCTGAACACCGTGAAGGTCGGGGGCAACACGTACAAGGTTGAGACGGCAGCCATCGCCCGATCCGCCAAGGGCAAGGGCAAGCGAACGGCCGTGGCCGTGGGCGGAGGCGCCGGACTGGGCGCGATCATTGGCGGTCTGGCCGGCGGCGGCAAGGGCGCTGCCATCGGCGTACTAGCGGGTGCGGGCGCCGGCACCGCAGGCGCTGCCTTCACCGGCAACAAGAACATCGTGCTGCCGGCCGAGTCGGCGCTCAGCTTCAGGCTGCTGCAGCCGCTGGAAGTGAAATAGCAGGCAGCGGTCGCCAGTCGCCAGGCTGCAGGCAATTGAATTTGGTTTTCCTGACGACTGACGACTGGAGACTGACGACCGCCTATGCCCGATTTCGATTTTTCGCCGTACTCCTGGCTCACCTTCGACTGCTATGGAACACTGATCGATTGGGACCGGGGAATCCTGTCCACGCTGCGTCCCGTGCTCGCGGCGCACGGCCGCAACCTCAGCGACGCCGGAATCCTGGAACTGTTTGCCGCCATTGAGCGCATCGAGGAGGCCGGCGAATACCGCACCTATCGTCAGATTCTGGAAGCGGTCATGACGAAGATCGCGGCGCGGCTGGTGTTTCGCATCAGCAGCCAGGAGGTGCGCTCGCTCCCGGATTCCCTCGGCGACTGGGCGCCGTTTCCCGACACTGTGGCCGCCCTGCGCCAGTTGAAGAAGCGCTACAAGCTGGCAGTGATCTCCAACACCGACGACGACCTGTTTGCGCGCACCGCAACCCGCCTGGAAGTGCCGTTCGATGCGGTGATCACCGCCCAGCAAGCGCGCAGCTACAAGCCTTCTTTGAATAATTTCCGACTCGCGCTGGAACGCCTGGGAGCCGGGCGAAAGCAGGTGCTGCACGTGGCCCAGAGCCTCTATCACGATGTCGTTCCCGCCAATGAACTGGGAATCGCGAGCGTGTGGGTCAACCGGCAGGGAAGGCCGGGAGCTTCCGGCGGAGATGCAGGCACCGCGAAGCCGGACTTGGTGGTTCCGGATATGGCGGCACTGGCAGCGATGGCGGTGAGTTAATCGGATAGCAACGGTTGTAGAATGTGGAATATATGATCAGCCAGGATCTGCTCGATATCCTCGCCTGTCCGGTTTGCATCACGCCGCTGAAGCTGACTGCCTCGGACCAGTTGCAGTGCGTCAGTTGCCGCCGGCTTTACCCCATCCGCGACGGTATTCCCATCCTGCTGGAAAGCGAGGCCCAGAAGGCATGAGTTGAACCATGCGAGGTGCAGAGCTGTGCCGTAGGCGTCCGATTTTCCCTTTTGAGAACAAGATTTGTCATCGCTGAGGCCCTTTTGAGCACAAATCAGAGCCCATTCCAGCGCAGTTATTCTCTGTAAGTTATTTCCACAAAGCCAATTAGCTCGTAAGGCAGGAAACCGCTGCGGAGCAATCCATGCTTTGGGCCGAAAATTGCTTGCAACATTGATGGGGTTTGCGGAGTCTAACCGGGTAAAGAAGGGTTAGTAGTAATAGGCAAGGTTAGGAGCCTAAGTCTTCAGGGTCGGAGGTGATCCATGATGGCTGAAAAGTTTTCAAGCGGTGAATTATCCGCACTCCGCAGCGAACTCCTGCAAAGCGGGGTGGATTCCTGGGATGCGGCCCGGGTGCTCCAGATCTTTCTCGCCGGGCGCGGCTATGGAGTCTCGCCGGAGGCGGCGCTGGATGCGGCCAGCCGCGTGGAAGGCGCCGGCTGTGCTCTGGATGTGATCCAGAAGGAACTCGAGGGCATCGCCATGGTGATGTAAGGTCGGGAGCGGAAGGTGACGCCGCGCCGACCACAAGCTTCGCCGGAACTCAGGCGAATTAAGAGAGAGCAGGCCGGACAAACCAGTCCGGCCTTTTCGTTTGCCCATCAGTTGTCGTCCCGCCTCGCTGCAAGTTACTTACAGCAGCCCCGGCCAATTCCGATTGCCAACTGCGCGGTAATCGCTGCCGTGTTACTAACGCGCATTCCTTGCGCATTTCCGGATTGACCTGCTGCGCCCGTTTTCATACCATAGCGCCACTAGGATGAGGGGAGCGCCTTTTTTTCTTCATATCGGGAGTGGGGGAGTTTCCGCAATTTAAATACGTGACCAGCGGTCACGATTCCATCAGGAGAGCCACTATGAAGCGGTGTTGTGTCTTGGTGTTCGCAGCGTTGTTGTCCGTGTCCATGGGGTTTGCGCAGGATGCCCAGAACGGGCATGGCCGGCCTGAACCGCCGATGCTGGGTATCCACTGGGCGAAGGGATTCGCCGGGCCGAAATCAAGCGCCAATATGGTCTGGCACAACGGCGCCATCATGACCGACGCCGCCGTGCAAGCTATCTACTGGGGACCGAAATGGGCCAACAGCTCCTTCGTTGGCGACAAGATCTCTGGCTTGGATTCCTGGCACACGGGGTTTAGCAACTCCAATTACGCCAAGACCTCCGACGAATACACCGGAAGCAACGGCCAGGTCGGTCCGACGACTAGCAACGGCGGCTATTTCATCGACACGACAACGGCCTCAGGCGGTGGCTCAACCTCGGCGATCCTCGCCGAAGTTTGCAAAGCGATCCCCAGCCCCGTGGCCGACGGGTATTACCCGGTTTACACCGACCTGCCTCGCGGCAACGCCGGCTACTGCGCATGGCACAGCTACGGCTCTTGCGGAGGCACACCCGTGCAGTTCGCATTTTTCTGGAGCCTGGATGGCGATGCCGGATGCGATCCGCAAGATACAACGACGGGGCACTCGCAGGGCTTGGCTGCGCTCGCCAACGTGAGCGCGCACGAACTGTCGGAAGCGCGCACCGATCCCCGCAATGGTGGCTGGTACGATCGCCAGGGGGCCGAGAACGGCGACAAGTGCGCCTGGACTTTCAACGTTCCCTCGGTCAGTTTTCCCAACGGCACCAGTTGGAAGCTGCAAGGCGAGTGGTCGAATGCGGCGTACAGCAGCGGCACCGGGTACCCGAACAGATCCGGACAGAAAGGCTGCCTGGACGGGCACTGATGCCGAAGCGGTAGCGCAGTTTAGCTGCGGCTGAAAATCACAGGGCTGCCTCCGTACTGGTGGCGGCCCTTTTTAAATTCTGTTCCGCGGGCGCGTGTGCGCGGCGGAGAAGCGCGGGAGGGTTGAACCGCGCGCAGGCCGAACTTACACTGCTGGTATGCACGCGCACGCCCACGATCCGCAGGGACACACCTCGCGCGTGCTGCGGGTTGCGCTGGCGGTGACGATGGCCTACATCGTCCTGCTGGTGGTCTCCGGTGTCCGTGCGCACAGCTTGGCGCTGCTCTCCGAGGCCGGGCACAACGTCTCCGATTTCCTCGCCCTGCTGCTCTCGCTGGCCGCGGTGTACCTGGAGCAGCGCCCGCCCAGCGCGACCAAGACCTACGGCTACAGCCGCGCCGGCGTGCTGGCGGCGTTCATCAACGCCATAACGCTGGTGGCGATCGCCTTCTACATTTTTTACGAGGCCGGCCACCGGCTGGTGGCCCCGGTGCCGGTGCATCCCAGGCTGATGATCGGTGTGGCCGCAGCGGGCGTGGTGGTCAACGGCGTCATCTCCATCATGCTGTGGCGCAGCAGCAGGGACCTGAACATCCGCAGCGCTTTTCTCCACATGCTGGGCGACACGCTGTCCACCGCGGCCGTCATCGGCGGCGGCTGGGCGATCCTGGTGACCGGCCAAAACTGGATTGACCCGGCGCTCTCCTTCGGCATCGGCGCCATGATCCTGTGGTCATCGTTCGGGATCATCCGCGAGACCCTGAACATCCTGCTGGAAGGCACGCCCCGCGGCATAGATCTCTCGCGGGTTGCGCAGGACATAGCTGCCGTCGCGGGTGTGAACGACGTTCACGACCTGCACGTGTGGAGCATCGGCAGCCAGTCGCACGCGCTCTCCTGCCACATCAGCATTGCCGACATTCCTCCGTCGGCCAGCGAGGCCATCCTGCGTGAAGTCCAAGAGCGGCTGCGCGTGAAATTCCACATCCTCCACACCACCATCCAGTTCGAGCACGTGGTGTGCGACATCGCCCACGGCTGCGTCGTCATCCCGGCGGAAACATCTGACCACGGGCACGCGCACTAGACGTTACCTGACCTTTTACGCCACTAATCAGCCTCCGACTCCCCGGCAGGCCCGTTACTCGTCCCGGTGCATTGCTTCCGAGTGGCCCGTCAGTCGGGACTTGGCGCGATTTCCGGGGCTTCGCAGCTCATTCGCTTTTCTGTTCGGGGCATTCATGGATCAGCATTCGGTGATAGACTTTGCCGCACCTCGGTGAGGTGAGCGATGGCGTTCGTTCGGTCTATCGGCCGCTGGACGATGACCGCCCTAGTCATCAACTGCATCATTGGTGGCGGCATATTCGGCCTGCCGGGTGAACTCACGCGTCTGCTCGGAAGAGCCAGCCCGCTCGCGATGATCTTCGCCGCGCTGGGCATGGCCGTGATCATGGCGTGCGTCGCCGAGGTCGCATCACAGTTCTCCGAGCCCGGCGGACCTTACCTTTACGTTCGCACTGCTTTCGGCCGCTTCCTGGGCATGCAGATTGGCTGGTTCCATCTGCTGGGCGTCATCGGTTCGGTGGCGGCCCTCGCCAATCTTTTCGTCAACTATCTTGCGACGTTTCTCCCCTGGGCCCTAAACACTTGGGCGCGCGCTTTGCTGATGGCGATCCTGATCGCGATTCCCGCAGTGGCGAACTATCTGGGAGTCCGCAGTGGCGCCAACCTGAGCAATGTAACGACTCTGGCCAAGCTCTCGCCGCTTGCGTTGCTGATCCTGTTCGGCGTGGCCCGCTTCACACAGCGGCCGCCGCAGATGATTCACCTTTCGGAAATCGCGTCTCCGGGACTGTCCAATTGGGTGAGCGCAATGGTGTTCCTGCTGTTCGCCTTTGGCGGATGGGAAGGCGCACTCATCCCCACCGGGGAAATCAGAGAACCGCGCCGGACCATTCCCTTTGGCGTGGGCACAGGCCTGCTGGCATGCGCGGCGATCTACGCGCTGTTGCAGTTCATTACGGTGGCGACAATTGGTACGAAGATGACCGACCGGCCTCTCGCAGAGACTGCATCCGTGCTGCTCGGACACGGTGGCGCCGCATTCGTAGCGATTGCCGTTATGGTCTCGACGTACGGCTGGATCTCAGCCGCCATGTTGTACGCTCCTCGGCTGGCTTACTCGCTGGCCGCGCATGGCGATTTTCCCGGTGTCTTTGCGAGACTGCATCCACGGTTTTACACACCCGCGGCTGCCATCCTGTTCTATTCATTTACGGGATGGGCGCTGGCATCGACCGGCACTTTCCTCTGGATCGTGGCTCTGAGTGCCGGCTCAATGATGGTCTACTATGCCGGAACGTGTGCCTCCTTGATCCGCCTGCGAAAGTTGCACCCGAACGCGGACGCCTTGAGAATTCCATTCGGGCCCGCGCTAAGCATTGTTGGGGTGGCAATCTCTCTGGCGCTGATGACCGGCCTGAAGCGCCGCGAACTTTTGCTGATGTGCGTCACCGCACTGCTCGCGGCTGCCAACTGGCTGTGGGTGAAGTGGCGCCATAAGGAATCGGAACTGAGAATGGAAGCGGCAGCTCGATAAAGCTTCCTAAATTCCGGTGATCCGTTTCTGGCCAGCGTTCGACCGTGGTCAAGGCACCATAGCTTCGGGCTGATGCTCGCGCCAGACCTGCTCACCGAGGCGCTCAACCGCTTGGACCAGACCGTCTACATCACCCAAAGTGGTGCGTGGATTGATGTAGCACGAACGAATCGCGAATGCCCCGTTCAACTCGGTACTCGAGGGGATATAACGATTCTCATGATGTAGCCGCTTGAGGACTTCCCGATTCAGGTCGTTGAGCAGCGGCATCATGTCGTCGCGGCGACGCCATTCGAGCGGCACATACCGGAAACAGCAGATCGACAGGGTCACAGGCGCAAGCAATTCCAGAACTGACGACGCCTGTACGCGCGCCGCCAAGTGCCGGGCGAATGAGTTATGCGCGCGCACACGTGCCCGCATCCCTTCCGCCCCCATCTCCTTGAGTGCGGCCCACACGGTAACGCCGCGCGACTGTGCCGATTGTTCAACCGTGAAGTGGTGAAAAGCATGACCGAAGTCGTCGAATTGCGAGCCGATGGATTTGAGCTGGCGCGCGGACCCTTCTAGATATTCCGCTGGTTCCAACGTAAACGCGCGTCCCAGCAACTCGCGATCACGCACGAACGTTGCGCCGCAACCCAGAGGCACCGCTAGCCACTTATGCGGATCAACTGCAAGCGAATCCGCTTCGCTCAGGCCGGCGAACAATGGCCTGACCTCAGAATCCAGATTGCCGAACGCGCCGTAAGCACCGTCGACGTGCAGCCACACTCGCTCGTCGTGGCACAGTTGTGCGATTTCGTACACGGGATCGATGGCACCCGTATTCACCGTGCCCGCGCTCGCAATCACAGCCACTGGTGTAAAGCCGCCGGCTCGATCTCGGCGAAGTTGCTCGCGCAGCGCATTGACATCGAGGCGAAAGACGTTGTCGGTCGGCAATTGTATCAGCGCGCGACGTCCTAGCCCGAGTACCGCAGCAGCGCGTTGAACAACGTGATGAACTTGATTGGACGCGTAAAGACGCGGTTTTTGCAGTGACGCCAGTCCATCTCGTGCGGGATCAATTCCGTTTTGTTCGTACGCCCATTGTCGTGCCGCGCCGAGCGCGATGAGATTCGCGACTGAACCTCCACTACTGAATATGCCTTGATAAGAGGGCGGCAGTCCGAGCAGTTGCTTGAGCCATTCCAGCGCGAGATTTTCGAGAAAATTGTAGGACTGTAACCACGCGCGCTGCGCGCCGGCAATGGTTGCAGTAAATGCCGCGACCGTGGGCACGATGGTCGGCATCGTATTCACCCATCCAGAAAATCCTGGCGCACCGATCAGGACGCCATGGGGAATCACAGTCTTGCCCAAGATCTCTAGTATTGATTGCGCACCGGCACCCCGCTCAGGCAACGACTCATTAAGCGCAGCGCGCCATTGCGCATACCGTGTAGCAGCCAAATCCCGATCGTCAAAGCGCAAGAATTGCTCCAGAGCGGGCAATACCATATGCACTGCTTCCGTCAGCCCCGTAGTTGCACTCGCATCTGTTGTGGGCTGCATGGTCCGCCTCCTATCCATCCGAATTTAGCCCCGCCTCTCGAAAACGCATCTTTAGCGTCAGGCTCGTAATGTTATCCGGGAACAGATCGTCATGTAGCAGCTTTCTGAGAACAAACGGTAATTCCCGGATGGTCGGCGACTCGGAAACAACTCCAGCACCCACCTGGCCGTAGTCGGCATACCGCAAAACAGGCTATAGATAATTCTGTGCTTCAAGTCTGAAGCTCGAACTGCTTCCTCAGCTTGTCCCAGGTCGTCCCGAGATCTTCCGGCACAACGCGCGTCTCGGCAACCACCGTAATAAAGTTGCTGTCGGCAATCCAGCGCGGCAGCACGTGCATGTGGATGTGGCCGGCCACGCCCGCCCCGGCGGCCGCGCCGATATTCATCCCCAGGTTGATCCCGCCAGGCTTGTAGGCCGCGCGCAACGCCCGCTCCATCCGTTGCGACAGCGCCATCATTTCGGTCGCGGCCACGGGCGACAGCTTCTGCAATTCGTCAATGTGCTCATAGGGAACGATCATGACGTGGCCGCTGGTGTAGGGAAATGCGTTGAGGATGATGAAGCAGTGCTGGCCGCGGTGGATGATCAGCGCCTCGCGGTCCTCGAGTTTGACTTGCTCGCAAAAAACGCACCCCGGCGTCTTCCCGGCGTTGCTGAGATAGGTGAAACGCCACGGCGTGAAGAGGTAGTCCATGCGCGACAGCGTACCAGACCGCCAACGGCTGGCGGCCCAAAAGTAAGAAGTCAGAAGTAGGAAGTGAAAATGAAGTTGAGACAATGTGCAACTTGCCCTTACTCCGCTCCCCGTGCGCCGCGTCACACGTCCCTGTGCGGCCCGACCTTGCCCGGCGGCCTGGCGCCTGCCACAATTTAGGGTAGTTGGTGGCGGGATTATTCTTGTCTGCTGGGGAGAATTCCGCGGGGCGTTTGACCAATTTGTGAGCGGTTGCTATAGTCGAAAAGGCCTCCAGATCGCCAGCCGCGCTGGAGGGAGCGACCGCTGGATTGTCCAAGCCCGATTGCGGGCAAATCACCCCGACGACCCACGCCAGCAGTCCGCACAAAATCGTGGTCCCCATGCGCGCGCTGCGGTGTGCGATGGGTGGAAGAATTATGGTCTTAGACGAGCATACAGCCCACAGCGACGAATCCCCATCGTACTCGCAGCCGGCTGCGGAACCGGGCGCAGAACATCCGCCTACCGAACCAACCGCCACGCCCCAAGAAGCCAACGCTGTGAATCCTGTTGAGACTCCCGCTGTTACTCCACCTCGGCCCGCCTCGGGTCCGACGAACAGCACCCCAGCGCACGAAACGCGCGCTGGGGACCCCACAAAAGGCAATCGAAACGAAAAAGAGATGACGGACGATTTCGCAACCGCACTGGAAAACTTCACCGCCGAACAGGCTGCCGAGCAGGCCGCCCATGAAGACCGCGTCATCAAGGGCACGGTCCTGAAGATTACCCCCACCCACGTCGTGGTTGACGTCGGCTTCAAGTCCGAGGGACTGGTCCCGATTGCCGAGGTCCAGGACCAGGCGGGCGGCGTCAAGTTCGAGCCCGGCCAGGAAATCGACGTCATGATCGAGAAGGGCGAGACCGAGGAGGGCTACACCAAGCTCTCCCACCAGAAGGCCTCGCGCCTGCGCGCCTGGGACGAGATCGAGAAGGCGTACAACGACAAGACCCCGATCAAGGGCATCGTGGTGGAGCGCATCAAGGGCGGTCTTACGGTGGACATCCAGGGCGCGCGTGCCTTCCTCCCCGGCTCCCAGGTGGACCTGCGGCCGGTGCGCAACCTGGACGGCATGAAGGCACAGGAGCTGGAAGTCCGCGTCATCAAGCTGAACAAGAAGCGCGGCAACATCGTGGTCTCGCGCAAGCAGCTCCTCGAAGAGGACCTCACGGAAAAGCGCGGCCACACGCTGGAGCAGTTGCACGAGGGCGCGGTGATGACCGGCACGGTCAAGAACCTCACCGACTACGGAGCCTTCGTGGATCTGGGCGGCATTGACGGCCTGCTACACATTACGGACATGAGTTGGGGCCGGCTGACGCATCCGCGCGACCTGGTCAACGTCGGCGACCAGATCCAGGTAAAGATTCTCAAGTTCGACAAGGACAAACAGCGGGTCTCGCTGGGATTCAAGCAGCTCACGCCCGACCCGTGGCTCGATGCCGCGCATCGCTATCCCATCGGCGCCCACGTCAAGGGCCGCGTCATCAGCATCACCGATTACGGAGCCTTCATCGAGCTGGAACAGGGCATCGAGGGACTGGTGCACGTCAGCGAAATGACGTGGTCGAAGCGCATGAAGCACCCGTCGAAGATGCTGAACGTCAGCCAGGAAGTGGAAGCGGTGGTGCTGAACGTGAACCCCGGCGAGCGCCGTATTTCGCTGGGCCTGAAGCAGCTCGAGTCCAATCCCTGGGAGACATTGCACGAGAAATACCCGGTCGGCTCCACCGTCGAGGGCCGCGTCCGCAACCTCACCGATTTCGGCGCCTTCATCGAGATCGAGGACGGCATTGACGGGCTGGTGCACGTCAGCAACCTGAGCTGGACCAAGCGCGTCAAGCATCCTTCGGAAATTCTGAAGAAGGGCGACAAGGTCAAGGCCGCGGTGCTGGCCATCGAACCCGATAACCGGCGTCTCTCGCTCGGTATCAAGCAGCTTCAGCCCGATGTGTGGGAGACCTTCTTCAACGAACACCGCATCGGCGACGTGGTGCACGGCAAGGTGCTGCGCGTTGCCACCTTCGGATCCTTTGTCGAGATCGCCGATGGAGTCGAAGGCCTCTGCCACAATTCCGAAGCGGTGGACGAGCACGGCGCTCAGGCGAAGCTGGAGCCCGGACAGGAATTCGATTTCAAGATTCTCAAGATGAACCCGGGCGAGCGCCGTATTTCGCTGGGCCTGAAGCAGCTCGAATCCAATCCCTGGGAGACATTGCACGAGAAATACCCGGTCGGCTCCGTCGTCGAGGGACGCGTCCGCAATCTCACCGATTTCGGCGCCTTCATCGAGATCGAGGACGGCAT
>DASWAR010000204.1:0-3356 GCA_036391015.1 Terriglobales bacterium
CGGATGAGGTGCCCCGAGATTTTATTGTAAACAATTTCGACATTTGTGTGTAAATAGCTGAGTTCAAAGTCGTTATCATCTATTTCCAGGTTGGCTGCAGGAGCCTTCGTGTTTGGCACATGGTGTGCGCCTAAACGCACAGGAAAACGTACGATGACCAAGTCTGCGTCCGAGCGACGAAAGCACCAGCGCCTCCCCTTGTCGATACCCATTTTTGTTCGTGGGGTCGATCAGGACGGTAAAGATTTCCTGGAATTTGCTACCGCTCTTAACATCAGTGCCGGAGGTATCTTGCTGGCGACGAGGCGCAGTTTGCCGCGTTCTACCAGCCTTTCGCTTGAAATCCCGGTGGCGCCACTGCCTCCCAACGCGGTTTCCCCGCAGTCGGTACGCAGCCTGAAAGCGCGGCTCGTTCGGATCACCCATGGCGAACGATGTCACTTGCTGGGCCTGAAATTTACCCGCCCGTTGCACGAAACAGGTATAGGGAAAAGTACTTCCGCGTAGGAAAACACTTTCTCACATTTCGTGGTATCTCCTCGAGCCGAGGAATTCAACAGACAAATCGAAATAATCTAAGTTGCTGAAAACAAATCATTAGCAATCTGGTGGCACAGCCATTCCCGTTTCGCTTACCCCACTAAAGTGGTTGAAAAGTTTGGCGGCTTGAGTGCATGACAGATTGAAAGGCATAGGAGTCTAGGAAACCAGAATATGTCTGCTGCTGGAGCCCCATTTTCGATCGATCGCTCGTTGCCGGTTCCTCCGGATGCGGTGATGTTTGGCACCACACGCGCCATGCAGGCGGTGCGTGAGCGGGTGCGGAAGATCGCCAGTTCCAACCTTCCTGTGCTCATCCAGGGCGAAAGCGGCACGGGCAAGGACATTATCGCGCGCATGATCCATCAACTGTCGGCTTGGTCAAACGGGCCGTGGGTGAAGGTGAATTGTCCGGCCATTCCCGGTACGTTGCTGGAAAGCGAATTATTCGGGTATGAGAAAGGCGCGTTTACCGGGGCGTATGCCAACAAGCCCGGCCGCGTCGAACTGGCGAACCGCGGAACGTTGTTCCTCGACGAGATTTCCGAACTGGATTACGGCTTGCAATCCAAGCTGCTGCAAGTTCTGCAGGACGGGCAGTTCTGCCGCATCGGCGCGCAGGAAGACAAGAAGGTCGAAGTACGCATGGTGTGCGCCACCAACCGGCACCTGGAGCACGAGGTCGAAGTTGGACGTTTCCGCCAGGACCTGTTTTACCGCATCAACGTCGTGAACATCCAAATGCCGGCGCTGCGCGAACGCGCTGCCGACATTCCGGTGCTGGTGCAGTACTTCCTCGACCTCTACAACGAAAAGTACAACTCGCGCGCGCGGCCACTTTCGGCGCAACTGCTGACGCAATTGCAGCATTATCACTGGCCGGGCAATATTCGCGAGTTGGAGAACCTGATACGCCGCTACGCCATCCTCGGTACCGAGGAGGCAATCACCTCCGAGTTGCTGCCGCGCAAGCAGCAGATCTACGACGACGATTTCGCCGTGGATGGTCCGATTTCCCTGAAGAAGGTGACCCGCCAGGCGGTGATGGAGCTGGAACGCAAAATCATCCTCAAGGTATTGCAGGCGAATCACTGGAACCGCAAACGTGCCGCCCGCGCGTTGAGCATCAGCTATCGCGCGCTGCTGTACAAGATTCGCGACGTGGGACTACCGGCAGTGCGCGGACGCGGTCGCCCCGAAGCCGAAGTGCCTTCCGACGCTCCGATCACTTAAGAGTTTTGTTTGCGCATGCTGCTTCGCCCACCGGGGTGAAGCAGCTTTTTTTTGCGCACATTGGAATGTGATGGCCAAGGGTTGCCGCTCTCCCGTTTCGGGGATAGCATTCGCCTGCAACAGGTCGGCTGCCGGGAGGTCCTATGACACATCAGGGATGCAGGGCGATCGTGCTCCTGGTGGCGCTGCTCGCGCCGCCATTGTGGGCGCAATCCAAGATCACAATTGCGGCGGGCACGCCCGAAGACCAGGATTTACAGGCCATCTCGAACCAGGGCGACGCGCAGAAGCGGACGGCGATGCTGGAGGAATTCGTGCGCAAGTTCGCGGCGAATCCGGCCGCCGTTGCCTACGGCAATTGGCAACTGGCGCAACAGTACGTTGCCGCCGGCGATCCTCAAAAAGCGCTGGCCTATGGGGACCAGGCGTTGGCCGCCATGCCCGATGTGGTGGACATACTGGTCTCCCAGATTGACCTCGCGCAGCAGCTTAAGGATTCGTCCAAGGTAGTGGATTACGCGGTGCGCGGTGCCGGCGTCATCCGTGGAATCGACAAGACGCCGAAACCACCCGAGTCGACGCCCGAGAATTTTGCCAGCCAGCTTGCCATCCAGAAAGAGGCGCTCCAACCGACCTTGCACTACATGGAAGTTGCCGGGTACAACGCCATCGCCTCCGAGCAGAACGCACGCAAGCGCATGCCCGAGATTGAGCGCTACCTGGCCGCTTTTCCGGAATCGCAGTTTGCAGAACCGCTGGCAACGCTGGGGGTCGTGACGCTTCAGGCGATGAAGGATTCCGCCGGCCTGGCCGCGTTCGGCGACAAGATGCTGGCCAGGGATCCGAACAATATCCGCTTGTTGACGGTGCTTGCGAGTGCCTACTCGGGCGATCCTCAACAATTCGCCAAAGCCGGCGCGTACGCGCGGCGCGCGGTGGCGTTGCAGAAAACGCAGCCGGCAGCCAGCCCCACCGACCGCAAGCTGGCGGGCGTAGCGCACTCGGTACTGGGGCGCGTCCTCTTGCAGGAGAGTAAGTTTGCGGCCGCAGCCGCCGAACTGAAAGCGGCGACCGCTCTGCTGCATGATTCTCCCGAGGACCTGGCGGGCGCCTGCTATTACCTGGGGTTTGCCTACGTCAAGATGGAGCGCGCTGCGGACGCCATCGGCGCATTGAAGCAGGCCACGGACATCCAGGGTCCCTATCAGCAACCGGCGCGCGACTTGCTGACCAAGATCTATGCGGCGCGGACGAGAAAATAGGCGTCAGGCTATCGTGAAAGCGCGGGCCTTCAGACCCGCGAACCAACAACAAACTTGTTGTCAATCCCGAGCGAGCGCGAACCGCCGTGAACAGCGTAAGCGGCCACGGGAACGCGAGTCTCTCGCCTAGGCGTTACCGCACGGTAACGATTTCCCGCCCGATCACATGCTCTTCGCGCTTACCACTCGCGACTCGGGACTCGGGACCCGCGTGCGCGAGCAGTTCACGCTCGTACCTACGAGAGACATCGTGCTTTGCCGCAGCCTCGGCCGCCCGCGCCGCCCCCCGGACCGCATGCAAGCGGTGCGGCGCTGTCTTCA
>DASWAR010000205.1:0-8659 GCA_036391015.1 Terriglobales bacterium
TCGCGGCGCATAGGCATCTGCGACCAGTGAATCAGAGTCCATTTAGCCGTTAGGTGGAAGCTACGCAGCGAAAATTCGTACCGATCAGGGTTTGGATTGCACCATCCCGTGTGCTTGAATTGCACATTAGGTAGTGCGAACGAGGGTTCTGAAGAGGGTCACAATTCTAACGCGAACGTTATTCGGGATTTCACCGGAGTTGGTGCAGTTTCGCTTTTTCTTTTTCGCCTTTGATTTGCTGCACAATTTAATGCACAATCTTTTCCGAACCTACCCAAATTCACCCAAAATGGTGCAGTTTCACCAGTCATAAACCATTGTAAACACTTGCGCCACAACAACTTAGACAGATTATGAGACCCTCGCTCTAGCCACCTGAGCTACACCGCCACATAGGAAGCCGCGCCCGGGAGCGCGGCAAACGAGGACACTTACGATTCTAAGAGTCACGTGGAAACAGTGTCAAACTTTCACCGCGGGTCATGTCCCCTTGGGGAAAAGAACGGCAGCGTGCGGCAGGGTTCCCGCATCAAAACACAGGTATAATGTAGGGCACTGGCTCACCAGTGAATCGGCTCTAATCAGCAGCGCGTGGGAGTTTCATGTCCAAGAAGGTCAAAGCGGTAATCCTGACGGTTTCCATCGCCATCGTTCTGTTCACCATCGCCGGCGGGCTGGGAGTGCGCGCGGCGTCGAATGACGGCGCCTATCGCCAGCTCGGCGTTTACACCGAGGTGTTGTCGCGCATCCGCAGCGAGTACGTGGAGGAGCCCAACATCCCGCAGGTGACCGACGGCGCGCTGCACGGCCTGCTGGAATCGCTCGACCCCAACTCCAGCTACCTGACGCCGGCCGAATACAAGAAGTATCGATCGCACAAGGCCGAAGCCAAGGGGCAGATCGGGGCGGCGATTTCCAAGCGCTTCGGCTACGGCGCGGTGATCTCAGTGATCCCCGGCGGCCCGGCCGACAAGGCGGGCATCGAGAATGGCGACATCCTGGAAGCCATTGAAGGGCGCACCACGCGCGAGATGTCGCTGGCGGAAATCCAGTCGCTGCTCGCGGGCGACCCGGGATCGAACGTGAACGTCTCGGTGGTGCGCGCCCGGCGCGCCGAGCCGCAAAAGGTCACCATCACCCGCAATACCGTCAAAATTCCCGACGTCAGCGAAAAGAGTTTCGAAGACGGCATCGTCTACATCAAGGTGGACGCCTTCAATAAGGGCAAGGCGCAGGAGATCGCCAACAAGCTCAAGGCCGACCAACTGAAGGGCGCGAAGAAGATCATTCTCGACCTGCGCGACTGCGCCGAGGGCGACGAGCAGGAAGGCATCGCCACCGCCAACCTGTTCCTGAACCACGGCATCATCGCCTATCTGCAGGGGCAGCGCTACCCGCGCGAGACCTTCAACGCCGACCTGAACAAGGTGGTCACCGGCCTGCCGCTGGTAGTGATGGTGAATCGCGGCACCGCCGGCCCGGCGGAGATCGTGGCCGCCGCCATCCTGGAGAACGCGCGCGGTGACGTGTTGGGCGACAAGACTTTCGGCGTCGGCTCGGTGCAGAAAGTGATCGAGATCCCCGACGGCTCGGCGCTGATCCTGTCCATCGCCAAGTACTACTCGCCCGCCGGCAAGGCGATCCAGGACACGGCGATTACTCCCAACATCCTGGTCGCCGATAACAACGACGACTTCGTGCTGCCGGACGACGACGACAACTCCGGCGCGCCCGACCAGCCTAAGAAGCAGCGGAGTCTGCAGAACGATGAGCAGCTCAAGCGCGCCATCGAGGTGCTGAAGAACCGCGACACCAAGGTCGCCAGCGCCGCCAAGTAGCGGGCGTCCATTTTGCGCGAAATTTTCAGCCCGGCCGCCCTCGGCCGGGTTTTTCTTTGCTGATTTGGGGGCGCTAATTACCCGCAGGGCCGAGCCACTCGGGGTATACTGAAGATAGCGCCGAGACGCACAAGATCCTATCCTTGCGCCTTCGCGATCAAGGGCCTTCAACTCGAGCCCCACGTCCACGGTTTCAATCCGCCAACCGGTCAGCCAGAAAGATACAGGAGTGTAGGGCATGAAACGACCGCCGCCAGTGCGAGCAACCAGCCTCTCTGCCGTCAAGAAACACGTTCTGATGGTGGTAACCCGCAGTCCCAAGAACAACCTGCGCGTCAATGTCTTACGGAAGCACGGGCTGGAGGTGGTGTGCGCCAATCACATCGGCGATGCGCGCATGCTTTGGCACCCGGACACCTATGATCTGGTCCTGTTTGACCTGCGCCACGAAAACGGCGCCGCGGCGGAGCTTTGCCGCGACATCAAGGCCGAGCGGCCGGGCCAGCTCGTCGCCTTCCTGGTCGGTAAGCCGGACTATCTGGCCAACGCGCCATTGAACGGTGAGCTCGCCAGCGATGAAGCTCCCAAGCGCTACGAGGAAACATTGCGCCAGCTCATGGCCACGGCTTGCGAAGCCTTGCCGCAGCGCGGCGGATTCCTGGAAGCGACCTGGAAGATGTCCCTCGCCCGCGCGGTCAAGCCGAGCTCGGTTCCGCCGCCGCCGGCGCCGGAAGTTCAGCACGTCACCGAGTTGTCGGAACTGCCCGTCACGTTTTCATTTGGCGACGCGGTCAGGCAGGCCGAGGCCGCCGGGCAGGAAACTGCTTGAGGTGGGTTCCCGGCGAATGCAACACCGGCATCAAGCTGCTGCAGCGTCTGACATTGTTGCACCGCACATCGTTGCGTCTGTGCCCGGACTTTCTTAATGGCAAGATGAATCTCCCCGGGGAAGGGCCCGACGATGTCGTCAGTAAGGTTGCTACCATGCTGGCCGGGCCCAATCTCCTGTAGTACTCCTGGTAACCGTCCCCGTTGTCTTACCGTGCTATTCTGATTTCGCGCCCCGTTGAATCTCCATGAAGTCGATCTATGCCGAGCTACCGCCCGTGGAAGTGGCGGGAACCAAGCTGGTGGGACGCGTGGCCTTCGCCCTGCTGGTGTTGGCGTCCGCGCTGATCGGCGCCTTCGGCGGTCTGCTGCTGGTCTATTCCACCGACCTGCCCGAAGTCGGCGAACTGCAGCGTTATCACCCTTCCACCATCACCGAACTTTACGACGACCAGGGGCGCGTGGTCGGCTCCTTCGCGCTGCAGCGGCGGGTGGTGGTCGGTTACGACGATTTCCCCAAGGTCCTGCGCGACGCCATCATCTCCGTCGAAGACAAGGATTTCGAAAAACACTGGGGCGTGAACTTCTGGCGCATTCTCGGCGCCGCCTACAAGGACATCGCGCTCGGCCAGAAGGCACAGGGCGGCTCGACGCTCACCATGCAGCTTTCGCGCAACCTGTTCCTCACTCCCGAGCGCCGCTTCCATCGCAAGATCCAGGAGATCATGCTGGCCATCCAGATTGAGCGGCGCTTCACCAAGCCGCAGATCTTCGCTCTCTACGCCAACCAGATTTTTCTCGGGCACGGCGCCTACGGCTTCGAAGCCGGCTCGCTGTTGTATTTCAGCAAGCCGTCCAAGAACCTGACGCTGGAGGAAGCCGCGCTGCTGGCCGGCCTGCCCAAGGCGCCAAACTACTATTCGCCGCTCAACAATCCCGAGCGCGCCGCCCGCCGCCGCAACCTGGTAATCAACGCCATGCTGGAGGACGGCAAGATCACCGCCGACCAGGCCGCGCACGCCAAGTCCATGCCCATCCTGCTGCACCTCCAGAAGGACCCCAACTCGTTGGCGCCCTACTTCGCCGAAGAAGTCCGCCGGTATCTGGAGAAGAAGTACGGCACCGACGAGGTCCACCAGGGCGGCCTGCGCGTGTACACCACGCTCAACCAGGAAATGCAGGAAGCCGCCAACCGCGGCCTGCTCGACGGCCTAGCCGCATACGAACGCCGCCACGGCTGGAAGGGTACTTTGCCGAATATTGTTGCCGTCGGCCTCGACCTCGACAAATACCAGAACCCCGATTGGGACGAACCCATGGCGCCGGGCAGCTACGTGCACGCGCTCGTAGTGGACGTGAAGCGCGCCGCTGCGACGGTGAAGTTCAGCCACTATCTCGCTACCATCACCCCCGCCGACATGACTTGGACCACGCACAAGTCGCCGGAGGAAATCCTCGCCCGCGGCGACATTGCCTACGTCAAAGTCGTCTCGCTCTCCGAAACCGGCCCCTCCAAGGTTTCCCTCGAGCAGGACTCGGGCGCGCAGGGCGCGCTGCTCGCCATTGACAACGCCACCGGCGATATCAAGGCGATGGTCGGCGGGCGTGATTTCGACGAATCGAAATTCAACCGCGCCACCCAGGCCATGCGGCAGGTCGGCTCCTCCTTCAAGCCCTACGTGTACACCGCCGCGATTGACGGCGGCGCCACCCCCGACGACATCATCCTCGACGCGCCCGTGACCTATTCCACCGCGTCCGGCCCCTACTCGCCGCACAACTACGACGGAAAATTCGAGGGCAACATCACCCTGCGGCGCGCCATCTCGCAGTCGCGCAACATCCCGGCGCTCAAGACCGCGGCCCGCGTCGGCATCAGCACCGTCATCGAGTACGCGCGCAAGTTCGGCATCACCTCGCCGCTGCCTCCGGTGCTGCCGCTTGCCCTCGGCGCCGCCGACATGACGCTGATGGAGCAGACCTCCGCCTTCACCACCTTCCCCAACGACGGCGTACGTGTCGTGCCACGATACATCCGCAAGGTCGAGGGTTACGACGGCCGCACCCTGGAAGTGAACTATCCCGACGTGAAAGACGTCATCAGCCCGCGCACCGCGCGCATCATGACTTCCCTGCTGCGCGAAGTGGTGCTGCACGGCACCGGTTTCCAGGCCAGCAAGCTCAAGCATCCGCTCGCCGGAAAAACCGGCACCACCAACGATTTCACCGACGCCTGGTTTGTCGGCTTCTCGCCCTCCATCACCTGCGGCGTCTGGATCGGCTTCGACGAGAAGAAGACGCTCGGCAAAAAAGAAAGCGGCGCGCTGGCCGCCCTGCCTGTCTGGATCGATTTCATGAAGGTCGCGCTCAAGGGCCGCGACAAAGAGGACTTCACTCCTCCTCCCAATCTGCCGCGCAACAACAACGCCGCCAAGGCGGATACGCCCGACTTCCGCCCCAGCGACGCCGTGAGCCACTAGGCCCGCCGCCCTCGCCGGGGCTGACTAAAGTCTCGGCACTAAGGTTCGCGCCCACTCACCCCGCTCCGCGCTACAATCGTGACCCTCAGCCATGCGCGGATTTTTCCGATTCCTCCTCCTCGGACTGGTGTTGCTGATCGTCGCCATGACGTCGGCGTTGACCGCCATGCGCGTCGCCATTCACGGACGCGAAGTCGTGGTGCCGAAACTGGTCGGACTCACGCCCGCACAAGCGGAACGCCTTGCCCTGCAGAATGGGTTGCTGGTTGAATTCGAAAACCGCTTCTACAGCACCGACATCCCGCAAGGGCGCATCCTGTCGCAGGTGCCGTTTGCCGGGGAGAAGGTCCGCCGCGGCTGGCATGTGCGGCTCGCCGAAAGCCTCGGCCCGCAGCACGTGGTCATTCCCGACGTCGTCGGCCAAAGCAGCCGCGCCGCCGAAATCAACCTTCGCCGCCGCGGCCTTGAGCCCGGCACCATCGCCTACGCTCACCTTCCCGGCCAGCGCGAAGACCAGGTGATCGCGCAGAGCCCGCCGCCGGCTGCTGTCGGCGTGGCATCGCCAAGGCTAAACATGCTGTTTGCCATTCCGCCGGAGCCGCTCGCTTTCGTCATGCCGAACCTGGTCGGCCGGCATCTCTCCGATGCGGCGCGTGCCATCCAGGACGCCGGCCTGAAGCTCTCCAACGTGCGCACCGCTGCGGTTGACCTAACAGCCACCAACGGCGGCGCACCGACCGTGGTGAGCAAGCAAACTCCAACCGCGGGACAAAAAGTTGCCGCCGGCAGCAGCGTCGAGCTGGAAGTCGCAAAATGATTTTGCGGCTGATTAACGCGGATCAACGCTGATCTGACGAAGGCAATTTCCTTATCAGCGTTCATCTGCGTTCATCCGTGGCTAGTCTTCTCCAGCATCGCCGCGAAAAAACCATCCCCCGGCTGCACGCCCGGAATCGTCCGCAAATACGGCCCGTCGAGGAGCGCCTCGATGTCCTCCCACGCCAGCTCGCCCGATTCCTTCAGCCGCTCCAGCTCGGCTCGACAATCCACGATTTCGAAGTCCGCACGCGACTGCAACGCCTCTTCCACCACCTGCACATTTTCTTCCGGTTCCAGCGAGCAGGTGGAATAGATCAGGCATCCGCCGCTGCGCACGTGTTGCATGGTCGCGCTCACGATGGCCACCTGCCGCGCGTGCAGATCGGCCAGGTCCTCGGCCGTCAGCCGCCACTTGATTTCCGGATTGCGCGCCAGCGTTCCGGTGCCGGAGCAGGGCACGTCCGCCAGCACCCAGTCAAACAGCCCGCATACCGGCAGCTCGGTCGCATCCGCCATCATGACGGTGACGTTCGGCAGCGATGCCAGCCGCTCCTGCAGCAACGCTGCCCGGTGCGGATGAATGTCGACGGCGATGATCTCCGCGTCGGGATTGCGCTGCGCCATGATCGCGGTCTTGCCGCCCGGCGCCGCGCAACAGTCCAGCAATCGCTCGCCGCTTCCCACTAGCAGTCCCACCAGTTGCGACGTCTCGTCCTGGATGGCAACACGCCCGCCGCGAAACGCCGCCGTGTGGGTCACGTCGCCCTTGACCACCCGCCGTGCAGAAGCGAGCAGCGCGCCGGATTTCAACTCAATGCCCTCGCGCCGCAATTCTTCTTCCGCCGCCGGATCGCGCAGCCGTAGCGCGGTCTCCGGCACCTGCTGGTTGAACGCGCAGATCTTGTCCGCGGTTTCGATGCCGTAGCGTTTCGCCCATCGCTCCACCAGCCACAGCGGATGGGCAAGCAGCGCGGCAACGTCCAGCACCGTCTTCGGTCCCGGCGCCGGTTCCATCAATTTGGGCTTCTCGGCCAGCTTGCGCAACACGGCGTTGGCGAACGGCGCCGAGTACCGAAGCCGCGCCCGCTTCACCAGTTCAACGCTCTCATTCACCGCCGCCCGCGCCGGCAGCCGCAGAAATCCGATCTGGTACGCGCCCAGCCGCAGCGCCGTCAGCACCTCCGGATCGAGCTTTTCCAGCGGCTGCGACGACACCGCGCCAATGCCCAGGTCCAGCCGCCCGCGCCAGCGCAAAGTGCCCATCACCAGTTCGGTGCACAGCGCGCAGTCCTGTTGTGAGAGTTTTTCCAAACGATCGGAATGCAGCAGCTCAGAGGCGTACGCCTGCTGCTGCTCCACGCGGAGCAGGATGTCGAACGCGGCTTCGCGTGCAGGACTGGGCATTGGCACATCGCACGGAAGATGAACACAGAGGCGCAGAGACACAGAGGAGGAAAAATGAGATCAGCTATCTTTGTGTCTCTGTGTCTCTGTGTTTGTCAGTCCCGAGATGCTCCCCCGTTTTCGGATGATACCCGTGAACAAAATCCCGCGCCGCCATCCTTTTCTTCCCGTCCGGCTGCACGGTCAACAATTCCAGGACGCTGTTCACGCCGCATCCGACGAACAGGCGATCATGTTCCACCCTGATCTGCTCCGGCGCAAGCGCTTCGCCGCTCTCCACCGGCATCGCCGCCCATACATTCAGGTTCTTGCCGCGGAACGTGGTGTACGCGCCTGGCCAGGGCTGAAATCCGCGCAGCCGGTTGCAGATCTCGCGCGCGCTGCGCCGAAAATCGATCAGCCCGTCTTCTTTCTTGAGAATCGGCGCCAGCGTCGCTTGCGCATCATCCTGCTCGCGCGGCGTGATTGTACCCGCCTTCAATCCCGCGAGTGTTTCCACCATCAGCGGCGCGCCCATCTCCGCCAGCCGAGGCGCCAGCGTGACCGCCGTATCGTCCGGCGCAATCGGCATTTCCCGCTGCAGCAGGATGTCGCCTGTATCCAGGCCGGCATCAATCCGCATGGTGGTCACGCCGGTGACGGTCTCGCCCGACGCGATCGCCCACTGCACCGGCGCCGCGCCGCGATATTTCGGCAGCAGCGAGCCGTGCAGGTTGATGTTTCCCAGCGGCGGCAGGTCAATCATCCATTGCGGAATGATGCGCCCGTAGCCCACCACCACGATCGCCTCCGGCCGGATCTCCTCCAGCCGCGCACGAAACTCCAGATTGTTTTTGATCTTTTCCGGCTGCGTCACCTCGATGCCGAACTTCTGCGCGAGCTGCTTCACCGGCGGCGCCGCCACCTCCATACCGCGTCCGCTGGGGCGGTCCGGCTGGGTCACGACCAGGCGCACGCGGAATCCGGCGTCGGCGTTCATCAGCGCCTGCAGCGTGGGCATGGCGAATTGTGGGGTGCCGCAGAAGATTACGTCCATTTGGTAATTGGGTAATGTGGTAATTGGGTAATGTGGAGAAGTCTGCCGCACCGCTTGAGCTTGTTTAAATTACCGACTTACCAAATTACGAAATTACCAAATCACTTCCATTCCCCTTGCTTGATCAGCTTGCGCACCTTGCGCTTGATCAGGTCGCGCTTGAGCGCCGAAATGTGCGCGATGTACAGCTTCCCGTTCAGGTGATCGGTCTCGTGCAGCAGCGCGCGCGCCAGCAGGTCCTCGCCGGTTTTCTC
>DASWAR010000206.1:0-12914 GCA_036391015.1 Terriglobales bacterium
ATGGTGCCGCGCTGCACGCCGGTATCGGGCCGCCATGGGCCGTTGGGATAGACGTCGCCGCGAAAGTAGCCGTCGTCCATCGGATCGGAATAAATGAGCATGCCGGCGGCGCCGGTCTCCTGCGCCATGTAGACCTTCACGCCGCGGAAATTTTCGCCGTAGCGCACCAGCACGATCTTGCCGCGCACGTCCACGCCCATCTCTTTGAGCTTCTGGAAATCCTCGGGGCGGCCGTAGTTCGCGTAGACCACTTCGGCTTCGACGTCGCCAGAAGGCGAGTAGGCGCTGAACGGCATGACGACGCGCGGGTCGTCCTGGAAGGGGTCGCCCTCGACGTGCTCGCGGGTGGGCCCGTGCATGATCGCGCCGGCGGACGTGAAGGCGTCGACGCTGACCTCAACGGGATAGTTCATCCAGACTTTGTACTCGACGATCTCGGTGTCGAAGCCCCACTCGCGGAACTTTTGCGCGACGTAGTCGGCGGTCTTGCGGTCCTCAGGCGTGCCGGCCATGTGCGGCGCGGCGGTCAGGATTTTCATGTGCCGCTCGGCATGGCGCGGGTCGGGCACGGCAAGGAACTGCTGCTCGATGGAAGCAGGATGCGCCGGCGCGTGCTGCGGCGCTTGCGCGACCAGCGTCGCACACAGAAGAAGCACCAGGATTGCGGCCTGACGAAGACGCATACGCTCACATCAGCAAACTTCGAGTGTAAAGGGAAAGTTGCGAGGCACGCAAAATTCTGATGCCCGCGATTCACAACATTTATGGCATTTTTACGCGGTTTTAATGTCGTTTGCGGCGGCGACGAATCTAATCATCATATGGCTGACAAGTTCATAAAACGGTACTTATTCGCCAGCGACTTTGACCAGACGCTGAGCTTCAATGACTCGGGGCACGTGCTCAGCGAATTGCTCGGCATCCCGCCCGACGAGTTCAAACGCAAGGCCACCGGGATGGCGAAGCTGAACCTGGTGCAGCAGGGGGCGGAGCTCGCCTACCTGCTGTTGCACGATCCGCAGTTCCGCCGCTGCCGGCGCGAGCACCTGCACCAAGTCGGGAAGCGCATTCCGCTGAAGGAGAATATCGGGCTGCTGTACCAGATCCTGGCCAGCGGCATCGATGGCTACCATTTCGATTTCTTCGTGCTGTCGGCGGCGCCGGTGGAGATTGTGCAGTCGGCGCTGGAAGGAATCGTTCCGGCGGACCACATCTACGGCACCGAGTTCGAGTACAACAGCGCGGGCGAGATCGAGAGGATCGTGCGCACTACCGCCGGCTACGGCAAGGTCGCCCGCCTCGACCAACTGCAGGCCGACCTACAGATCGGGCCCGACCACGTGATCTTCGCCGGCGACGGCAGCTCCGATGTCCACGCCATGCTGCACGTGAACGGGCGGGATGGATTGACGATTGCGGTGTCGGAGACAGCGAACGTGACGCAGATCGCGAAGCGTACGGTGATCAGCGCCAACGCGCTCGCCATGTTGCTGCCGATCCTGGAGAAAATCGTCGGCTGGAATCCTACGCAGATCCGGGACTTCTTCGAGTCGCACGGGCTGCTGGTGCAGGAGTGGGCGCGGGTGCGCACCGACTGGCTGACGCTGCGTCCGGCCATGCCGCCGGTAATCGCGCAGGCCGCGGAATAGCGAAAGCTTAACCACAGAGGACACAAAGGACACAAAGGAAAGAACCAGCCGCAGGTGAACGCTGATCAAAGTGGATCAAAACAGAACAAAATCAGATCCGTGTTGATCCGCGTGATTGTGAACAATGAGTGTACGTGGTATGTTCGCGCCGCATGAAAGCTGCGCCTGGTTCCAAGTTCATCGCCTCGATCGCGCCAGATGTGATGAAGAGTCTCGAGCGTGCACAATTCATTGCCAAGCTGGATGACCTTTTTTGTCCAAAGGACCGTTCACAACAACCGAAACGTTGCCGAGGGGATTTTCGGCATTCGAAGTCGATATTGAAGGCATCTGGATACGATTCGGCGGCTTTGGCCGACATCCTGGGTGTGTTGAGGTCACAAGGTGGGTTTTGTGATTGCGAGGTTCTGTACAACGTCGCCAAATCAAGTCGCCTGAAATCTCGATATTGGAAAGCTAAAGCGAAGAAGCTGACGCCTGCGGCGCCAAAGCGTCTGCACATGCCGGCAAAGCGGAAATAGCGCTGAGTTACGAGATAATTGCCAGGCGCTTGCCCACGCGGTCGAGCACGGCCAGCGCTTTCTCCAGTTCCTCGCGGGTGTGCGTGGCGCTCATGATGGTGCGGATGCGCGCCTTGCCTTCGGGCACCGTAGGGAAAGCGATGCCGGTGGCCATCACGCCCTCCTTGAACAGCTCGCGCGAGAACTCCATCGCCAGCCGTCCTTCGCCGACAATGATCGGAGTGATGGGGGTTTCGCTCCTGGGCGTGTTGCGCCCGCCAATGTCGAAGCCGAGATTGCCTAGCTCTTTCTTGAAGTAGCGCGTGTTCTCCCACAGCTTCTCAATGCGTTCGGGCTCCTGCTCGAGGACCTCGAAGGCGGCGATGCAGGTGGCGGCGACCGAAGGCGGATGCGAAGTGGAGAACAGAAACGGCCGCCCGCGGTGATAGAGGAACTCGATCAGGTCGCGCGTGCCGCAGACGTAGCCGCCGAGCGCGCCGATGGCCTTGGACAGCGTGCCTACCTGGATGTCCACCCGGCCGTGCATGCCGAAGTGATCGATCGTGCCACGACCATTCTTGCCCAGGACGCCGGAGGCATGCGCGTCGTCCACCATCATGATGGCGCCGTATTTTTCCGCGAGATGGCAGAGCGCGGGCAGCGGCGCGATGTCGCCATCCATGGAGAACACGCCGTCGGTGATCAGCAGCTTGCGCCCGGGCTGGTTGGCGACTGACTTCAGTTGCTCTTCCGCGTGCGCCACGTCCTTGTGGCGGAAGACCAGGATTTTGGCCTTGGAGAGCCGCGCGCCGTCGATGATGGAGGCGTGGTTGAGTTCGTCGGAGATGATGAAGTCGTCCTTGCCCAGCACCGCCGATACCGTGCCGGAATTCGCCGCGAAGCCCGACTGAAAAACCACGCTGGCTTCCACGTTCTTGAAGCGCGCGATCTTCTCTTCCAGCTCCATGTGGATCTTCATGGTGCCGGCGATGGTGCGCACCGCGCCCGATCCGACGCCGTACTGGCGCGTAGCTTCCAGCGCCGCCTGGCGCAGTTTGGGGTGCGTGGTCAGGCCGAGATAGTTGTTTGACGCCAGGTTGATGACGTGGCGTCCGTCGAAGGTGCACTCCGGCGCCTGCTCGTCCTCCAGCACACGCAGGCGAAAGTACGTGCCCTTGTTCTTGAGCTCGTTCAGTTGGTCGGAGAGATAGGAGAGCGGATTGGTGCGGGTGGCAGTCGGCATGAAACCCCCAAGAAACGCAAACGCGGATCAACGCGGATCAAGAACGCGGGCGAGGGCGCCCGCAGCCACATCAATGTGAGCACATCAACGTGTCCCATTCGGGTACAGCAGGATCTTGCTGGCCTCGCCGGTTTTCAGGCGTTCCATGCCCTGGTTGAAGTCCTTCATCGCCAGCTTGTCGGTGATCACCGGATGCAGGTCGAGCTTGCCGGCCTTGAGCAGCGCGGTCATCTGGTACCAGGTCTGATACATGCGCCGGCCGTTGATGCCCTGCACAGTGATGCCCTTGAAAATAATGTCTTCGGAAAAATTCAGCGCGACGGGTTTGGAGGTCAGGCCCAGCAGGGAGATGCGCCCGCCGCGGCGCACGATGTTGAAGGCGGTGCGGATGGCGTCGGGGTGGCCGGCCATTTCGCAGACCACGTCCACGCCCACGCCGCCGGTCAGGTCCATGATGATCTGGCGCACGTCCTGCGTTGCGGGATCGAGCACGTGGTCGGCCTTCATCTGCTTGGCGATCTTGCGGCGGTACTGATTGACCTCGATGGCAAACACCTGCGTCGCGCCGCAGGCGCGCGCCACGGCGATGGCGAACAGCCCGATCGGTCCGGTGCCGGTGATGGCGACGGTCTTGGCGGCAATGTCGCCTGCGAGCACGGTGTGCACCGCGTTGCCCAGCGGGTCGAGGATGGAGGCGTACTCCTGCGGGATGGCGGGGTCGAGCTTCCAGATGTTCGACTCGGGAATGACAACGTACTCGGCGAAGGCGCCGTTACGGTCCACGCCGATGATGGAAACGTGCTGGCAGATGTGCGCCTCGCCGGTGCGGCATTGCAGGCACTTGCCGCAGGCGACGTGCATCTCGGCGGAAACGAAATCGCCTTCCTTGACGCTGGTGACCTCGTCGCCGACGGCGGCCACGTTGCCGCAGAACTCATGTCCGGGAATCAGCGGCGGATGAATGCGGCGCTGCGCCCACGGGTCCCAGTTGTAAATGTGCAGGTCGGTGCCGCAGACGCTGGCGACGCTGACCTTGACCAGCACATCGGTGCGGCCGAAGGCGGGGATTTTGACCTCGCGGATCTCTGCGCCCGGCTTGGGTTCGGGCTTCACAACCGCGAGCATGGTGTCCGGCATGAAATCCTCGGCGCGCAGCATGGCCGCACGCGGAAACTATGGGCAAACCTGTAATGTTAGCACGCGGCACACTAGGGGATGGCGGGGCCGACCGCAGTGCCGCCGGAGTTCGTGGTTTGAAATTCCATTTCAATCCCGCCGATCCAGCCGGCAACCAGGTTGTACACAAACGCGCTGAATGCACCGAACAGAAAGCCTATGCCGGCGTAGAGAATCGGCATTACCAGCGCGAGGCCGATGCCGATTGCCGCCGGAAATGCGGGAGCGCCCGTCTGCTTGCCGGCAACAGCGGCGATCATCGAGAAAAGCAGGAATAATGGGACGAACAACAAGCCCAGCGCCCCGTAGAAGATCCCAGAGATCTTCGCCACTGAAAGCACACCGACCGACCTGAGGCGATGCGTCATCAAAGTACCCCCGTCGACAAAAGTAAGTTGAGGTTGCGATTCTCCGCCGAGCGGATGTTGAAAGCAACATCGAAGCCAGCGTTCTCGTCGCGGCGAGGCGATTGTGCCACACGTTCGCGCTCGAGGGCGGGCGCGCTCCAACGCGTTCCGACGCGAGAACACCGAGAACAGCAGATTCCTCGCGGGCTGAAGCCCGCTCGGAATGACAATTTCCTTTTGGGGACTCGTTTCGCCGGGCTAAAGCCCGGCGCTTCCACCGCTAATCCGACTGGATCTGCACCAGATCGGGCGCCTCGGCGGGCGAGGGCGGAATGAGTTGCGTGGTCTGCGGGGAGCGGAAAAAGTCGAGGTAGGAAATCTGGTGCACGCACGACACGGTGCAGTGCGGCGCGCAGCTTTTTTCGGTGAGGTATTCGCGGCGGACGTCGGCGAGGGTGTATTGCATCAGCGGCTTGGCCGGGTAGCCGCGCTGTTGCGAGCAGTAGTGCACCAGGCCTTCTTCGCAAATGTAGAGATAGCGCCCGCCGGCGCGGCAGCGCCAATTGTTGGGCCGCCCCGCGGCAATATTGTCCTGGAAGCCGTTAAAGCGCGAATAGCCGCCCTTTTCCAACTGCTTCATCTCGTGATAGACGGCGCGTTCGACGGGATCGAGCGGCTGCAGTTGTCCGTCGCCGTTGTGAATAATGCCGATGGTGGAGGTGAATCCCAATTGCCGCGCGCGCTGCCCGATTACCAGCGCGTCCTGCGGACGGTGAATGCCGCCGCCGACCACGGAATTGATGTTGACGTGAAACTCGGCGTACTCGGCCAGCAGTTGCAGCTTCTTGTCCAGCACCTTGAGGCTCTTCTTCGAGACCTCGTCGGGATTGATGTTATCAATCGAGATCTGCAGGTGCTCCAGCCCGGCGCGGTTGAGGCGCCCGATGCGGCCGGCGGTCAACAGGTAGCCGTTGGTGATCAACCCGGCGATCATGCCGTGCTGCCGAATGTGACGGATGATGTCGTCCAGTTCGGGATGCAACAGCGGTTCGCCGCCGCTGATGGTGACGATGGTCGTGCCCAGCGAGGCCAGCTTGTCGATGCGCTGGAAAATGGTTTCCAGCGCCACCGGCTTGGAGACAGCGTCGTACTCGTTGCAATAGGAGCAGGAAAGATTGCAGCGGCGCATGGGGATGATGTGCGCCAGGACCGGATGGCGCGTCGACACAAGCGCCTTGGCGATCATCATCCACTCGCGGGAACGGCGATGGATCGCGTTGAATCTGCGCCGGATTCGCACTGCGGGAGGTGCCATCGTTCTCAAACCAGTTATTAAATCACTTCGAACCCGCGGACCACGGCTGGGAAACGTCTAGCGGCGGGAATCGACCATCGAATGGAGCTTTTACGGGGCCTAAATGGCGTTGTCACAATGAGTTGGGAGCTTGTGCGGGCCTGGATGTTGGATGCGGGCAAGGGAGGTGAGATGCAAAATGTAGCTGGTAGTTGGTAGCTGGTAGCCCGGGGAAACTCGTCCCAGCTACCAGCTACGAGCCACCCAACGCCTTGGTGGCCGTTACTTTTTCTCTGCGGCCGGCGGTTTCTTCGCCGTCGGCGGGAGTATGCCGTTGAGGCGCAAGTAGGTTGCCGCCAGCCCGTAATGGTCAGCCCAGTCGTTGGTCAGGCCGATCAGTGCGGCTGCCTTGGGCGCCTGGCGTCCGCCCCACATGGTCACCGGCTCGCCGAGTTGCGAGTCCTGCACGCCCTTGAGCGCCGTCTCGCAATAAGCGAACGAGCTCTTCAGCGCGGCGACCAGCTTGTCCTTCGGATCCTTGTCGCTGATCTTGACAGACGGTTCAGCCTGGTTGGCCAGCTTGGCACACAAGAAATTATTCGAGTTGGCGATGTGCTCGACCAGCGTGCCGAACGTCATCTGCTGCTCGGTCGGCTTGTACGAGTATTTGTCCGCCGGCATCTCTTCAGCGGCGGCCGTCAGATTCTTCGACTGGCGCGCGATCAGCGAACGCACAGTGTCGCTCACCGGATTCGAGCTGGAAGTAGACTTGGATTCCTGCGCGACCACGGCAGTCGCGCACAGCAGCGCAAGCACAAGGTACAGAGCTTTCTTCATGGTTGCCTCCCCACCTGAAGCGGCAGTAAGAATACACGTTTCGGGCGGCGCTGCGCCAGCAGCGTGGCGCCAGGCGGTGGATGCTACATTAAGGGAGTGGGCAGAGGGCGCTAACTCCTAACTCCTAACTACTAACTCCTAACTACTTCATGCGGACTATCACCAAAATCCTGTTCCTTACCGGCCTGCTGTTTGCCCTGACCCCGTGGGCGTCGCCGCCGCTTGCGCTGGTCGTCGGGCTCGTGCTCGGGCTGATGTTCGGCAATCCATTTCGCAGCCAAACGCGCGGGCTAACGAAATACCTTCTGCAAGCATCGGTAGTCGGGCTGGGCTTCGGCATGAACCTGCAGCAGATCCTGAAAGCCGGCCGTGCGGGGTTTATTTACACCGCTGTCGGCATCAGCTTCGCCATGCTGGTTGGGCTGGCACTGACGCGCCTGCTCAAGGTGCCGCCCACCGCGGGGTTCCTGATCTCGGCAGGCACGGCGATTTGCGGCGGCAGCGCGATTGCCGCCGTCGGTCCAGTGGTCCATGCCAATGAAGAAGAGATGTCGGTCGCTCTGGGCACGGTATTCATCCTCAATTCGATTGCGCTGTTGATATTTCCCGGCATTGGAGCGTCGCTGCACCTGACGCAGTCGCAGTTCGGGTTGTGGGCGGCGCTGGCCATTCACGACACCAGTTCGGTGGTCGGCGCGGGCGCAAAGTACGGCGCGATTGCGCTGGGGGTAGCCACCACGGTGAAGCTGGCGCGCGCGCTGTGGATCGTGCCCATGACCCTGGGCACGGCGGCGGTGAAGCGGCGCCTCGACAACCACAACGGCAGCCGCGCCGCGTCGACTTCGACGCGCGTACCGTGGCCATGGTTCATCCTGTTCTTCGTGCTGGCGGCGGTGGCGAACACGTTGGTGCCGGCGGGCGCGCCCGCGTTCCACAGCTTGGCGCGCCTGGGGATTATCGGATTGACGGCGACCTTGTACCTGATCGGCAGCGGTGTCTCGCGCGCCACGCTGAGGCAGGTTGGCGCACGCCCGCTGATTCAGGGCGTGTTGTTGTGGCTGATCGTGGCGGTCGCATCGGCGGCGGCCATCCGCGCCGGCTGGATTGCGCTGTAATCATTGCCTGCGCGCGCGCCTCTGATAGGATTTCTTCTCTCACCGGCCCAACTGAAACCGAAACTGAAACTGAAGCGAGGCGCTATGTGGATCATCTGGGGTGTTCTGGCCGGCATAGTGGTGGGCATTTTTTCCGGCTTGCTGGGCGTGGCCGGCGGCGTGGTGCTGGTGCCCATACTCCTGTACTTCTTCAAGATGAACCAGAAGCTGGCCCAGGGAACCTCGCTGGCAATCCTGCTGCCGCCGACGGGAATTCTCGCCTTCCTGAGCTACTACCAGCGCGGCGAAGCCGACCTCAAACTGGGATTGGTGATCGCAGTCGGCGTGTTGCTGGGCGGGTACTTCGGCGGCGCATGGGCGCAGCATGTCCCTGGCCCCGTGCTGCGCAAGGTTTTTGCCGTGTTGCTGGTAGTGGTGGCAGTGAAGATGTTTTTTGAAAAGTAAACGGTTTTCGGTTTTCGGTTCTCGGTAATCGGGGGCGATAGAAACTAGCTCGGCGCTTCGGAATTCGGATGCGATCCAACCGATAACCGACAACCGATAACCGATCACCTGCTTTTCAACACATGTTCCAGCGCGCCGCGAATTTCCGGATAGCGAAACTGAAATCCGCCGGCCAACGCCGCCTGGGGCACGGCGCGGTTGCTCGCCAGCAGCAATTCCTCTCCCATCTGACCGAAGGCAGCGCGCACCGCAAACGCCGGCACGGGAAACGGCGTTGGGCGTTGCAGCACGGATCCCAGCGCGCGGGTGAATTCGGCGTTGGTGACCGGGTTCGGCGCGACGGCATTCACCGGGCCGCGCACCGATTCATGGGTCAGCACGTGCAGGAAGAGCGCGATCAGGTCGTCGAGCGTGATCCAGGCCATCCACTGGCGTCCATCACCGAGGCGGCCGCCAACACCCATGCGAAACGGCGGCAGCATGCGCGCCAGCGCTCCGCCCTTGCCGCTCAGTACCAGGCCGGTCCGCATCATGACGGTGCGGATGCCGGCGTCGCTGGCGGCGCGGGTGGCGTTCTCCCACTGCCGGCCGACCTCGGCAAGGAACGTTGATCCGGGCGGCTCCGCTTCGGTCACCACCTTGTCTGCGGTGTCGCCATAGATGCCGTTCGCCGAAGCGCTCACCAGCACGCGCGGACGTGGATTGGCCCGCGCGATGGAGGCGGCGATGGTCTGCGTGCCCTGCACCCGGCTGTTCAGGATTCGCGCCTTGCGCTGCTCGTCCCACCGCCCGGATGCAACGCTTTCGCCGGCCAAATGCACCACCGCATCGGCGCCACTGAATTTTGCGCCGTCAATAGCGCCGGTGGGGTCCCATTGGATCTCGGCGGCGCCGGGCTTCGGCGCGCGCCGCACCAGCGCCACCGGTTCGTGTCCCGCCTCACGCAATGCGCGCATCAGCGCCGAGCCGATAAATCCCGAAGCCCCGGTGACGAGAACTCGCATGACAAACATCGTATGCCATTTGTGATTTAGTGATTTGTAATTTAGTGATTTGTAATGTTTCGGTTTAGACGCGCGCGCATAGCGAGCGGAAGGCCTGATAAATCACTAAATCGCAAATCACTCAATTACAAATAAATATGCCCGGTCTCTTCGACCGGGCATGATGCCGCAAGCAGATTTATTTCTTTTCTATCTTGGCCGGTTCTTTCTTGGCCGCAGGCGCCTTCGCCATCTCGGTCTTCGGCTTCCAGAAGCTTGGGTTCGACGCGATCACCTTCTCCGAGAGGAAGCTCATCCCCGGGCTGAAGGCCAGGAAATCACGCACGAAAAACTGCTCGTCTTCGCGCGCGAAATCGGCAAACATTTTCCTGCCCGCGTCACCGACCACCTCGTAGTACGCGGAGCCTTTGCCGTGGGTCTTCGCGAAATCGTCAAATTCCTTCAGTGACTTCACCGGCTGGAACACCATGATGGTGCCGGTGGGAGCGCCCAGCCCGACGCCGTACACCAGCATGTGCTCGTCCATATTGGCCTTCTCGTGTCCGGCATTGACCGCCTTGCGCAACTCAGCAAATTTTTCACCGTGGCCGAGCTTGATGCGGTAGGTATCCACCATGAAGTACTTGTATTCGCCGAGGTTGAAGTTCGGACGGTAGCTGAGTTCGGGGTTGTAGAACAGGTAGGTGGAACGGACACCGCTCAGCAGGTCGCCGTCCGCTACACCGACGCGATCGATTTCAGCTTGCACCGCCTTGTTGGCCTCGAGTGCCATTTGCGCCTTTTCCGCGTCTTCCATGGACGCGTACGCGCTGAGGAACCACGCCTCGGAGGGCCCGGTCATGGCCGTCGTGCCCAGATAGTAATACTTGAGGTTGGCTTTCCTGTAGGCGGCCACCCACGCCGCCTCGGTCTTGGCGTGCAGCGGACCCTTCCCCGGCTTCACTTCCTCGCGGAACATCTGAATGACGGGCGGTGGTCCGGAGCTGGCGGAATCGGTATGGCTCTGAGCGGCTACGGTGGGTACGGTGACCGTGGCTGACACCACAAGCGCCAGCACGGCAAGGGCAAACAGTATTTTCCTCATCTATTTTCCTCCTGAACTTAACGTCTGCTCAAAACGACACGGGGCTCGGTTGCGTCTCGCAAGAGATCACTTCCGGTTACTTCTTTTCCGTCTTCATTTCCTTCTTGGCCGCCGGGGCCTTGGCCGTTTCCATCTTCGGGTGCCAGAACGACGGGTTGGCTTTCGCCACATTGTCGGACACGTAGCTCAGCCGCGGATTGAAGGCGAACAGCCGGCTTTCGGCGAGCTGAACGGTCTTGCCGACCGCATCGTAAAACCCGCCTTCCTTCAGCGCATCGCCATAGGCTTTGTTCGGGGGCTCGTCCCATGCCACCAGGCTCTTGACTGGGGTGAAATATATGTAAGTTCCGACGGGCATGCCCGAGGTCACTTCGTAGGCAATCGAATGGTAATCCGGGTTGGCCTTTTCACGCGCGGCCGCAACAATCTTGCCGACCTCGTCCGGGCCTGAACCCAGCTTGAAGCGCACTACAAGCACGCTGAAGTACTTGTACTCGCCCAATTTGAAGTCCGGCTTGTAGCTCAGCTCCGGACGATACCTGGCAAAGATAAAGCGCGATTCGGAAACGAAGTCGGCTTCCTTCGGCGAGAACGTTTCCATGATTTGCCGATACGCCGGGTTGGTTTCGAACGAATCGTTTACCTTTTCCAGTTGGGCATAGGTGTCGAAACCGGTCATGAACCAGTCTTGATCCGGTCCGGTCACCGAGCTGATGGTCAGGCTGTACGGGTATCCGGCTTTGATGAAGGCCTGCGTCCAGGCCGCCTCGTGTTTGCGGTGGGCGATGGCCTTGCCCGGCTTCGAGTCTTCCCGCACGATCTCTAGAATTCTTGGCGGACCGTGCATTTCTGCTGTCTGCGCGACCACGATCGCGGGGCAGGCGAGCAGAGCAAAGGCCGCCCAAACAAGGATTTTGCGCATAGGATCTCCTCTTGTTGCTTGTTGGTTAGTTGATTCCGAATGAATTAACGCGAGTCAGCGTGTAAGGAAGGACCCATCCCAGTTCGGGCCGTTTGAGCGATCCAAGCCTACGCTGCGGCCTTTGCGGGTGTCAATGGGCAGGCACAAGGCTCACGGCACAAGGCGCAAGGTGCAAGGCTCACAACGCCCGTTACCGCTTGCGCCTTGAGCCCTACGCCTAAAGCCTTGAGCCTGCGGCTATAATCAAGCATGGCGACCTTCCGCCAGCAGATCGCGACCAACGTCTTGCGGGTCACACGCTTCCGTGACCTGATGAAGCAGGTCCGGGCTTACCGGCCCAACGACGATCTCGATCTCATCAAAAAGGCCTACGACTTCTCCCTGCGTTGTCACACCGGACAAACCAGAGCTTCCGGTGAACCCTACCTGGTGCACCCGCTGGAAGTAGCCTGCGTGCTGGCGGAGATCAAGCTCGACACCGTCGCCATCGCCGCCGGGCTGCTGCACGATCTGGTCGAAGACACCTCGGTGACGATCGAGGAAATCGAAAAGGAGTTTGGCGACCAGGTGGCGCACATCGTGGAGGGCGTCACCAAGATCAGCAAAATCGATTTTCATACCCGCGAGGAGCGTCAAGCCGAGAACCTGCGCAAGATGATGCTGGCCATGGTGGACGACATTCGGGTGGTCCTCATCAAGCTGGCGGACCGACTGCACAACATGCGCACCTTGCAGCACTTGCCGGAAGAACGGCGGCTGGCGATCGCGCGCGAGACCCTGGAAATCTACGCCCCCATCGCGCACCGCCTCGGCATGGGCAAGATCCGCGGCGAACTGGAGGACCTGGGCTTCCCCTACGTGGATCCCATCGCCTACAAGCAGGTGCATGAGGCGGTGGAGGCGCGGCGCAAGTCGGGCGAGGAATTCCTGGCAAAGATCGAGGCCTTCATCCGCGAGAAGCTGAAAGAAGCCGGCATCCAGGCGCGGGTCGAAAGCCGCATCAAGCGCCTGTATTCGATTTACCTCAAGATCCAGCGGCAGCGCATCACCGTGGACCAGATGTACGACCTGCTGGCGGTGCGGGTGATCACCGGATCGGTGCAGGACTGCTATGCCGTGCTGGGCATGATCCACAATCTGTGGCGGCCGGTGCCGGGGCGCATCAAGGACCACATCGCCATGCCGCGCCCCAACCTCTACCAGTCGCTGCACACCTCGGTGATCGCCGAGAGCGGCACGCCGTTCGAGGTGCAGATCCGGACCGAGGAGATGCACCACATGGCGGAGGACGGGATCGCC